>DASYBT010000048.1:0-9012 GCA_036500585.1 Rhizomicrobium sp.
GATGCAGGCAGGCACGCAGGAGTTCTGGCGCGTGGCGAACGCGTCCGCCAACACAATACTCGATCTGCAGGTGAAGGTGGGGAACAGGGCGCAGCCGCTGCAGATCGTCGGATTGGACGGCGTGCCGGTGGGATCGCAGGACGGCACCGCCCAGGGCACCATCATCACCCAGCGCGACATTCTCCTGCCGCCGGCGGGCCGCGCCGAGTTCATCGTCTCGGCACCACGGCCGGGCAGGAAGGCGGTGCTCATGACGGAAGCGATCGACGGCGGACCGGCAGCCGACAGCAACCCCGAGCGTCCGATCGCCACGATCGAGACGACGAACACAGCCGCCCGCATGGAGCGGATGCCGGAGCGCAGCGGTCCGCCGCACGCGCAACGCTTTGCCGGTCTCGCCGATGCGGAGGTCACGGCCAAACGCGATCTCTATTTCTCCGAAATCCCCAGCACCGGCAGCCGCACCGAAGGGTTCAAGTTCTACATCACTGTCAAAGGACAGTTTCAAAAACTGTTCGACCCCAATGATCCGCCGGACATCACGACCACCCAGGGCGCGGTGGAAGACTGGACCATCGAGAACCACACAGCGGAAGTTCACGAATTCCACATTCACCAGATCCACTTCCTGCTTCTGGCAGTGAACGGCAAGAAGGTGCCGAAGCAACAGCAGCAGTTCTACGACACCTACCAAGTGCCGTACTGGGCGGGCGACGGGCCGTTCCCCAGCATCAAGGTACGGATGGATTTTCGCGGGCCGACGGTGGGCGAGTTCGTCTACCACTGCCATATCCTGGATCATGAGGACGGCGGCATGATGGGCATCATCCGCGTGCTGCCGAAGAGTTGACGAGATGAGAATGCGGATGTTGCGTTTTGCCGCCGCTGCGGCGCTTGGACTTTTTTTCGCCGTCGCGGCCACCGCGGATGAACTGCCGGGGCCCTCGATGACCGGCCACTTCGCGCTTCATACTGTCGACGGCCGCGATGTCAGCGACGGGAGCTTCCGCGGCAAATGGATGCTGATCTACTTCGGCTACACTTATTGTCCCGATGTCTGCCCCACGACGTTGAACGAGATCGGCGTCGCCCTGAATGAGATCGGGCCGCTGGCGAAGAAGATCCAGCCGATCTTCGTCACCATCGATCCGGCGCGCGACGGCGCGGCCGTGCTGAAGAAGTATCTCGCCTCGTTCGATCCGCGCATCATGGGCTTGCGCGGCGACGGCGAAGAGACGGAAGCAGCGGCCAAAGCCTTCCACGTCTATTATCGGCCGCGCGCGCTGGGCCACGGGCAGTACACCTACGACCACAGCGGATTCCTTTATCTTATCGATCCGAAGGGCAAATTCGTGGCGCTCATCACCGCGAACGTGCCGGGACATCAGATGGCGCAAGAACTGAAGAAGGACGTGAAGTAGCCTTGCGCCTCGCGTTTGTCCTAGCGGTTGCGATGCTGGCGGGCTGCGGCGCCGCGGTTGCGTTCGCTTCGCCCGGCGCCGCGCATTTTGCGAATGCCGACAATGCGGCGATGGCGGCAAAGGGCCACGACCTCTACGAAACCGTGTGCGCCTCCTGTCATGGCCGCAATCTTGAGGGCCAACCCTTGTGGCAACTCGACGACCAATACGCGCATCGCCGCGCTCCGGCGCACGATGCGACAGGCCACACCTGGATGCATTCCGACGAAGCCCTGTTCCAGATGGTGAAGACCGGCCGCTTCCCCGACTGGCCCAAGACTGCGAAATCTTACATGCCGGCCTATGGCGGGCATTTGAGCGATGGGGAAATCCTCGCCGTGCTCGCCTTCATAAAATCGCGCTGGCCGCTCGGCATTCGCGTGTCGCAGGCAATGCTCAATCCGGGACTGGCGGGCATGCCGAAGGGCGCCGACAAGGTCGAATGGACGTTGCCGCCCACCTGCACCGCCTCCTATCAGCGCTGGAAAACCATCTCGCGCTGAAGGCTGTACTTAAGGTTGCGGCGGCGATACCCTGCTGAAGTTGTCAGCAAGTCGGGGGGCGCTGAATGACCGACATTCCCATCCAATATCAATGGCTGCAAAAGTCCGTGACCGACAATGGCGGTCATCCCAAGATGGTGGCCGAAGCACTCGCCAATTGGGGCGTTCACGAAATCGCCGGACCCGAAAACAATCCGGTCATCATGGGTTGGGTGACGGAAATCGGTGCGTTGCCGCATAAGCAAAGCGTCAAAATCTACACGAGCGACGACAAACAGGCCTGGTGCGGGCTTTTCATGTCTCATCTTGCGCACGCATCCGGCTACGCATTTCCTGACGAGCCGCTATGGGCGCTGAACTGGGCCGAGTTCGGCGACGCGTCGCCGAAAAGTTCGCTTGGCGATGTGCTTGTGTTCAATCGCTTCGATGCGCACGGCACGCTTATCGGCGGACATGTCGGACTCTATGTCGCCGAGGACGACCAGGCATTTCATGTTCTGGGTGGGAACGAAAGCAATCAGGTCGAGATCACGCGAATCGTGAAAGCCCGATTGAAAGCGGCGCGACGCCCCCCTTATGCGATCGGCGCGCCGGCCAACGTCACACCGAACATCGTGCAGACCGGCGGCCAGCTCTCCGCAAACGAACAATAGAAATAGCCCACCGATACCCAGCCGGCACCCGCCAGATCAGCTGACCGTCACCACGCGGATGTCGGCAGTGCGCTTCAGGATATCGACCACCACGTCGCGGCCGTGGCGCTGCAGCAGCAGATCGATGCACCCGTCGCCGACCTGCAGATTGGAAATGCGAATATCGTCGATGAACGGCGGCAACAGCGGGCGCTCCAACCGCACCTCGTTGCGCGCGCCGTCGATCCTCATCCCAAGGCAGGCTTCGAGCAGGGCGAGCAGAGTGCCGCTGGCCCACGCCTGGGGCGAACAGGCCACCGGATAAAGCGTCGGTCCGCTGCCTTCGCGCCGGCCGAAGCCGCAGAACAGTTCCGGCAAGCGGAGCTGATTGAGGTAGTGCAGCGAATCGTAGAACCCGTTGAGGACTTTCAACACCTCGTCCTTGAAGCCGTAGCGCGCGAAGCCGAGCGCAATCAGGGAATTGTCGTGCGGCCACACCGAGCCATTGTGGTACGACATCGGATTGAAGCGCTTCTCGCAGCAATTCAGCGTGCGGATTCCCCATCCCGAAAACGAATCGCGCCGCAGCAGGCACGCCGCCACGCGCGCGGCATTCGCCTCCGACGCGATGCCGGCAAACAGCGCGTGACCCGGATTGGAGCTGCGCACGGCGCATGGCTGCTTGTCGCCGTCCAGCGCCAGCGCGTAGGTGCCGATGTCGTCGCACCAGAAGGTCCGCTCGAACCGGGTGCGAAGATGGTCGGCCTCCCGTTCGAGCTCCTCGGCACGGGCCACGTCGCCAAGCGCGCGTGCGATGGTCGCGGCGGCGCGCTTGGCCGCGAAGACATAAGCCTGCACCTCGACCAGCGCGATGGCGCCCTCCGCCAGTGATCCATCGGAATGCGAGATGCAATCCTTGGAATCCTTCCAGCCCTGGTTGTTCAGGCCTTGCGGCGTCTTCTGCCGGTACTCGACGAAGCCATCTCCATCGAAATCGCCGCATTTGTCGATCCAGCCGAGCGCTACCTCGATGTTCGGCCACAGGGCGGCCATCGCGTCGAGGTCGTTGCTGCGCTCGAAATAGCGGCCGGCGAGCAGCACGAACAGCGGCGTGGAGTCGACGCTGCCGTAATAGTGCTTGAACGGCACTTCGCCGAGGTTGGCCATTTCGCCATGGCGGATTTCGTGCAGGATTTTGCCGGGTTCGGCTTCCGACTTCTCGTCGAAATCCTTCGCCTGATGCGCCGCCAGGAACTTCAGCACTCCGAGCGCGACCGAGGGGTCGAGCCACAGCATCTGCAGCGCCGTGATGATGCCGTCGCGGCCGAAGGCGGTCGAGAACCATGGCGTGCCGGCATAGGGGTAAGGACCCTGCGGCGTCTCCGTGGTCAGCATGTTGAGATCGGCCACGGCCTGACACAGCGCCTGGTTCAGGAGCTGGTTGGACGTGCTGATGGCTGCCATCCGTCTCGCACGGCAACGCAAATTTTTGCGAGCGGCGCGAACGGCGTGAACGAATTTCTGTCCACCGATGCGCGGGCTCGTTCCGAACGACATGGTCACGAAAGCGGACGCGCGCTCGCCCGCTTTCAAGGTAACGTCAAAGGCCGCGTGATGCTGGTCTAGAACGGCCGGCGCCGGCGCGAACCGGATGTGCGTGTAGCGGTCGATATCGTCCAGTCCCCGATAGTGGAACTGGATGCCATCGGCGCCGAGCTTCTCGCAGCGGCAGGTGCCGCGCCGCGCGCGATGCAGCCCGCGCACCTCGAACAGGTCGGCGAAATCGGCTGCGAACCACAGGAGCACGCGCGTCGTGTGCTCGCGCGAGTCGAAATTCTGCATCGCCAGCCGTTCGTAACAGGTGCTGTTCCACAGGAACTTCGTGCGCGTGACGTGCAGTATCTCGCGGGAAAGCGCCAGTTCTCCGTCGCGGTAGATGTCCGGATTGGCGAGATCGACGGTGAAGGCGCCGTTGTCGTCGCGGATGGTCGAACTCAACAGCAGCGGACGATGGCCTTCGATCAGGAGATAACACCCCGACAGATAGCGCGTGTCTTCGTGAAAGATTCCGGCCGGATTGCCGGCAGCATGCAGGATGTCGCCGTGCTGATCGAACATGGCGAACGTGTTGCCGTGCTTGAGAACGCGCGGCCAGCTCTCCTGGATGTTGGCCGAGGCCGCGATATAGAAAGACGCCGGGTGATTTTCATCCGTCGCGGTCTGACCGGGCATTGTTTTCACCGGCGACTGGGCCATCGCCACCATTCATCCGTTCGCTTCATCCAATCACGCGGCCCGCGTCGCACGAAGCCGGTTGTCGAGCAGACGATCATACACATCCAAATATCTTGCGCTCATCCGTTCCACGGTGAACCGCTGCTCGAAGCGGCGGCGGATGGTGCTGCGGTCGAGCATGTGCACGCGATCGAGCTCGGCGACCGCGCCGGCAACATCTGTTACCACAAATCCGGTGCGGCCGTCCTCCATGATCTCCGGCACCGAGCCGCAATCGAACGCGATCACCGGCGTGCCGCACGCCATGGCCTCGATCATCACCAAACCAAAGGGCTCCGGCCAGCAGATCGGGAACAGCAGTGCCAGCGCGTTGCCGAGAAAATCGTTCTTTTCGCGGTCGCCGATCTCGCCGACAAATTCCACATACGGGCTCGAAAGCAGCGGCTTCACCTCCGCTTCATAATAGGCGCGGTCTGCGGTATCCACTTTCGCGGCAACCTTGAGCTTCATGGCGGCGCGTTCGGCGATGCGGATTGCCTCGACGATTCCCTTTTCCGGCGCGATGCGGCCGAGAAACGCAAGATAGTCGCCGCCGCTGCCGGGGCGAAACAGGTTCCGCGGCATCCCATGATAAACCGTGTCCACCCAGTTCACCGGCGGCATGGGACTGCGTTGTGCATTCGAGATCGAAACCAGCGGCATCTCCGGGAAGGCGCGATAGAAGGGATGCAGATCCGGCAGGTCGAGGCGGCCATGCAAAGTCGTCACGACGCGGTCGGCCATGGCGCGGAACAGCGGGTAATGCACTAGGTCGATGTGGAAATGGATCACGTCGAATTCATGTGCGCACGCGAAGACGCGGTCGAGCAGCATGCAGTGATAGGGCTGGACGTCGCGGATGTTGGGATCGAGGCGCAGGGCCTTCGGCACAACCGGCACAAGATCGGCGGCCGTCTGGGACTCGCCGCTGGCAAACAACGTGACTTCATGGCCGCGGCGGACGAGATCCTCCGTCAGCCAGGAAACGACCCGTTCGGTACCGCCATACAAGGTGGGTGGCACGCTTTCGGCAAGCGGCGCGACTTGCGCGATTCTCATTCGACACCTTTCGCTTAAACCCGGGCGCGCGGAACTTCCCGAGTTTCCCGCGCTCGCAAGGGGATAACCGCGATTGGGGTGTCTGGTTCCTGCCGGCTGCGAAGCGGGCTCGGTATTGTGTGAAAGGGGGAAAAAATCACCCGGCTAAGGCCGCTGTTCCGTGGCGGCTGCATTTGCCACCGCCACGGATCAACGACTGCGCACCAATCGAACGCGAGGGTGACTAGGGAATTTTATACGCGCACATCGTGTAGCAGGCTGCATAGATCGTGCCGCCGGAAAGGATTTCCCGCGCGTCGGAACTGCCGTTGCCCTCATTGCTCTGCCACAGGAACTCGCCGGTCTTGCCGTCAAGTGCATAGATGGCATGTCCGTTGTTGCCGCCCACATTGGCATACACGATGCCGTTGGCTACCGTCAGTCCGCCAAATCCGCCACTGACCGCCCACAACTGCGCGCCGGTCTTCGTCGACAACGCGACGATGCCATTGTCATGTACAAGACCCAGATAAAGGATGTCCGGCGTCGCGACGCGCGAGAATGCCCAATCGACTGTAGTGGCCGTCCATTTCACCGCGCCGGTGCCCTCATCCATCGCGATCACGTGACCGTTGCCCGTCGTGACATAGACGGTTCCATTCGCGGCGACATCCTCAGCGTAGTTGTCGTTGTAGTCGGTGCACCAGATTTGCGCGCCGCTGGTCTCGTCGAACGCACAGATCTGATTTTCATTCTGTTGCGCTCCCTGGCAGCCGAGCGGCGCATAGACGCGGCCATTGTCCACGGGAATGGGCTGGGTTGAACCAAGGCCGTTGTCCGGACAGTGGTAGGGCTGCGCATACTGCCAGGCGAGCTTGCCATTCCGCGTATTCACGGCGGCCATGTAGACAGTGCCGGCGGTCCCCGCCTCGACATTGTATTGATAGAAGGCAAGGTTGTCGTCGACAGATGGCGAATTGAGGATGCTGCAGTCGTCGCAGAACGTGTTCCATGCCGATGCGCCGGTCGCTGCCTTCAGGCCGCACAAGCCGGTGACATGATTGTTGTTGACCGTTCCGTTGCACGGCGTCATGACGATTTTTCCGGCGACAGCGGGTGTCAGGTCGCCGAAAAGACTTGCCGCGAGTTGCGGCGCGGACCAGATGGTCGAAAAGTCGTCGGCGTTGAGGGCATAGATCGTGCCGTCGTTCGACGCGGTGTAGATGACGCCGCGATCCAAGACCAGTCCGGGGGACTGAATAGCGGAGCCCCCCGATGCCACCAGCTGAAGCTTGCTGACGGTCTTCTTTCCGACGGATTTCTCGTGCGCATAAAAGCCGCTCTGGCCGCTGTCGTTGCCGTATTGCAGCCAGTCCGCACCCTTGCCGGCCATCGCGTGGCCCTGCAGGCCGAGCGTCGACAAGATTGCGGCGCCAAGCATCACGGCGGCCGTGCGTGATCTCTTCCATCCGGATTTCGGTGCAGTCATTTCGTGATCCCCTTGCCTTCTCACATTTCCAAAGAGCTGGCTGTTCAGCTGCGCTCCGCAGAAAGGAGGGCCGCGGCACGACCCGCAAGAGACCGCGCTCCAGGAAAACCGGCATTGCCTTGGAACGGGCCGATTTGCTACCAAATGGGCTGCCCCTTGCCTGTCCCGAAATCCCTCGTCCACGGCGGTTCGATGACGTCCCGCAACTCCGAACCTCCGGCTGGCGACTCGTTGCGGGGCGGCGATGAGCGGACGGCCGACGAAAAGCGCGAAGACGCCGCGACCACCATCGTGGGCTGGAAGGAAATTGGCCGGTTCTTCGGCCGCACCGAAAGCACCGTGAAGCGCTGGGAGGCGTCGCGGGCGCTGCCGATCCGCCGTGTCCCCGGTAGCGCCGGGGCCACCGTCTATGCCTATGAGTCCGAACTGCGGGCTTGGCTGGAAGGATCTCCTACGGCCCCGAGCGAAACCAGGGCCGATGGCGCGGGGATTGTGCCCGCGAACCGCCCCCGAGCCTTTGCGATTGCCATCACAGCCTTTGCCGTGATCGTGGGTCTGGCCGGTGCAGCCTATTTCACCGCCGGCTTATGGCGCGCGAAGGATTCGGCCATTGCGGAATCGAAAGACCCCAAAGCAACCCAACTCTACAAAGCCGCGCTCTTCGAGTGGCAGACGCGCACCCCTGCGGGGCTCGTTTTCGCGGTAAAGGACTTCCAAGGCGCCATCGCGCGCGATCCGAATTATGCGCCGGCCTACGCGGGACTGGCCAATTGCTACAACCTGCTGCGCGAGTTCACGCCGATGCCGCCGGAGGTCGCCTACCCCCGCGCCAAGGCGGCGGCGGAGCGCGCCATCGCGCTCGATCCCTCCATCGCGGAGGCGCATGCCGCCCTCGCCTTCGACGATTTTTATTGGTCGCGCGATCCGAGAGATGCGCGCCGGCAATTCCTCACCGCAATCGCACTGAAGCCGGGCAGCGCGGAGATTCACCACTGGTATGCGACATTCCTGATGACGGTGCGCGAGTTTCCTCAAGCCATGCGGGAGATCGACGATGCGGCGCGACTGGATCCGGAGTCGATGGCGATCCTCGCCGACAAAGGTCTCATCCTGATCAATCAGGGGAGCAAGCCCGAAGCAATTGCGCTGCTGCGGCGGCTGGAAGACACACAGCCGCAGTTCTTGTCGACGCACCAATACCTCGCGGAGGTTTATCTCGGCTCGGGTAACGATTCCGCTTACCTGAAGGAAGTGGCGCTCGCTGCCAAGCTGCGCGGCGATCCGCGGCAGCGGCAAATCGCCGACGCGGCGCAAACCGGATTCACCGCTGGCGGACACACCGCCATGCTGCAATCCATCCTCGCCGCAGAGCAGCAGCTCTACGCGCGGCGGCAACAATCGGCGTATCAGGTGGCGCTTGCCTACGCGCGGCTGCAGAACTGGGATCAGGCGATGGCGTATCTGAAGCTCAGCGTCGCGCGGCACGAACCGGAAAACATCGCGATGGACGTTGCCGACGCCTTGGCACCTCTGCGCAGCCGCAGCGATTGTCGGGCGTTGCTAGCGTCGGCAGGCCTTGAATCATCCTCCTGATTCAACCCGCAGCTCACCCGTAC
>DASYBT010000049.1:0-4959 GCA_036500585.1 Rhizomicrobium sp.
GCGCAGGAGAAATCCAGCCGCTCCTTGATGTTCACGCTGGATGCGGTGTTCTGCAACGTGGCGCCCATTTCCTCCGCAACCGCCATGAACAGATTGGCGAACACTTCCAGTAGCACGGGGTCGACTTGTTGGTCCAACCTCCCCCTTGTGGGGAGGTCGAAATCGCGCAGCGATTTCGGGTGGGGGGCTGCATGACGCGCCAGCACGACGGCGCGCGCATTCGTGATCTCGGCGCGCCAACCGGCTTCGATGACGATAGTCTGGTGAGGCTCGATCAGGAGCGCCGGTCCATCGACATGCGCACCGGCCGGTAAATCTTCGGTGCGATGCACCGCCGCCTCGTGCCATGAGGATTGGGAGAAGAATCGCACATGAGTTCCCTCTCCCTCTTTGAGGGGGAGAGGGTCAGGGTGAGGGGGCATCGAAGCTCGCACAACCCCCTCACCCCAACCCTCTCCCCCGCTGCGCGGGGGCGAGGGAGAACTCATGCTTTCCACCTCCACCGATTCCACGATCAGCGTCTTGCCCTCGAAGCCGAAGCCGAACAGGCGCGCGTGGGCCTCGGCGAATTCGCGCGTCATCTGTTCGAGTGAGGACAGCGCAATTGGCAACGTCGTGTCGCTGCCCTGGTAGCGGATGTGCGCGCGTGCGCCCGAGCTTGCGCGGTCCGCCCCTTGCGCCAACACCTCTGCTTCTGCTTCACCCCCGAGCTCACCGGCGATCGTGGAAATCTCGCCCATCGCGTCGGCGTCGAGCGCCAGTCCGATGGCGCGCTGGCGGACACTGCGCAACGCCGCCAGTTTCATCCCATACGCCGACAGCAAACCGGAGAACGGGTGGATGAAGATGCGCGTCATGCCCAGCGCATCGGCCACCAGGCAGGCATGCTGGCCGCCGGCGCCGCCGAAACAGTTGAGGGTGTAGTCGCGCGCATCGTAGCCCTTCGCCACGGAAATGCGGCGGATCGCGTTGGCCATGTTCTCGACCGCAATGCGGATGAATCCGTCGGCGATTTCTTCCACCGGCCGGCCAACCGTGCCCGCCAGTTCGCCGAACGCGGCGCGCACCGCATCCGCATCCAGCGGCTGATCGGCGCGCGGTCCAAAAATCTGCGGGAAGAATTCCGGCTTCAACTTGCCCAGCATCACATTGGCGTCGGTGACGCAAAGCGGCCCGCCGCGGCGGTAGCATTTGGGCCCGGGATCGCTGCCGGCGGAATCCGGCCCCGCGCGAAACCGCGCGCCGTCGTAATGCAGGATCGAGCCGCCGCCCGCCGCCACGGTGTGGATCGCCATCATCGGCACGCGCAGCCGCACGCCGGCGACTTCCGTTTCGTACACGCGTTCGTAGGTGCCGTCGAAGCGCGACACATCGGTCGATGTGCCGCCCATGTCGAAGCCGATGACGCGATCGAAACCCGCTTCCTTCGCCGTTTCCGCCTGGCCGACGACGCCGCCGGCGGGCCCGGATGTGATCGCATCCTTGCCGTGAAAGAATTTCGGCGCCGCCAGTCCGCCGTTCGATGTCATGAAATACAATCGCGTTCCCCCTTCGCCAAGGCTTCGGGGGACAGGCCCGCCGAGCGCGCGCGACACGCGATCCGCATAGCGCGACAGGATGGGCGAGAGGTAGGCGTCGGCCACCGTCGTGTCGCCGCGGCTGACGAATTTCGCCAGCGGTATGGTGTCGTGGCTGGTCGAGATTTGCGTGAAGCCCAGCTCGCGCGCGATCTCCGCGGCGCGCTGCTCATGCGTCGGAAAGCGATAGCCGTGCATGAAGAGGATAGCGCAGCTTGTAAGGCCATCGCTCTGCGCCGCCGCGAGCGATTGGCGCAGGGTTTCCTCATCCAACGGTTTCAGCACTTCGCCTTCCGCGGTGACGCGCTCGTCCGCTTCGATCACGCGCGCGTACAGCATGTCCGGCAGCTCGATGTTCAGCGCGAACAGCTTGGGGCGGTTCTGGTATCCGATGCGCAGCTGGTCGCGGAATCCGCGCGTGGTGACGAGCACCAGCGGTTCGCCCGTGCGCGTCAGCAGGGCGTTGGTGGCTACCGTCGTGCCCATGCGCACCTCGGCGATGCGCTCGGAGGGGATGGCGCCGCCACTTTCTACACCGAGACAGCGGCGAATGCCTTCCAGCGCCGCGTCGTCGTAGTTGGGGTTGTCGGACAGCAGCTTCAGGCTGGACAGCGCACCGTCCGGCGCCTCGGCGACGATGTCGGTGAAGGTGCCCCCGCGGTCGATGTAGAACCGCCACATCAGAATTGGTTCACGCGGAGGCGCGGAGATTGAGAGGAGACGAGGTTGTTGACGACACGGCGCATGCCTTCCTTCATCGTCGATGCGCCGAAATTCAGCAGTAGGCCAACAGGCAGGTTCAAGAGCCGCAAATAGGCCAGGAGCTGTTTCGGATGCACGGGCAGCAATCTCTCGACCGACTTGATTTCGATAACCACCGTCGAATTGATGAGCAGGTCGATGCGCAAACCATCGGCGAACAGAAGCCCTTCATATTCGAACGACACAGGCTTCTGCCGCTCAACAACAAATCCCTGGCGCGCGAGATCGCGCGCCAAAACGGTCTCATACACCGATTCCAACAGTCCGGGGCCGAGGCGGGTGTGCAGCTTGACCGCAGCGTCAACGGCGGCGCCTGTGATCTCGTCAAGCTCCATTTCCTCCGCGCCTCCGCGTGCATTTTTTTTGAGATTGGCCTATTGCTCTGGCCCATGTCCATCTGGGGAAAGATTGGCGGTGCGGCTGCCGGCTTCATCGCGGGCGGGCCTGTCGGCGCGGCGCTCGGCGCCCTGTTCGGCCACGTCGCCGTCGACCGCAAGGCGCCGGCCGATCCCGGCGTCGCCTTCACCATCGCCATCATCGCGCTCGGCGCCAAGATGGCGAAGGCCGACGGCGTCGCCACCGAGAACGAGGAGGACGTGTTCCGGCAATATTTCGCCGTGCCGCCGTCGGAGGAAGCCAACGTCCACCGCATCTTCCGGATGGCGCAGCAGGATACGGCCGGCTTCGAGGCCTATGCGCGGCAGATCGCCAATCTCTTCCGCGAAAATCCGGCCGTGCTGGAAGACATCATGGACGGCCTGTTCGAGATCGCGAAGGCGGATGGCGTGCTACACCCCGGCGAGCTCGAGTTCCTCGAGCGCGTCGCCGACATCTTCGGCTTCGCGCCAAACGAATTCCGCCGCATCCGCGCCTCGCATTTTCCCGACAAGGAAGACCCCTACATCATTCTCGGCGTGTCGCACACGGCGAGCGAAGACGAGATCAAGCACACCTACCGCCTGCTGGTGCGCGAGAACCATCCCGACAGGCTCATCGCGCGCGGCGTGCCGCCGGAGTTCGTGTCGCTGGCAAACGAAAAACTTGCCGCCATCAACGCGGCCTACGAGCAGATCGAGAAGGAGCGGGGCGGTTAGGCGATTACGTCGAAGCCAACCGACGCGAAAAACCCTCCCCTTGAGGGAGGGTCGAAATTTGCGGAACGTCAGTGCAGCAAATTTCGGGGAGGGGTCCTGCTCCCCAGATCGGTTTGACCCCTCCCCGAAAAATCCTACGTGCTGCTGCGGATTTCTCGACCCTCCCTCAAGGGGAGGGTGCACACTTTCCGTGATTACTGCGTCAGCGCGTCGATCATCTTCTGGCCCTTGGGCGAGCCGAGGCCGGTGACGAGATCGAACTTTTTCACCGCCGTGTACAAGCCGCTCTTGCCGCCGATCACGTCGTGGAAGATCGCCTTGTACGAACCGGCGATCGACAAATTGTACAGCGTCGGATTGAGGAAGCCGACGAGCGGCTTGCCTTGCTTCACCGCCTGCTGGTTGGCCATCGCAACAAACCCCGCCCACATCGGCGAGGAGAAGCTGGTTCCGCCCCAGCCGCCCTGGCACGTGCCCTGGGCGCAGATGAGCATGTCGAAATCGGCGTTGGCCGAGATGTCGGGAACGTTGCGCAACGTCTTCGATCCGCCGTTCTTCCGGTTTATGAACGGAAGCTGGTACGGCTCGATCAGAATGGTCTTGTCCAGCGATGGACCGCCGGCGCTGTCCTTCCATCCCGTTTCCGACTTGTAGGGGCCGCCCGCGCTCTTGGTCACGAGATCGGTGCCGCCGACACCGGTGATGTTGGCATCCTCTTCCGGCCACGGGCCGCTGGCCTGCAGGCTGGAATAGTCGCCGCTTGCCGTCAGGTAGCTTTGGCCCTGGGCCGCCATCTCCTGATAGATCGCATCTTCAACCGCGAAATTCTCGTTGTATCCCCACGATGTCGAGAGCTGCTTGCTGGTGTTGTCGGTCGCCATCCGATTCTCGATCTCGGTCGGATCGCCGCCGACATAGACCTGCACCTGATCGAGGCTCGGCGCCATCGAGATCGCGTAGTCGATGTCGAGCGTCTGCTCGCCGTCATTGCAGTGTCCGCAGTTCACCGGCGTTCCGTCCACGGAAATTCCGTTGACGGCGACGTTCAGCGGCTGGCCCACGGTGGTGAAGTAGAGCTGGATATCGCTCGGGATATAGCCTTCCAACTCCATCAGGCCCACAGACTGGCCCTTTCCGTTCAGTTTGCCGTTGCCGTAGTAGGCGGTGCGGAAATCGCTGCCGATGAAATTACCGCCCGGCCCGGAGCCGCCGGCGCGCGGCGAAGTGTTTTCGGAGGACGCCAGGTATTTCGGGTGCGGCAGCACGTAATTGTCCAGTCCAGTGACGTGCAGCAGCGGCACATTAAGATCGACGGACGGCTCGCGATCCGGCGCGAAGAAGGTGCGCGGCTCGGTCGGGTGCTGATAGAGATTGAGCTTCACATGGAACACGCGCTCGACATCGCCGGCGCGGCCCTCGAGCGAAATCAGATAGCGATTGGCGCTCGTCGCCCTCACGTTCAGGCCGGATTTGCGGAAGAAGGCCACCGCCTTGTTGTAGTCGGATGCCGTCGGGCCGAACTGCCT
>DASYBT010000050.1:0-3953 GCA_036500585.1 Rhizomicrobium sp.
ACTGCTCTCAACCACGGAGCCTGTCCATGCGCATTGACGCCATCTCGATCGGGATCGATCCGCCGCGCGACGTCAATGTCATTATCGAGGTGCCGGTCGGCGGCGAGCCGATCAAATATGAGATGGACAAGGACGCCGGCACGCTGGTGGTCGACCGGTTTCTTTATACCGCCATGCGCTATCCCGGTAATTACGGCTTCATTCCCCATACGCTGTCCGGCGATGGCGACCCCTGCGACGTGCTGGTCGCCAGTACCCGCGCGATCGTGCCGGGCGCGGTCATGAGCGTGCGGCCGGTCGGCGTGCTGCTGATGGAAGACGAGGCCGGCGGCGACGAGAAGATCATCGCGGTACCGTCGTCAAAACTCACCCGGCGCTACGACAAGGTGAAGACCTACAGCGACCTGCCCGACATCACGCTGCAACAGATCCAGCACTTCTTCGAACACTACAAGGATCTCGAGCCCGGCAAATGGGTGAAAGTGCTGCGCTGGGGCGGCGCCGAGGATGCGCACCGGCTGATCATGGAAGGCATCGCGCGGGCGAAGGGGAAATAGGCTTACCCTTCGCTGACTTAGCTCTCCCGCTTGCGGGCGAGGTCGACGCGCTCGAAGAGCGCGGCGGGTGGGGGCTCTCTCCCAAACCTCTGGCATCCCCTATGCGGCAACACCCCCACCCCGACCCTCCCCCGCGAAGAGCGGGAGAGGGAGACAATCACACCGCCGGCTTGGGCAGTCCGTGAGTCGCGCAAGCCGCGCGCAGGGTGTTCACCAGCAGGCAGGCCACCGTCATCTGGCCGACGCCGCCGGGCACCGGCGTGATCGCGCCGGCCACGGCCATGGCCTCCTGGAAGGCGACATCGCCGACCAGACGGGTCTTGCCGTCGCCATCCGGCAAGCGGTTGATGCCGACATCGATCACGGTTGCTCCCGGCTTGATCCAGCTTGCGCGCACCATTTCGGGCTTGCCGACGGCGGCGTAGACCAGATCGGCGCGGGCACACAGTTGCGGCAGATCGCGCGAGCGCGAATGGGCAATCGTCACCGTCGCGTTTTCGTTCAACAGCAATTGCAGCAGGGGACGGCCGACCAGATTGGAGCGGCCGATCACGATCGCGTTCATGCCTTGCAGCGAGGCATGCACGCTCTTGGTCAGGATGATGCAGCCGAGCGGCGTGCAGGGCGACAGCGCGGCAAAGCCGCCGGCGAGCCTTCCGGCGTTGTTCGGATGCAGCCCGTCGACATCCTTGGCGGGATCGATGGCGTTGATGATGGTCTCGGTGTGAAGCGATTGCGGCAGCGGCAGCTGCACCAGGATGCCGTGCACGGCGGGATCGCGATTGAGTTTTTCAATCAGCGCCAGCAAATCATGCTGCGCGACGTCGGCCGGCAGCACATGCTCGAACGACGCCATGCCGGCGGCCTGGGTCTGCTTGTGCTTGCTGCGGACATAGACCTGGCTGGCGGGGTCGCTGCCGACCAGCACCACCGCAAGCCCCGGCGTCAGGCCGTGCTCCCGCTGCACCCTTGCCACCTCAGCGCCGACACCGGCGCGAAGCTCCGATGCAATGAGTTTTCCATCGATGATCCGCGCCGTCATCTCAATCCTTTGTCGTTGATCTATCCGGGTTTGGCGGCGGTCGCTCGCCGCAACGCATCGCCGAGCGCCGCTGGATCGCCATCGACGGCAATCTGCTTGAGGCGTGAAGTCGTGCCGGACAGAATCCGCACTTTGGCCTTGGGCACCCCGAGCGCCTTTGCCAGCAGGTCGGTGACCGCGCGATTGGCCTCGCCGCCGTCGGCGATGGCGCGAACCCGCACCTTGATCACGCTGCGGCCATTGGCCAGCGTATCGACGCCGTCGATGTCATCGCGGCCGCCGCGTGGCGTCACCCGCAGCGCGACGCTGATTCCTTCAGTGGAATAGCGCCAGGGATCCATCTTCTATCCATCTGATATCCACGCCCGCGGTCAGAATACGCTGGGATAGATGTAATAGGTGATCACCCGCTGGATGAACATGATGATCAGGATCAGAATGATCGGCGAGATATCGAGCCCGCCGAGGTTCGGCAAGTGCCTGCGGATTGGCGCCAGCAGCGGCTCGGTGATCCGGTACAGGAACTCCGCCACCGCCGCCACGAACTGGTTGCGCGTGTTCACGACATTGAAGGCGATCAGCCAGGACAGGATTGCAGACGCAATCAGCAACCAGACATAGAGATCCAGAACGATAAGAACGATGTCGAGAACGGCACGCATGGTTGGCTTGCTCGGGGGGTTCGGTCGCGAATTCGACCATCAGAGGCACCCCTGCTAAATATCGGTTCCACCCCTTCCAAACAAGGGAAGTTCCCGCGAAATAGGCGGAAAACGCCGATTTTCGCCGTTCTTGACTTGAGCTTGGCGCGGATTGTAAATGGCGCCGATTGTCGGCCGCCGTCATTCGCGAGGCAGCCGCAATGGGGCCATAGCTCAGCTGGGAGAGCGCGTCGTTCGCAATGACGAGGTCGGCGGTTCGATCCCGCCTGGCTCCACCACGCTTCGGGCTTCGCGTGGCGCAGCCGCGTGATGGCCGAAGGGCGAAGCGGTGCCCGGCGTAGCCCGCTTGGGCGAAGACGGGCTGGTGATCTGAACGGCTCAACATTACGTTCGTAATACGCGGGCATAAAGCGCCAACGCGTCCGCGCAAAGCGCGGCCCGATGACAGGCTCCGCCCGTCTTCGCGCCAGAGCATGATGAGATTAGATTGAGCTGTAGCGGCGGCGTTGGTGCGCCCCCTCTCCCGCTCTTGCGGGGGAGGGTTGGGGTGGGGGTGCCTCCCCGGAGTGAGCTCGTCGAGCGGATAGAGTTTCCCCCCACCCGCCGCGCTCTGGCGCGCAATTGCGCTGCCGCGCGCCATAGCCGAAGCTTCGCTTCGGCGTTCTTTTCCAAGAACGGCCGCCGAAGGCGGCCTATGCTCCCCCGCAAGCGGGAGAGGTGCAGTGAAGCCGCGGGCAGACCGATTCAATCAAATCTCATCATGCTCCAGGTGACCCGCGTATCCATCGATCTTCACCAAAGATTCTCTCGAAGAAGATGGATCGCCGGGAGCGCAGACAAGTTTAGGTAGTCTGCGCAAAGGCAGACTATTATGCCCGGCAATGACGGTTGGTATTATTCCGCGGCTTGCGACATCACCGACGCCGGCACGCGCGCCAGCCAGCCATCGATGAATTGCTTCAGCCACGCGCGCTCGGTGACGTCGTGGACCGCACGGTCGGCGAAGTGGTGGTGGCGCGGGCGCGCGCCGGGCAATTCGAGGCGGGCATGGCCGCGCGTTGTCCAGCGGTGCATCATCGCGTAGGTCACGTCGGGATGAAACTGGAAGCCGAAAGCATGGTCGAAGCGGAACGCCTCGACCGGAAAGTCGCTTCCCTCCGCCAGCAATTCGGCGCACGCGGGCAGCTCGAATCCCTCGCGATGCCAGTGGTAGACGTGATCCGGCCAGTTCGGGCAGACCTCTATCCCTGCTTGAGTGGGACGGATCGGGTAATATCCGATCTGCGCGCGGCCTTCCGGATGCGGCGCGACCGGCGCGCCGAGCTGCCTCGCAAGCATCTGCGCGCCCAGGCAAATCCCCAACAACGGCCGCTGTTCCCGGAGCGGCACGGCGATCCAGTCGATCTCGCGGCGGACGAAATCATCGGTGTCGTTGGCGCTCATCGGCCCGCCGAAAATCACCGCGCCGGCATGGTCTTCCAGCGTTTCGGGAAGGGAATCGCCAAATCGCGGACGCCTGACATCAAGCGGGTGACCGAGCGCCCGCAACGCATTGCCGACGCGGCCCGGGGTCGAGGTTTCCTGATGCAGGACGATCAGCACGGGGCTTAGAGATTTGGCAGTCGAAGGCGCGAGCGGAGCTGCGTGTAATCCGCAGCCGGGTTGCGGCATGGTTACGGCGTCAGGTTTGAC
>DASYBT010000051.1:0-15472 GCA_036500585.1 Rhizomicrobium sp.
GCAAATTTCGACCCTCCCTCAAGGGGAGGGTATGGATTCGATCCAACTCAGATGAATCACAGGGTCAGTTCACATGCCGACGATGAACATGATCCAGGCGCTGAACTCCGGCCTCGATGTGATGCTGGCGCGCGATGCGAACGTGCTGACTTTCGGCGAGGATGCCGGCTATTTCGGCGGCGTGTTCCGCGTCACCGATGGATTGCAGAAGAAATACGGTCCCACGCGCTGCTTCGATTCGCCGATCAGCGAAGGCGGCCTCATGGCAACCGCCATCGGCATGGGCGTGTACGGCTTGCGCCCCGTGGTGGAAATCCAGTTCGCCGATTACATCTATCCCGGCTACGACCAGATCGTCTCCGAAGCCTCCAAGATCCGCTACCGTTCAGCCGGCGAATTCACCACGCCGATCACGGTGCGCACACCGTACGGCGGGGGCATTTTCGGCGGCCAGACTCACAGCCAGAGCCCCGAGTCGCTTTTCACCCACATCGCGGGAATCAAGACGGTGATTCCCTCGACGCCGTATGACGCAAAAGGCCTGCTGATCTCGTCTATCGAGGACGACGATCCCGTCATCATCTTCGAGCCGAAGCGAATCTACAACGGCCCTTTCAACGGCCATCACGACCAGCCGGTGCAGCCGTGGTCGAAATTCGCGGAAAGCGATGTGCCGGACGGCCACTACACCGTGCCGCTCGGCAAGGCGGCCATTGTGCGGCCGGGCAACGACGTGACCGTGCTCGCTTACGGCACCATGGTGCATGTGGCGAAGGCGGCGGTGGAAGAAAGCGGCATTGATGCGGAAGTGATCGATCTGCGCACGCTTGTGCCGCTCGACATCGAAACCATCGTGGCGTCGGTGGAGAAAACGGGCCGCTGCGTCATCGTGCATGAAGCGCCGCGCACCAGCGGCTTCGGCGCCGAGCTTTGCGCACTGGTGCAGGAGAATTGCTTCTGGCATCTCGAAGCACCGATCGAGCGCGTGACCGGTTGGGACACGCCCTACCCGCATGCGTTCGAGTGGTACTACTTCCCGGGGCCGGCGCGCGTGATCGCGGGCCTGCGCAAGGTGATGGAGCGCTAGATGGGGCGATATGTCTTCAAGCTTCCCGATGTCGGCGAAGGCACCGCCGAGGCCGAAATCGTCGCCTGGCATGTGAAGGCGGGCGACACGATTGCCGAAGACCAGAACCTCGTCGATGTGATGACCGACAAGGCGACGGTGGAGATGACGTCGCCCGTCACCGGCAAGGTGATTTCAATTCACGGCGAGCCGGGCCAGATGGCCGCGGTGGGTTCTCCACTGGTGGAGCTCGAAGTCGAAGGCGCCGGCAATGTGAAGGCCGGCGCTGAGCCCGCGAAGGCCGAGGCGCCAAAGCCGGTTGCCGCGAAGCCCGAACCGAAATCCGCCGCTGCTCCTGCGAAACCGAAACCCGCCGATGTCGTTCCGCTGCATCGCGCGCCAGAGCCTAAGAGCGAAATGCGTACGGTTGCGCCCACGATGCGAAAGCCAGGCGACAAGCCGGTGGCATCACCGGCGGTGCGCGAACGGGCGCACGAGCTCGGCATCGAGCTGCAATATGTTGCCGGATCGGGACCGACCGGGCGTATCACGCATCAGGACCTGGACGAATACGTCGCGCGGGGCGGATCGGGCGTGACCGGCGGCCGATCCAGCGGTTATGCGGAACGCGACGGCATCGAAGAGATCAAGGTCATCGGCCTGCGCCGCAAGATCGCGGAGAAGATGCAGGACGCCAAGCGCCGCATCCCGCACTTCGCCTATGTCGAGGAAATCGACATGACGGAGCTGGAATCGCTGCGCACGCATCTCAACGAGGCCAGGCGCAAGGATCAGCCGAAGCTCAACGTGCTGCCGTTCCTCATGCGCGCGCTGGTGAAGGTGCTGCCGGATTATCCGCAGATCAACGCCCGCTTCGATGACGATGCCGGCGTGGTGCACCGCTACGCTGCCGTTCATATCGGCATCGCGACGCAAACCGCCAACGGCCTTATCGTACCGGTGGTGAAGCATGCCGAAGCCCGCGACGTTTGGGATACTGCGCTGGAAGTGGCGCGCGTGGCGTCGCGGGCGCGCGACAACAAGGCCTCCAAGGACGACCTCACCGGCTCGACCATCACCATCACCAGCTTGGGTGCGCTGGGCGGCGTCGTCACCACGCCGGTGATCAATCATCCTGAGGTCGCGATCATCGGACCGAACGCGATCATCGATCGCCCGGTCGTGCGCAACGGCCAGGTCGTCGTGCGCAAGATGATGAACCTGTCCTCTTCCTTCGATCACCGCGTGGTCGACGGCTACGATGCCGCCGAATTCATCCAGCGCATCAAGGCGCTGCTCGAGCACCCGGCGATGCTGTTTATGGACTAAAGCGATGAAGCAAACGCATCCGCTACCTCCCCCTCTGTGGGGAGGTCGGCGACCCCGCCACCAAATCGGCGAGACCGGCGTCCCCCTGAGCAATCTTCATGGATTTGCAGGCGGGGGAGCCGGGTGGGGGGCGATGCCAGCAACAGTCGCAGCCCCCCACCCGATCCGTCTCCGCGCTGCGCGCTTCGCCGGATCTACCTCCCCACAAGGGGGAAGGTAGATGGAGCCGATTCATACCAAAGTTCTCATCGTCGGCGGTGGGCCGGGCGGATATGTGGCGGCGATCCGTGCCGGCCAGCTGGGCCTCGACACCACATTGATCGAAACCGACAAGCTGGGCGGCACCTGCCTCATTCGTGGCTGCATTCCGTCGAAGGCGATCATCCATTCCGCCGGCACTTTCGAGACCATGGCGCGCGCGGCGTCCAACAAAGGGCTGCACGGCATCAAACTGGCGGGCCCGCCGTCACTCGATATGCCAGAACTCTATAAGTGGAAAGAAGGCGTCGTCCGCAAGCTCAACACCGGCGTCGGCGGATTGCTGAAGCGCGCCAAGGTCCGCGTCATCGAAGGCTGGGGCACGTTCACCGATGCCAAGACCTGCGTGGTGAAGACGAAGGATGGCGAGCAGGTCGTCACCGCCGAGCATGTCATCCTCGCCAATGGGTCTAAATCCGTCGGGCTGCCGTTCCTGCCATTCGGCGGCGATGTGATCTCGTCTACCGAAGCGCTCGACCTGCAGGCGCTGCCGAAAAAGCTGGTGGTGGTCGGTGCGGGCTATATCGGACTCGAGCTCGGCATCGCGTTCCGCAAGTTCGGCAGCGAGGTCACGGTCGTTGAAGCACTCGACCGCATCCTGCCGCTCTACGACGCCGAACTGGTCGCGCCGGTCGCCAAATGGCTGAAGACGAACGGCGTCACCGTTCACTTGAGCGCCAAAGCCAAGGGCAAGGACGCCAAAGGCCTCATCGTCGAAACGGCGGATGGCAAATCGCAAACCTTGCCCGCCGACAAGATCCTCGTCACTGTCGGCCGAAGACCTGCCACCGAAGGCTGGGGCCTGGAGCACATGGCCGTTGACATGGACGGCCGCTTCGTCAAGGTCGACAAACAGTGCCGCACATCGATGAAGAATGTGTGGGCGGTCGGCGATCTCGTCGGCGAGCCGATGCTGGAGCACAAGGCGGCGCACCAGGGCGACATGGTGGCGGAGATCATCGCCGGTCATAAGCGCGAATTCAGCCGCGACATCATTCCGGCTGTGTGCTTCACCGAGCCGGAAATCGTCAGTGCCGGATTGCTGCCGTCTGAAGCCGGTCCCGACACCATCGTGGCGCTGTTCCCGTTCGCCGCGAACGGCCGCGCGCTCAGCATGGACGCCGGCGAAGGCTTCGTGCGCGTGGTGGCGCGGAAGGACGATCATCGCCTGCTCGGCATCCAGGCGGTCGGCGCGCATGTGGCGGAACTGTCCGGCGAATTCTCTCTCGCGCTGGAGATGGGCGCGGTGCTGGAAGACATCGCCGGCACCATTCACGTGCATCCCACCCTGAGCGAGGCCTATCATGAGGCGTCGCTCCGCGCACTGGGGCATGCTATCCATATCTGATGGGCTTCCGGGCGCCGGTCCGCGACATCGCGTTTTCGCTTGAAGTTGCAGGTCTCAAGGACCTGCTGGCTTCGTTTCCCGATCTCGACTCCGACACCTGCACGCAGGTTCTGACCGCGGCGGGCGAATTCGCCGATGGCGTGCTGGCGCCGCTCAACCGCAGCGGCGACATCGAAGGGGCGCGGTTCGAAAACGGCCGCGTGTTCGCCGCACTGGGATTTGCCGATGCCTACCGCAAATACATCGACGGTGGCTGGACATCGCTGGCCGCGCCGCCGGAATTCGGCGGACAGGGTTTGCCGCGCGCCATCGCGCTCGCCGTGTTCGACATGGTGACGGCCGCGAACATGAGCTTCGGCCTCTGCCCGATGCTGAGCGAGGCCGCGATCCATCTGCTCACCGCGCACGGCACGCCGCGCCAGCAGCAGGTGTATCTGCCGAAGCTCGTGTCGGGCCAATGGACCGGCACGATGAATTTGACGGAAGCGCAGGCGGGCTCCGACCTCTCACTCATCCGCGCGCGCGCCGAACCTGACGGCGACAAATATCGCGTCACCGGGCAGAAGATTTTCATCACCTGGGGCGATCACGATTGCGCCGAGAACATCATCCACCTTGTGCTCGCGCGCTTGCCGGATGCGCCGGAAGGCACGAAAGGCATTTCGTTGTTCCTTGTGCCGAAGCGCTTGCCGGATACGAACGGCAATCCGGGCGTAGCGAATTCGCTCAGGCCGCTGTCCATCGAGCACAAGCTCGGCATTCATGCGTCGCCCACCTGCGTGATGAGTTACGAAAGCGCGGAAGCGGAACTGGTCGGCGCGCCGCATCAGGGGCTGGCGCTGATGTTCACGATGATGAATGCGGCGCGGCTGAATGTCGGCGCGCAGGGCGTCGGCATTGCCGAACGCGCCTACCAGCAGGCGCGCGACTATGCTCTGGAGCGGCGGCAGGGCCGCTCGGCATGGAGCGACGATGTGCCGGCGCGGCTCATCGACCTGCCGGATGTGCGGCGCATGCTGCTTCTGATGAAGGCGAAGACGGAGGCCGCCCGCGCCATCTGCTTCTCGACCGCGATCGCCGCTGATCTGGCGGAGCACGCGCCAGCGGATCACGCGCGCGAGGCGGCCAAGCTGCGTGAGGAACTGCTGGTGCCCGTCGCCAAGGCATGGAGCACCGATGTCGGCGTCGAGGTCGCATCGCTCGGTATTCAGGTGCTTGGCGGCGCCGGATTCATCGAGGAAACCGGCGCGGCGCAGTTCTATCGCGACGCCCGCATTGCGCCGATCTACGAGGGCACCAACGGCATTCAGGCGATCGATCTGGTCGGCCGCAAACTGCCGCTCAACGGCGGCGAACCCGTCCGCGCGCTGTTCACCGAAATGCGCGCCACCTTGCCCGATCTCGATCATGATGTTGCCGCGCATTTGCGTGAAGTCATCGCTGCGACCGAGCGCGCGACCGACTGGCTGATCGAAGCGCGCGGCTCGCCCGATGCGCTGGCTGGCGCCACGACCTATCTCACCCTGCTCGGCAACACAGTTGGCGGCTGGCTGCTAGCCAAGGCCGCACCTGCCGCCGCCGCCCTGCCGGACAAGGACTATGCCCGCGGCAAACTAGCGTTGGCACGCGTGTTCGCTTCCCAAGTGCTGAGCGCTGCACCCGGTTTGGCCGATGCGGTGCAGGCCGGAGTTGCTGAAATCGAAGCTGGCGCTGCAGCACTGTCAGGTGACTGAAGTCACAGATCGCCTCTTGCTTTGAGCATCGCAAGCTGATTGTCCAGAGCACGTTCCAGTTCAGGCAATCGAACGCGTTCTTTGCTGCTCCAGCGGCCAACGGCAACATTGACCGTCAGGGGGTTTGTTGGATCATGTGCCGTCGGTTCGACCCATAGCTGAGCCGATTGCCCGAGATGTCCCGGATTGCGGATATCCGGAATTGCGATTGATCGGACTCTATAGCCTTTATACTCCACATCCACTTTGAACTGATGACGATCTGCCCACGGGATCAGCACGGGGTCGATCGCCTCGAAGGCGCTGGTGACGGTCATTGTCTTCCCCCTGGCAGGGCCGCGTCGGAAGCTTACGAATTCCATTGTAGTGTTCACAGCGGTCAATACCGTCCACCGGCGATGACGGAACAGGAAAGCGGCTGTAGGATGCCGCCATGATCGAAACGCGCGACGAGAGCTTTCCGGACATCCGCGATTCGGTGCGCAAGCTGTGCGCGAAATTTCCCGGCGAATACTGGCGCGCGCTTGACCGCGAGCGAACCTATCCCACCGACTTCGTCGCCGCGCTGACCCGCGTAGGCTTCCTCTCCGTTCTGATCCCGGAGGAATTTGGCGGATCGGGGCTCGGCCTCGGCGCGGCGTGCGCCATTCTCGAGGAAATCCATCGCTCCGGCGGCAATGCCGCTGCCTGCCATGCCCAGATGTACACGATGGGCACGATCCTGCGGCACGGCTCGCCGGCGCAGAAGCAGCAATACCTGCCGAAGATCGCCCGCGGTGACTTGCGGCTGCAGGCCTTCGGCGTGACCGAGCCGACCAGCGGCACCGATACCACCCGTATCGCCACCTTCGCGAAACGGGACGGCGACCGCTACATTGTCAACGGTCAGAAAATCTGGATCAGCCGCGCCGAGTATTCCGATCTCCTGCTGCTGCTGGCGCGCACATCCCCGCGCAATGACGACAAGCCCGGCGACGGCATGAGTGTGTTCCTCGTCGATTTGCGCGACAGCGTCGGCAAGGGACTCACCATCCGGCCCATCCACACCATGATCAACCATGCGACGACGGAATTGTTCTTCGACGATCTCGCCGTGCCCGCGGCAAATCTCATTGGCGAGGAAGGGCGCGGCTTCCGCTACATCCTCGACGGCATGAATGCCGAGCGCATCCTGATCGCGGCGGAATGCATCGGCGACGGCCGCTTCTTCATCGATCGGGCGGCGTCCTACGCTGCGGAGCGGCAAGTGTTCGGCCGGCCCATCGGCGAGAATCAGGGCGTGCAGTTTCCCATCGCGCGCGCTTATGTACAGGCCACGGCGGCGGCGGCGATGGTGGCGAAGGCGGCGGTGCTGTTCGACTCCGGCCAAGCCTGCGGCACCGAAGCCAACATGGCGAAGCTGCTGGCGTCGGAAGCCTCATGGTTTGCCGCCGACATGTGCCTGCAGACGCATGGCGGATTCGGCTTTGCCGAAGAGTTCGACATCGAGCGCAAATTCCGCGAGACGCGGCTTTACCAGGTCGCGCCGATCTCAACGAACCTCATCCTGTCGCACGTGGCCACGCATGTGCTGAAACTGCCGAAATCGTTTTGAAGCGCCGCTTCCCCCTCCCCTCGCGGGAGGGGGCAAGCATTGCGAGCGCAGCGAGAAATGCTTGGGGGAGGGGGCAGTCGTGTTGCACCAAACCCCTCCCCCAAATTCTTCACGGCTGGCGCCGCTCGAATTTGCCCCCTCCCGCAAGGGGAGGGGGGACTGTAGTGTCTGTGGCTATGATCGATATCGATCATCTGAAAACCTGGGTCGGGCGGAGCGAAGACGCGTTTGATGTGGCGCATGCCGCGCCGCTGGCGGGCCTGTCGGCGCTGCTCGATCACCAGACGCCGCCATGGATCCCCGGCGAACTGCCGCCGCTGGGACACTGGCTGTATTTCCTGCCCTATGTGCGGCAATCGGAGCTTGAGTCCGATGGGCATCCGAAACGGGGCAGCTTCATGCCGCCCGTGCCGCTGCCGCGACGCATGTGGGCGGGCAACCGGATCGAATTCCATGCACCGATCCCGCTCGGAGCCGGCATGACGCGGCGGTCCACGATCGAATCGGTTGACGTGAAATCCGGCGGGTCGGGCGAAATGGTGTTCGTCACCGTGCTTCACGAAATCTCGGTGGAAGGCGCGCTGGCGATCGTCGAGCATCACGATATCGTCTATCGCGAGGCGCCCAAGGCGGGCGCCGCACCGGCAAAGTCCGCACAGGCCGAAACGCCGGCATCCGAATGGACACGAGTCATCACGCCCGATCCGGTGCAACTGTTCCGCTATTCGGCGCTCACTTTCAACGGCCACCGCATCCATTACGACCGCGATTATTGCCGCAACATCGAAGGCTATCCCGGCCTGGTGGTGCATGGGCCGTACACCGCGACCTTGCTGGTTGATCATTTCCTGCGGCGCAATCCCGCCGCGCGAATCGTCAGCCTCAGCCTTCGCGCCCGCGCACCACTGTTCGATACCGCTCCGTTCGACCTGTGCGGCCGGAAAGCCGATGGGGGGGCCTACCTCTGGGCGCGAGGACCGGAGGGACAGGTCGCCATGGCGTTGGACATCCGCGCCAACTAGGACCTGCGCCGCACGGTCACGTGCCTTACGCCATCGTTATTGGTGCTGCACACGTGCTCGTAGCCTTCCTGCGCGCACATGTGAGGGATGTCGACGACGGCGAGCGGGTCGTCGGTGAGCACCGTGATGGTTTCGCCGATTTGCGCGTGGGCAAGCCGCTTCTTCGTGAACAGCGCCGGCAGCGGGCATTTCAATCCGCGAAGGTCAAGAATCTCTGCACCGCCGAGAGACTCAGTGCCAGTCCGCGCCTCCGCGGCGTCGCGTGAATCCTTCGGCGGCATGCTCACAGATCGCACTCCACCAGCACCGGCACGTGGTCGGAGGCACGCTTCCAGGCGCGCAACGGTTTGTGAATCGAATGCGCCCGCGCCGCGCCTTTCAATCCCGGACTGGCCCAGATGTGATCGAGCCTGCGGCCGCGATCGGACTTCTCCCAATCCATCGCGCGGTAGCTCCACCACGAATAGATCTTCTCATCGTGCGGCACGAATTCGCGTGTGAGATCGATCCAATCGAACGAGGCCTTAACCGCATTCAGCAGATCGACCTCGACCGGCGTGTGGCTGACCACATCCAAGAGCTGTTTATGACTCCAGACATCGTGCTCCAGCGGCGCCACGTTGAGATCGCCGACCAGAACCATCGGTGTGCTCCGTTCGGCTGCACGTTTCGCAAACACGTCTGCCATCTCGCGCAGGAACGAAAGCTTGTGCGCGAATTTCGGATTCACCTTTGGATCGGGAATGTCGCCACCCGCCGGTACATAGAAATTGTGCAGCTCGACCCCGTTGCCGAACCGCGCGGCGACGTGACGGCAATCATCCTTGTCGCACAGGATGTGCTGGTGGGTGTCGCGGAACGGCAGCCGAGAGACAATGGCGACGCCGTGATAGCCCTTCTGCCCATGGATCGCCTGGTGCACATAGCCCAGCTTCGCGAACGTCTTTCGGGGGAAAAGCTCGTTGATGGTCTTGGTCTCCTGCAAGCACAGCACGTCCGGCTGTTGCGTGCGGAGGAAACGCGCCACCAGATTGCGGCGCAGGCGCACCGAATTGATGTTCCACGTCGCGATCTTCATGGCTTTGCGAGTGACGCCAATGGCCAGCGTGCCTTTGGACCGACGGAAAGCGGATCGAACAGGCCCAGTGCGCAGCGCTCCGCCCCGGCCCACGCCACCATCGCGGCATTGTCGGTGCACAGTGCCGGCGGCGGGATTTGAATCGCAAAGCCGTTGTCGCGCGCCAGCTTGCGCAAGGCATCGCCGATGGCGCGGTTGGCCGCCACGCCACCGGCGATAACCAGGGCGGGGTTCTCCACATCGTGCGCGGCGCGGAACATGCGTATGGCATTGCCGACGCGATCCGTCAGGCTCTCGATCACCGCCGCCTGAAACGAGGCCGCGACATTCGCCGCGTCGATGTCAGTCGACGCGCTCACGATCTGCCGCACCGCCGTCTTGAGCCCAGAGAAGGAGAAGTCCGCGCCCTCACGGCCCTTCATCGGTCGCGGCAACGGAACCGCCTTCGCGTTCCCTTGGCGTGCCAGCGCTTCGATCTTCGGGCCGCCGGGATACGGCAGCTTCAGCAGCTTGGCGCATTTGTCGAACGCTTCGCCGACGGCATCGTCTATCGTGGTGCCGTACAAGGTGAATTGGCCGACGCCTTCCACCGCAAGCACCTGGCAGTGGCCGCCGGAGATGAGCAGCAACAGATAAGGAAATTGAAGGGGGGCCAGCAGCCGCGCGGTGAGCGCGTGCGCTTCAAGATGGTTCACCGCGATCAGCGGCTTGTCCCACGCCATCGCCAGTGCCTTGGCCGTGGTCAGCCCCACCATCACGCCCCCGATGAGTCCGGGGCCGGCGGTTGCCGCCACGGCGTCCAACTCCGCCGGCGCAATCTTCGCTTCCGCCAGCGCCGCTTCCACGATGGCATCAATGGCTTCGACATGGGCACGCGCGGCGATCTCCGGCACCACGCCGCCGTAAGGCGAGTGTTCGTCCAGCTGGCTCAGCACGATGTTGGAGAGGATCGTTCCAGGGCCGGGCGGGCGGCCGCGCACCACCGCCGCGGCGGTTTCGTCGCAGCTTGTTTCAAGACCGAGAACGGTTACGTCCGACACGGTTGCTCACTTTTGCTCCCCCCTTGAGGGGGAGCCGAAAAATTCGCGCTTGCGCGGATTTTTCGGTGGGGGGTTATAGCATCACCCCTCCCCGAAAAATCCTTTCAGGATTTTTCGACCCTCCCTCAAGGGGAGGGTAAAGTGAGATGAGCTTTCGTTTGATTGGACAGATAACAAGTGGCATCCGAATCTTCCACTCTCCGGATCGGCACGCGCGGCTCGGCACTGGCGCTGGCGCAGGCTAACATGGTTCGCGATGCGCTGGCCGCGCGCGGGCTGGTTTGCGAGATCGTCCCGCTGAAGACGACCGGCGACCGCATTACCGACCGGCCGCTCGCCGACATTGGCGGCAAGGGCCTGTTCACCAAGGAGCTGGAGGAGGCGCTGCTCTCGGGCCGAATCGATCTCGCCGTGCATTCGATGAAGGACGTCCCGGTCGACCTGCCGGCGGGTTTGAAGATCGCCGCGATATTGCCGCGCGAGGATGCGCGCGATGTGTTCATCTCGCGTAAGGCACGCACATTGGCCGAACTGCCGAAAGACGCGCGGGTCGGCACCAGTTCCGTGCGACGGCAGGCGCAGGTTCTGCGGGCGCGGCCGGATGTGGAGATCGTGTCCTTGCGCGGCAATGTCGACACGCGGCTGCGCAAGCTGCAGGCCGGCGATTACGACGCCATCATCCTCGCGCTTGCCGGCCTGAAGCGGCTGGGACTGGAGGATCGCACCACAACCATTTTCTCACTGGAGGAATGGCTGCCGGCGCTGTCGCAAGGGGCGGTGGGAATCGAAATCCGCAGCGACGATAGGCGTACGAACGAAGCCGTGGCGCCGCTCAACGATTTGCCGACCGAGATTGCGCTGGCCTGCGAACGGGCGTTCCAATCCGCGCTCGATGGCTCTTGCCGTTCCCCCATCGGCGGACATGCGACATTCGGGAGCGGCGTGCTGCACTTCCGCGGCGAGGTGATTGCGCCGGACGGCAGCGGCTTCGCCGATGCGTCATTCGAACAGAAGCTCGGCGGTAATCCTCTGCGCGAAGCGGAGGCGCTGGGGCGCGAGACGGGGCTCGCGCTCAAGCCGCGCGTGATCGACTGGCTGGCGCGCTGATGCGGGTGCTTGTCACGCGGCCGATCGAGGATGCTGAACGCACGGCGGCGGCACTTCGCGAGCACGGCCATGACGCGATCCTCTCGCCGCTGCTGGAAATCCGGTTTCTCGACGGGCCCGGCATTTCTCTTGATGGCGTGCAGGCCGTCCTCGCAACGAGCGCCAATGGAGTCCGCGCGCTCGCCCGCCGTAACCAGCGGCGCGATTTGCCGGCTTTTGCCGTGGGACCGCAAACCGCGCTTGCTGCGCGCGCCGCCGGATTCGCGGACGTGCGCGATGCCGGCGGCAACGCCGACGCACTTACCGAAACCGTGTCGCGCTGGCTCGATCCGCGGGAAGGCTCGCTGCTGCACGCGAGCGGCCGTCATCGAAAGGACAATTTGGCCGCCGCGCTGGAGGCGTCCGGCTTCACGGTGCGTACGGAATTCCTTTACGAGGCGGTGCCGGCCACCGGCCTTTCCCCCGATGCGCAGGCGGCGTTCGGCGCGGGAGAGCTGGACGCCGTGATGCTGTTCTCGCCGCGCAGTGCGGCGACCTTCGCCGCAATTGTGCAGCGCAACGGCCTGTCGTCACCCTGCCGCAATCTCGTCGCGCTTTGCATCAGTCGGGAGACCGACGCCGCGCTCGCGCCGCTCAGCTTTCGTGAAAACCGCGTGGCAAAACGACCCAACCAGGATTCCATGCTGGACCTCCTAGGGCAACGTTAAGCACGATGTGCTCCCATTGGACTGGCTGGAGGCTCTTTCGCGGGTATGATGTCATCCATGAGCGAATCTCACGCAACCACGTTCTTTGATGCACCTCTGGCGCCTTGGGCGCGGCGGCGGTCCGCCCTGCCTCAGCCAAGCGCAGCCGGTGCGGCGCGCCGCTTTGTCATCCAGCCGGAACGCGCGGCAGGCGTCGTGGCCCTCCTGCTGATCGGCGCAGCGCTTGGAACGGTGCTCGCCGGCGCTTGGCATGCCGTCCGGGCCCACCGCAATGATGTGCGGATGTCGGAGCGCCTGCGCTGGCGCGAGCGGCACCAGGATGGCGCCGACTTCGTCGTCCTGCCGCGGCCGCTGGACGACCCAGGCCCGGCCGGCTCCGAATTCGAATCCTGATATTCGCGCGCAATGCGGTGCAACTGACGCGTGTGAATATTCCCGGCTGGGCAGCTTCACGCGGACCCGCTCGCGAGTATCTCCCGGCCTTCCCGCGCTGCCGGAGAGCGGGCGGCATCCTCCTCCGTCCGTGCCGCTTTCAGGCGCCCTCGTCGGGAACGAGTTTCTTCAAGGCTAGGTCGCAAAGCGCCTGCCTCAGACGCGCATTCTCGTCCTGCAGTTCCTTGACGCGCTGCGCCGGATCGACGGCGCCGCCGCTGCCGACCGAGGGGAGTGACTGACCGACCCGGTCCGCCAGCACCGGGTACTTTCTTGCCAGGCGCCTAAGTTCGTCGCCCGAAAACACGATGAGCCGCATGTCGCTCTCGGCGGTAACCGTGCTGGCATAGCGCGTGGAAAGATGCAGGGCTTCCGCACCGATGGTGTCGCCCGGGCCCAACTCGCGAATCCCCTCGGTGGTTTCGGCGCGCGCCGAACCGGCAACGATGAGGTAGAACTCTTCCGCGTCTTTTCCGGCGATCGCGACGTGGGCGTGCTCGCGGACGACGGCCGCCAGCGCCGTTTCCATGATGTCGTTCAGAGCGTCCAGGTTGAAGCCCCGCAGCAGCGGCTGGCGGCGCAGCATCGTCCAGTTGATCGCGAACCGGCGGCGGCTCAATCCAGTTACGAATCCATTGGCGATGATGCCGACCGGCAGGGCGAACAAGGCAAGGCCCGTGACCATGGTGGCGGCGGCGATCAGCTTGCCCAGCGGGGTTATCGGCGTGATATCGCCGTAGCCTACCGTGGCGAGCGTGGTGATCGCCCAGTACATGGCATTGGGCATGGTGCCGAGCTTCTCGGGTTGAATGCCGCCTTCCGCCAGATGCATCATCTCGCCCTCGAGGCACACTGTCGCGAGCAAAAGGATCAATGAGGCAAACAGCGACGATCGCTCTGCCGCGAATACGCCGAACAGCGCCTGCAGCGCTTGCGAATAACGCGCGAGCTTCAACAGCCGGAACAGGCGGAAGATGCGCAGCACGCGCAGATCGATGCCGAAAAAAAGGCCGAGATAGCTGGGCGCGAAGGCTAGGAAATCGATGATCATCAGCGGGCGCAAGACGAAGGCGATGCGTCCTTTTATGGGCCCGCGCGCGGCGACCCGCGGATCTTCCGGCGACGCCCAGACGCGGATCACGTATTCCAGGGTGTAGGCGACGAGCGAGAACTCCTCAAACACAACGAAAAAATTATGGAAGCGGTCATTGATCGCCGGAATGCTCTCAAGCGCCACTGCGGCGACGTTGGCGATAATGAGCGCAATGAGGAAGAATTCGATGACCCGGCCGGTCACGCTCTCGAGCTGGCCTTCTTCCAGGAGCGTGTAGGCCCATTGCCGAAGTGACGAGTCCGCTGCTGCTTTGGCGGGCGGCTCGTCGTGCAACGGGGTCCGATCGCGTCGCACATAGCGCCGCACAATTGCGCCTTGCAGCACCGACCGCAGCGACTCGCGCGTGCGCGCCGCGTCGTCGTGGCTGTCGCATTCGATGCGAGCCAGCGGCTCGGCCTGCCCTCCTAACAGGGCAAAGCTCCAGCCGCGCTGCCCGGCTTCGAGCTCGCCCAGACTGGCCTCGCTGTTTCGAGGCTCCGCAGATTCCGCCGCCGACACCTTTTCGATTCCGCCCGTCCCCTGGCTCAACGCCTGTCAGCTTACAGGCGCCAAGCGGCTGCAAACCTGAAAGCTTTGTAAGACTATCCGCCGCTTTAGAGCGTGATTCGCGTTCATTGAATCGTTTGGGGATTCCCAGAGGGTCGCGAGTCTGATTCAAACTGCTGGCTGGTAGGAGGTCAGCATGGATGGTCCGACCGTTATCTGAGGACTTGCGCAAGCGTGTGGTGCGCCGTGTAGAAGCTGGTCATTCGTGTCGCGAGGTTGCCAGGACGTTCGGGGTGAGCGTCGCCAGCGTCGTTCGCTGGTGGCAACGCAAGCGAGAGAGCGGCAGCGTCGCGGCCAAGCCGATGGGCACGCGCCATCCGCGTTCGCTGGCAGAGCAGCGTGACTGGATGCTGCGGCGGCTGGAAGCCAAGCCCGACCTGACATTGCGCGCGTTGGTGGCCGAGCTGCAGGCGCGCTCGATCCCGGCGAGCTACGGATCGGTGTGGCGCCTGCTGGACGACGAAGGCATCAGCTTCAAAAAAAAGCCTGCACGCAAGCGAGCAGGACCGGCCTGACGTCGCAAGGCGGCGCGAGCGCTGGAAGCGTCATCAGGGCAAGCTCGATCCCTCCCGCCTGGTCTTCATCGACGAGACCTGGGCCAAGACCAACATGACGCGCGCCCATGGCTGGTGCGCCCGCGGCAATCGGCTCCTCGCCAAGGCGCCGTTCGGGCGATGGCGGACGCTGACCTTCCTGGCCGCCCTGCGCTGCGACCGCATCGAGGCACCCTGTGTCATCGACGGTCCCGTCAACGGCCGAAGCTTCCTGGCTTATGTCGAACAAATGCTGGTTCCAACGCTTTCGGCCGGCGACATCGTCATCATGGACAATCTGGGCAGCCACAAAGGCCAAGCCGTGCGCAGAGCCATCCGTGCCGCCGGCGCAAAGCTCTTCTTCCTGCCGCCCTACAGTCCTGACCTCAATCCGATCGAACAGGTCTTCGCAAAGCTCAAGACCCTGCTGCGCAAGGCCGAGGAGCGTACGGTTGACGCAACATGGCAGCGCATCGGCATCCTGCTCAACGCCTTCACTCCCGGCCAATGCTCAAACTACCTCGTCAATGCCGGATACGCTCCAATATGATTGGATCACGCTCTA
>DASYBT010000052.1:0-16498 GCA_036500585.1 Rhizomicrobium sp.
TCCACGGCGTGCGGAAGCGCGGATGCACATCGGAGAACAACGGCGGGATCATGCCGTCCTTGGCCATGGCGTAAAAGATGCGCGACTGGCCGAGGATCAGCACAAGCACGACGGAGGCGAGCCCAACAATTGCGCCGACATTCACGAAGGGCGACAGCCAGCGCGTCGAGGGCAGTGCTTCCGTTGCCATCGAAACCGGATGGGCGACGTTCAGGGTGGTGTAGGAGGCCAGGCCCGTCAGCACATACGACATCAGCATGTACAGAATGGTGCAGATGAACAGCGATCCAAGAATGCCGATGGGAATGTCGCGCTGCGGATTGCGCGCTTCCTGCGCGGCCACGCTGACAGCGTCAAATCCGATATAGGCGAAGAAGATCACGCCGGTGGCACGCAGCACGCCGCTCCAGCCGAAATTGCCCCACACGCCGGTATTGGGCGGAATGAACGGCGTATGGTTCGCCGCAACCACATGCGGCAGGCCGGCTGCGATCACCAGCACGACGATGCATAGCTTGATGGCGACCATGACATTGTTGAAGTTGGCCGACATGTGCACGCCGACGATCAGCACGACGGTCACCAGAGCGATCAGCGCCACAGCCGGCAAATTGAACAGCGCGCCAGTAGCCACGAAATTGTGAAATCCATGCACGGCGAAGGGCGCTCCGGCGAACGCCGCCGGAACCGGCGTGTGCAGCTGCTTCGTCATGAAGTCGACGAAGTAGCCGGACCAGCCCACCGCCACGGTCGAAGACGCGGCGAGATATTCGAGCACCAAATTCCAGCCGATAAACCACGCCATGAATTTGCCGAGGGTGGCGAAGGTGTAGGTGTAGGCGGAGCCGGCGACGGGGATCATCGCGGCGTATTCGGCGTAGCAGAGTCCGGCGAACAGGCAGCCCAATCCGGCAATGGCGAACGAGGCGACGACGCCCGGGCCGGCGTACGTGGCGGCGGCATGACCGGTGATGACGAAGATACCGGCCCCGATGATGGCGCCGATGCCCAGCGCGATCAGATGGACCGGCCCAAGCGCTCGCTTGAGGTCATTATCCATCTCCACCACGGGATTTTCGGGAATTCTGGCCATGCTTCGCCCCTTTTTGTGCCCGAGCGGTTGCCCCGCTCCTTGAATCTGTTGCGATACCTTTGCATGGCGCCGGGGCGAGCGCCAACGGTTCGGGCGGGGCTATTTGTCCGATCCGCCGCGCGTTCGCTGGTGTTTTGCCCGCCAACGGGTGGATGCTGGCGACGCCGACAGCGCTACGCCGGGAGTTCTATGAAGCCGATATCGCTCTGGATGGCCGCGGCCGCTCTTGTCTTTCAGGCGGCCTCCGCCGACGCCGCTTGTCATGCCGAGGGCAGCGTCGACATTTACGATGGCACGATCGGCAAAGCCGCCGTGCGGGTGGCGCTGCAAATCAAGAACGGCCAAGTGCGGGGGAAATATGTGCACCGCATCTCGCAATCGGACCTCCCGCTGAAGGGCACGCTCGATTCATCCGGCAGGCACCTCTCGCTGACCGAGTTCGATTCAGCCGGGCATCCCACGGCGAAGTTCGCGGGCACATTCGCGGATCGCGATGCGAAATTTGCCAACGGCTCGCCCCTGAACTGCGAGGTTGTATCCGGCACCTGGACCGCCAGCGGCAAGGCGCCGATGAATTTCAAGCTGAGCATGAGTTCCAGCGGCCCGGCTGATCTTGCGCATCTCTATGACGCGGCCGGTGTTTCCAACGACGAGGTTGTGAACAAGGCGGCGACATCGTTCCGCGAGGCGGTCATGCACAACCGGAAGGACGCCGTGGCGAAGATGATCGACTATCCGATCGAAACCAGCGTGAACGGCAAGCGGACCCGGATAGCCAATGCGTACGCGCTGATCGCCCATTACGACGGCATCTTCACGCCTGCGTTTCGCGCCACCATCGAGGGGGACTTCACACGGCTGATGTTCGCACGCGGTCAGGGGGTCATGATGGGCGGAGGCGAAGTGTGGTTCGGCCCCACCGGCAAGGTCATCGCCCTGAACAATTGAGCGGCGGTCGCGCGGTGCGGTCCGCCGCTACGTCTCGGGCATGGCGGAAGGGATCACCTGGCGGCCGTGACGGCGATAGATGCGGAAATCGCTGTCCGTCGTGAGCACCAGAGAATTGGCAACCATCTCCGTCATGCGCACCAGGCAGGCGTCCGCAAAGCTCATTGGCAGCCCCGCGTATTTTCTCAACAGTGCCAGGACAGGTCCGCGCTCATTGTGAAAATTGAAGGTCACCAATATTGCGTCCCGCTGCAGCAGCGCAGAAAGCGCCACTTCTCCTTCCGTTCCGAGAATATGGAATGCTTCTGAGAGGACCGCTTCGCAAGTCCGCCATTGCGGCGGGTGCGCGGTCGCGGTCGAACTGGCCCAGCCGTGATCGCCATCTCGGCGGTCGAGCAGCGCAATTAGGAAGCTCGTGTCAGCCAGCGCGATTGCGGCCATATCCAAGCTTTTCGAGATAGTATTTTTTTCGGCGACTCCGATCTGACGGACCTTCCGCTACCGATCCGATCAAATCGGCAATGGCGGCAAGGCTCGGAGGCATCTTGCGCTTTGGCGCAAGTTCCAGCCGCTCGCGCACAACATCCGATTTCGAGATGCCGCGCTCGCGCGATTCCGCTTCGATCTCGGCGGCGACGCGTTCGGGGAGCTTGACCGTGAGTGTCTTCATTTAACTAGCGTAATACGCGAGTGGCGGCTGCGCAATACCCTATTTGTCCGACCACACGGCGAGCTCGTTGCCATTGGGGTCGCGAAAATGGAAGCGCCGGCCGCCGGGAAAGGCGTGATGGGCGATCACGTCGGCGCCCGCCGCGGTCACTTTCGCTTCCATCGCATCGAGGTCGCCGGCCCTCAGCACGATCAGCGCGCCGCCGCTCTCAACGACCTTCAGTTCGGCGTTGAAGCCGCCTTTGCGGCCGCCGGAATCGAATTCGGCATAGTCGGGGCCGTAATCGGTGAAGCTCCAGCCGAACACCGAGCCGTAGAAGCGTTTGGTCGCTTCCATGTCCGGCGCCGGAAGCTCGACATAATCCAGATACCCGTCTTGTGGCATGACATTGTTCCCTTTATGTTCGTACATAATCACGGGGTCAGCCGACGGTCAAGGACAGAGTCGATATACGCTCGTTTCGCGGATGTCCCGGTCTTCCAGCTCCCGTGTGGTCTGGACGTAATAAGCGGCGAGCTTCTCGACACCGGATTTCGGGAAATAGCTGCGGCCGGGATCGCCGAGCAGGACGAGCGTCCCATTCGCCGCGCGCTCACGCAGCCATTGCAGCAACCGCTCCGCCACCGGCCGCTCGTAGCACATGTCGCCGCAGAGGATGGCGCCCCACGGGCTATCGGTGCCGATCACGTCATCCGTTGTTGTGTCGATCGCCACTGCATTGGCGTCGGCGTTGAGCGCGATAGCTGTGGCCGCGAAGGTGTCGATGTCTGCCGCCAACACCGATGCCGCGCCGGCTTTCATCGCCGCGACCGCGACAAGACCCGAGCCGGATCCGAAATCGAGAATTGCTCCGCTGCGGACGCTATCGGGATTGTCGAGGATGTACCGCGCCAGCGCCTGTCCGCCTGCCCATGCGAATGCCCAATAAGGAGGCGGCACGCCTTGCGCTTCGAGCTCTTCTTCCGTTTTGCGCCACAAGGGCACGACTTCCGTTGCCAGATGCAGGCGGATTTCCGGCACCAGCGGCGGCGCGATCAGCGCCGTGTTGGCTCGGATGAATTCGGCCGTATCGATCATGCGCTGTGCTAGCGCGGACCGTTCGGCAAGGCCACTACGTCGCGGTTACGGCTCTGGCGAAGTCCATCCACAGCGCGGGACCGCCGAACGCCCATGTAACGCCAATGTGTGTCAGAGCAAACACGGCAACCGCCAGCCAATAGGCGCGATGCACCTGCCCATGCCGCCGCCAGTCGTAAACCATCGCTGCAGCCAGCAGGAGTTCAGCAACGATAAGCGCAATTTGCGATCCTTGCGGCGCAAAGCCGAGCGGAATGGCGATGCGGCCCGTGCCCGGTCCTGTCATGATGAAAAACGACGCGAGCATCAGCCGTTTGTGCCACGCGCTGCGTTGACGATTCCACATCGCGGTGAGAAACAAAATGAGGGCACCTGCGATGGCGAACAGCGGCAGAGACATGAAGGCGAGCGCCGGCGGCGCGCCGGGCGGTGCGTGTCCTAGGCGACCCGCGGTAATGCTGGCCGACAACGCCAAAGCGACCATGCCTCCAAACAGCACCGCTCCCGCGATTCCGAGCTGGCGATGATAGGCTGTCTTGCCGGCCACGATCAGCCAAGCTTGCGTGATGAAGAGTACAACCCAACCGGTGAAGACAATGCCATGCGTCCAGGTGAGCAAGGTCAGCGGTGGCGGCGCATGGATGACGGATTTCAGATAAAAGGACGGTGCGAAGCCGGCGAAGATGATGGCGGCGGAGACCAGCACCATCGTCAGGTAGAATTTCGCATCGGCCCGCGGCGCCTCGCGCGACGGCGCTACTACGACATGCGGCGAACTCGCGCGCTCTCCAGCGCCGCGGGCGATATCGTTCATGAGTCGGCTCCCCCGAAACCAGCAAGAAGACTAGCAAATGCTGTGTCCTTCGCGAAGACCAGATTACGCCGCCACGGGTTGTGGCTCGGGCTTCGAGACTGCGAGCTTTAGCATGGTCCAATAATTCGGCTGGATTTCCATTCGCGGTCCGTAGCCCTTGGCCAGCAGCAGCGTGTGTAGCTTCGGCAGGTTGTAGCACGGCACGTACATCAGCATGTGATGATCGACGTGATAGTTCACCCAGTAGGGCGCAATCAGCGCGCGTTCCCACCATGAGGCATAGGTGGTGCGCGCGTTGCGCAGCACATCGTCGTTATCCGGCACCACGGCGTGCTCGGCAATGTTGCGGATACGGGTGATCACCTGCTGCCATGTGATGAGCGGCAGCAGCCAGAACATCAGGTAGTAGTGCGGCTTGCCGAAGGCGGTGATCAGCGTCAGCAGCACGAGGTTGGCGACGACCATTCCGCCCATCTTGCTGCGGAAGGCGGCGAAGCGCTTGGCCAACGGTTCGCCGGGTTTGCCGAGCGCGTTGCGAAGTTGCGCGCGGCGCTGCTTGAATCCCGTCTGGCCGGTGATGTCGCGGATCATCTTGCGGCGGAAGCTGGCGCGCGTGATGGGAAACGACGCCGACAACACCAGATCGGGATCGTCAGCCTGCTGCGTCAGGCGATGATGCTGCAGATGGTAGTACCGGTACGGAATGGTGTTGGTGAACACGGGGTACGCGCACAGCCACTGGCTCACCCATTCATTCCATGCGCGCGTACGCATCAGCACGCCATGGGCGCCGTCATGCATCAGGATGGCGAGTCCCAGTTGCCGGCTGCCGATGAGCAGCACGGCCAGCACGAACGTCAGCGGATTCGGCCACAGCGCATACAGCGCCATCGAAGCACCAATGACGAGCCATGCATGCGCGACGCACAACAAACCGATGCCGTTCGAGCGCGCGCGCACCGCCGCCATCTCCTTGGGAGCAAGCACGGTAGTGGGATCGAAGCGGGCGACCATGGCTGCATTATACCGGGCCGCCGCGGCCAATCCAGCTTGCGGCAATGAGGGCGGCCGCGATCAGGGCGCCGGCGTCGCGGTTGGAGCGGAACAGGCGCAGGCAGGCGGCGGGATTGTCGTGCCGAAGCGCGCGCACCTGCCACATCAGATGCGCAAGGGCTGGCAGCAGCAGAGCTGCCACGATGCCGTTGCGCATTTCGATTGTGGTGCCGAGCGCAATCAGCGCGAAGGATGCGGAGTAGAACAGGAAGACCCAGGTCCGCGAATGCGCGCCGAACAGCCGCGCGGTGGATTTCACGCCCACCAGCGCGTCGTCCTCGACATCCTGCAAGGCGTAGATCGTGTCGTAGCCCAGGGTCCAGAAGAAGCAGCCGGCATAGACGGCGAGGTCGGCAGGCGAAATCTGCCCGCGCATCGCCGCGTAGCCAAGTAAAACGCCCCAGTTGAAGGTGAGGCCGAGCCACGCCTGCGGCCACCACGTCACTCGTTTCATGAAGGGATAAATCGCGATGAGGAGCAGCGACGCCGCACCAAGCGCGACGGCAAACCAGTTCAGACACAGAAGAATGAGCAGCCCGATGGCGCATTGCGTGGCGAGGAATTGCCAGGCCTGCTTCACGCTCACGGCGCCGGATGGAATAGGCCGTCCGCGCGTGCGCGAGACTTGCGCATCGATGTCGCGGTCGACGATGTCGTTGTAGGTGCAGCCGGCGCCGCGCATCACGATGGCGCCGATGCCGAAAAGCGCCAGCAGCCACCAATCCCGTGGCGATCCGAAGAATCCGCTCGCATGGATTTTTGGATTCGCGAGCGCCTTTCCGAGCGTCAGGCCGAACACACAAGGCCAGAACAACAGCCAGGTTCCGATCGGCCGGTCCAGCCGTGCCAGCCGCAAGTATGGCTGCCAGCTAGCCGGTGCCAGTTCCACCCATGAGCGTGGGACGGCATCAGCGGGCGCGGCAATGCTTTGCATTCGATCGTTCATGGTTCAGTGTCCGCCCGCAGTCTCGAAGCTAGCACATGAACGCACAACTTCAGGAATCGGGTGGCAAGGTGCGGCTGTATGTCGAGGCGGCATTGGCGGAGGGCGCACATGTCGAGGCGAGCCAGGGCCACGCGCACTATCTGCTGCATGTGATGCGCGCGAAAGCGGGCGACCGTGTGTCTCTGTTCAACGGCCGCGACGGCGAATGGCTCGCGCGCGTCGATCAGGCGAGCAAGCGCGGTTGCGTGCTTGTGTGCGAGAAGCGGACACGGGCGCAAACCCCGGCGCCGGATCTGTGGCTCTGCTTTGCGCCGATCAAGAAGACGCCGGCGGATTACGTGGTGCAGAAGGCGACCGAGCTTGGGGTTTCGGTTCTGCAGCCGGTGATTACGCGAAGAACCATCGTCAGCCGCGTGAATCTCGAACGCATGCGCGCCAACGCCATCGAAGCAGCCGAACAATCCGACCGCCTCGATGTGCCCGAAGTGCGCGAGCCGGTATCGCTGGACAAATTGCTGGCGAACTGGCCAGCCGGTCGCCGCCTGCTGTTCTGCGACGAAGGCGGCGACGCAGAGCCGATCGCGGAAGCACTCTCGAAACTTGAGCCCCCCCTCCCCTCGCGGGAGGGGGCGAATGCGACGAGCGAAGCGAGAAGCGTTCGGGGGAGGGGGCATTCAAGTATCACCCCTCCCCCAAATTCTTCGCGCGGCCGCGCTCAGAATTTGCCCCCTCCCGCAAGGGGAGGGGGGAGTAAGTCTGAGGAGCTGTTCGCCGACAAGGGGAGGGGGGCTCCTCCTGCGTTGACTTCAATGTCCTTTGCCATCCTTACCGGGCCTGAAGGCGGGTTCGATCCCGCGGAACGCGACTTGATCCGGGAGCACGGCTTCGTCCTCCCCGTGTCACTGGGCCCCCGAATTCTCCGTGCCGATACGGCAGCCTTGGCGGCGCTCGCCGTCTCTCAGGCGCTGGCGGGGGATTGGAAATAGAGCATGCGTCGCCATGTCTGTACAATGAAGGCATTCCTTGCGCTGTTGGCGCTGACACTTGCGTTGCTCGGCGCGGGGCCGGTATCGGCGGATCCCGTCAACAATTGTGCCATCGGCGCCTATCGCCTGGCCGATGGCAGCACGGTCGATATTGCGCCATCCGATGGCGACACGCTGCGCTGGCGCACGTTCAGTGGCGAAGCCGGGCAGCTTCATCCGCAGAAGAACGGTAGCTGGACGAACACGTTTGGCTGGACCGGCCGGCCTGACGGCAAGTCAGTTTCGTTCGCGTGCGACAAGGGCGCCATCGCGTTCGACAGGGAAAGCGGCCGGCGCATTCCCGTCGACGTGAAGGACATCACCTTCCACAATAAGGGCGTGAAGCTCGTGGGCAGGCTTGTCATGCCCAAAGGCAGTGGCAAGGTGCCGGTGGTGGTGCTGATCCACGGCTCGGAACACGATTCCGCGCTCGACACGTATTTTCTGCAGCGAATGTTTCCGGCTGAGGGAATCGGCGCTTTTGTCTATGACAAGCGCGGTACCGGACGCTCCGCCGGTGCCTACACACAGGACTTTGACACGCTGGCGGACGACGCCATTGCCGCGATGCGCGAAGCGCGTCGCCTTGCGGGCGCGCGGGCCGGACGCGTGGGATATCAAGGCGGCAGCGAAGGCGGCTGGGTCGTGCCGCTCGCGGTGAACCGTGCGCCGGTCGATTTCGCAATCGTCAGTTTCGGCCTGGCGGTGACGATCCTGCAGGAAGACCAGGAAAGCGTAGCGCTGGACATGCACTTCCATCATCACTCGGCCGAGGACACGGCGAAAGCGCTGGAGCTCGCCCGCGCCGGCGAGCATGTGGTCGAGACCTACGGGAAGGAAGGTTACGCCGAATTCGATGCGTTGCGCCGCAAATACAAATCCGAGCCGTGGTACAAGGATGTGCACGGCGACTTTCTGTTTTTCGTCTTGCCGCTGAACAAGGCGCAGATCGACGAGCAGGCGAAGAAGTTCCTGTTTCACACGCCGTTCCGTTATGAACCGATGCCGGCGTTGCGGGTCTCGAAGACGCCGCAGCTGTGGGTGCTGGGTTCAGACGATCTGGACGCGCCAAGCGCGGAAACTGCGCGGCGCATCAAATCCCTGATCGCGGCGGGCAAGGATTTCACGCTTGCCGTCTATCCAGGCGCGGAGCACGGCATGACGCTGTACGAACTCAATGCGAAGGGCGAACGGCTCTCCACACGCTATGCGCCCGGCTATTTTCGGATGATGGCGGATTTCATCAAGACCGGCCGGATCGGCGACCACTACGGCAAGGCGGAAATCACGCAGCCCCACGTGAGGTAATTGTCGGGATTGAAGCGGCATGGCGGCCTTGCCTTGCCGAAGCTTCGCCCGGAAACTACATACGCCTGAACGGCCGATTTAGAATTCACAAATCTGCCACGAGGGTGGCCGAGCCGGGGCGGCACAAGGAGAGGCGTCGCAGATGTCCATACCGCAACATGCGGGCGGGCCCATCGGGTCACGCGACGACCTTGTCCGCTACATGGCGGCTGGTTCGAAGCCGCGCGACCAGTGGCGCATCGGCACCGAGCACGAGAAATTCGTCTACGACCTCAAGACCCACAAGCCCCTTTCCTATGACGGCGAGCCCGGCATCCGCGCGCTGCTGAACGGCATGCGCCGCTTCGGCTGGGAGCCGGTAATGGAGGGCGACAACATCATCGGGCTGACCGGGAAGGATGGCGCCATCAGCCTCGAGCCCGGCGGACAGTTCGAACTCTCCGGCGCGACTTTGAAATCTGTCCACGAGACCTGCTCGGAGGTAAACACGCATCAGGAACAGGTGCGTGAGGTGGCGAACGAGATCGGTGCCGGTGTCATCGGGCTTGGCTTCGCGCCGACCTGGCGGATCGACGAAGTGCCAGTCATGCCGAAAGGCCGCTACGGCATCATGAAGCGCTACATGCCGAAGGTCGGCGGCTACGGCCACGAGATGATGTTCCGCACCTGCACCGTGCAGGTGAACCTCGACTTCGCGGACGAAGCGGACATGGTGAAGAAGTTTCGCGTCGGCCTGGCCCTGCAGCCGGTGGCGACCGCGCTGTTCGCCAATTCGCCGTTCCGCGAAGGCAAGCCCAACGGCTTCCTCTCCTACCGCTCGCACATCTGGACGGATGTCGACAACGACCGCGCCGGAATGCTGCCCTTCGTGTTCGAGGACGGTATGGGCTTCGAGCGCTATGTCGATTACGCGCTCGATGTCCCGATGTACTTCGTCTACCGCGACGGCAAATACATTGACGTGGCGGGCAGAAGTTTCCGCAAATTCCTGGCGGGCGAGGTGCCGGAGCTCAAAGGGATCGAGCCCACGATGGACGATTGGGCGGATCACCTGACGACCATCTTCCCCGAAGTGCGGCTCAAGAAATTTCTCGAGATGCGCGGCGCCGACGGCGGATCGTGGCGGCGCATCTGCGGCCTGCCGGCGCTGTGGGTCGGCATCTACTACGATCAGATCGCGCTCGATGCGGCCTGGGATCTGGTGAAGGACTGGACGGCAGAAGAACGCTGGGCGATGCGCGATGCTGTGCCGCGGCTCGGCTTCCGCACCCCGTTCTGCAACCGGACGGTCGGCGAACTGTCGCGCGACATGCTGGAGATTTCCGCGGCCGGTCTGCGCCGTCGCGCCAGCCACGATTCCGCCGGGATGTCGGAAGAAGGCTTCCTCGTGCCGCTGCGCCAGCTCGTCGAGCGCGGCTACACGCGCGCCGAGGAGCTGCTGCGCAAATTCCACGGCGAATGGAGCGGCGACCTCGCACCGCTGTTCACGGAATACAATTTTATCTGAGGGGGCAGGCGATGACGGGTTCGATCGATCCGCTGCGCGAGCAGTTCGAAGCGTTCAAGGCGCTGCCGCGCAACGAGCCGATCCAGATGCTCAATCTCATCCGGCTTCGCGAGAAGGCGGAGTATCCGGAAGGCCATCCGGATCACGGCAAGGGCATCAGCGGCCGCGACGCCTATCGCGCCTATGGCAGAACCGCCGGACCGATCTTCCGCAAGGTCGGTGGCAAGCAGGTATGGGCCGGGCGCCCGGATGCCGTCGTCACCGGTCCGGCTGACGAGAAATGGGACCTCGGCTTCATCGCCGAGTATCCGAGCGCGGCCGCGTTCCTGGCGATGGTCACCGATCCCGAATACCGCCAGCATGTGAAGCACCGGCAGGCAGCCGTGCTCGACTCGCGCCTCATCCGACTGAAGCCAATAGCGCCGGGGCAGAATTTCGGCGAATGAGTCTGTTAGCGAGCGAGCATCGGTTTGCCCGGCTAGGACAACAGAACAATTTTCGCCCTATGCCCTTGGGACCGGCTCAGCTTGGCATCGCATGTGAAAAGCGGGGTATCGAGACTCTCGGCGAGGGCAACGTAGCTGGCGTCATAGGCTGCCACAGATTCGCGCAAATTCCAGATTCGAGGCAACAGAAGAATGTGGCCGTGACGGTTGATCTGCAACTGCGCGAGGTTTTCCACCGCGAATTTAGCCTCTTCCTCCGTCAGCTCGCGCTTATGAAGCAGCCGACGAAGTGCGTACATGACCTCGAGATCGATCAGGTGCGGCGCATCCATAGGCTCGGCATTGCGAACGATCCAGTCGAGCGCTTCCAACCCGAGGGAGGTGCGCAGCAACATCTCCAGAGCAACGGACGCGTCCATGACGGCCATATCTGCTAGCGATCGCGTATTTCGCGAATGATCTTGGCCGGCGAGCTTTTGAGTCTCACGGGAGGCAGCGACCTCAGCCGCCGAAGCATTTCCTCACTCGTCGGACGATCCGCCAGCAGCCTGGCTTCCCGAAGAATAAAGTCCGACAGTGTCATTCGGGCGTTGGCCGCGCGCATCTTGAGCTTGCGGTGCAGATCGTCTGGAACATTGCGCAGCTGGATTATCTTCGGCATGCCGGAATTTATAGAAACATGTGCTCCACATGTCAACATGTGCGGCACATGTTCGCGACTGCAGACCGACCTAACCCTCAGCGGCGGCCGCGCGACCAGAACACGATGAAGACGCCGACGAACGCCAGCACGCAGCCGTAATAGGCCCACTGCATCTGGCTGATCATGAAGCTCGATGCCGGCCAGCGCACGTACCCTGTGCCTTGGCCGATCCACAAAGCACCAATCGCAATCGCGATGATGCCGACGACCAGCAGAAAATTCCTCATGGCAGCCCCTCCTGAAAAGGAGAGACGCTACCACATCCGGGCTATTTCGGCTTGGGGATGCGTTCGGCGCTCTGCCGGGCGAGCATCCAGCCGGGATATTCGGCCGGCAGCGCGCTTGCTTCGTCGAGCCGTGCGACCTCTTCCGGTGAAAGCGCCAGCGTGGTTGCCGCAAGGTTGTCTTCGAGTTGCTGCTCGTTCTTCGCGCCGATGATCACAGTCGTGACGAACGGCCTCGCCAGAATCCACGCCAGCGCCACGCGCGCGACCGAAACATCGTGCGCCTTTCCAATCTCGCGCATCGCCTCGATGCACGTCCATGCGCGGTCCCTGTCCACGGGCGGAAAATCGAAGCTGGCGCGGCGGGTGCCTTCCGGCGTCGGCGCACCTGGGCCGAATTTCCCGGACAGCAGACCGCCGGCGAGCGGCGACCACACCATAAGGCCGACTTTCTGATCCTGCAGCAGCGGCACGATCTCGCGCTCGAGATCGCGGCCGGCGATGGAGTAGTAGGCTTGCAGGGTCTCGAACCGCGCCCAGCCACGGTGCGCGGCGATCCCTTGCGCCTTCATGATCTTCCACGCTTGCCAGTTGGACACGCCGACATAGCGCACCAGCCCGCGGCGCACGAGATCGTCAAGCGCCTGCATCGTCTCCTCGACCGGCGTGACGACGTCGTTGGCATGGATCTGATAAAGGTCGATGTGGTCCATACCGAGACGCTCAAGGCTGCGCTCGACGGCATCCATGATATGGCCGCGCGATGCGCCGATGTCGTTCGGCCCCGGCCCGACGCGGCCGTGGCATTTGGTGGCGATGACCACATCGGAGCGCTTGATCCCGATGTCTTTCAGCGCTTGGCCGGTCAGTTCCTCGGAGCGGCCTTCGGAATAGACATCCGCCGTATCGACGAAGTTCACGCCGGCTTCGAGGCTCCTGGCGACAATGCCGGTCACCGCCTTCTGGTCGAGGTCGCCGACGACCTTCCAGTAGCCCGATCCGCCGAATGTCATGGTGCCGAGGCAGATTTCGGATACGAACAGACCGGTGTTACCAAGCTGGTTGTAGCGCATGATTCACTCCGCGGATGGTGGCATGCCTGAGCTTAGGCATCGCGCGTACCGGTTTCCACCGCGAGATGATTGAAACAGTACCCGCACGACCGTCAGGGTGATGGAACTTCGGCAGATGGAGAATTGATGAGCGGCGTCACCATGATCGGTCTCCTGGCTGGCTTCTGCACCACGCTTTCGTTTCTGCCGCAGGTGATCAAGACCTGGCGCACACGCCACACGGCCGATATTTCGCTCGGCATGTTCCTGGTCTTCACTGTGGGCTGTACCTTATGGCTGCTCTACGGACTTCTCACGCGCAACATCGCGATCATCCTGCCCAACGCCATCACCATCGTGCTGAGCACATTCATCCTTGGCTGCAAGCTGCGCTACGGATGAGCGTTACGTTCAGAGTCCGGTGAAAACGAGATCGAGTGCCGCGATGATGCGGTGGCTGTCATCTGAAAGATTGGCGATTGGATTTCTCAAAATGCGCAGCGGCAACGTGAGGAGATCTTGGGGCAGGAGATACAGCAGCTGCCCCGCTATTTCGAATTTTGGGTGCAATCGGGGCAGGGACTGGTCAATCTTTTCTGCCGTCAGCGTCGCCATCAGGCGGGAATCGAGGGAGTCCGGAATGCGGTGTTGCACGCACAGCAGACACGGGCGCGTTCGACGCAAAGCCGCGATGGGATTTGGAACGACGTCAAATTGACGGATCGTCGAACGCGTCTTTGCCATAATAGGCCTCAGCCAACGTCCCATGCTTTTCGATAAAGGCGTTGTAAGCGTCGATGCCCGCCTTGTTCTCGGCGTAAAAGCGCCGCGCACGTTCTTCGCTCGTGAGTTTATCCAATTCCATTTCAAGCGTCTGCGAAAGGTTGATTCCCATTTTCTTGGCGACCGCCAGCAAGTCGGCATCCAACGACACATTGACCGGCTTCTTCCGCCGCTGTCTTGTGCCGAGACGGCTGTTGCGTTGGCGGGGCGGATGACAAGCGCGCTTGGGCTCGGCGAAGCCTTTCTTGCTCATGCGCACAGCGTATGCGCATAGTGCATGCGGATCAAGCTGATGCGCAAATTCCTCGCAAGTATCTCCGCCAGAAGTGAATTCGTCATCGTGGTGGCGCTCGCGTTCGGCTGGTTCATCGTCGTGAGTCTCATCACCGCGTTTCATCCGGTTGCGGCGGCGCGCCACTCGAACGCGAGCCTGCTCGGACTGGCGATTTACGAGATATTCCTCGCCACTCTGCTCGCCGCCTTCCTCCATATGCGCGGCTGGACCTTCGCCAAAATGGGTTTGGTCCCGAACCTGAAGGACACCGGCATCGGCGTGCTCCTCTATCTTGCGGCCTATGCGCTGTGGATCGTGGTGTGGATGCTCACCGTCCGCTACTCGCCGCAAACCGCGCAGACCATTTCGACCACGCAGATCGTGGCGCACGGATTGTCGCCGGTCACGGCGGTGACGGTTTCCATCATCAATCCCGTCTTCGAGGAGGTGTTCGTCGTCGGCTACGTGATGACGGCGCTCAAGGGAGGCGACGGCGAGTGGCGCGCGATCAACGTCAGCGTGGGGCTGCGGCTGCTTTATCACCTGTATCAGGGACCGATGGGCGTCCTCAGCATTATTCCGATCGGCCTGTTGTTTTCGTTCTGGTTCGCCCGCACCGGGCGGCTATGGCCGGTGATTGTCGCGCACGGGCTGATGGACCTGATCGGCCTGCTCGCCTACAGCCATATGTGACTTCAGGCGACAAGTTCCGGCAGAACGAATTCGCCGCTTGCGCTCCGCGAGATCGGCTTCACCCATCGAACCGCAGACTGCGGGAGGGCCGCATAGAGATGCGGGAACAATACGCCATCGCGCGATGCTTCGAACTTCAAAGCATCGCCGAGCACATCGGAATCAACCGCCACCAGCACAAGATCGTCCGCCGCCGCGTAATAGTGCGTCAGGGTCCCCATCAGCTGTTCGGCGGTCGAGAAATGCAGGAATCCATCTGCGCGATCGTTGTCGGAGCCCTTCATAAGACCCGCCTACGTTGTTCCATTCACTCGCCTGAACGATCTTGAAGATGATCACTGAAGCACGACGTTGGGGAAGGCACTTGCTGGTTGCTCTTTATGAAGCACCGGAGCGGCCGCTTTTGCCGCTTGCGCTGCCAATTGTTCGATCAAAGCCATCGTCTGACGATATTCCTTCGCCTCCGCAAGCATGGTCAGCTCTAACTGCAAGTTGCGCCCTTTCGCGAAGGCGGACAGCTCATCAAGCGAAAGACGAAAGAACTCTTTGCGGCCGTTGACTCGATTGATCTGCTTGCCCTGAAAATGCTGGTGAATAGCGTGCTCAAGTGCCGGCACGTCGTCCGCATAAATCATGCCATGCACGTCAAAACCGAACGGCACCGAAGCGTCGTTCAGTTCCTGCACTCGCTCCAGTGGATCGAGCCTCCTCGTCATGCCGATCTTATAGATTCCGTCCCCGAAGGACCCGATATTGGAAACGATGTAGAGATGACCGGATTTGGTCATCTGGGCGCGTGAAATCGCGCGTTCCTTAGCGTTCTGCGCCGCGACAAGTTGCTTCTGCAACTCCTCAATCTTGCTGTTCAGCTTCTCAACTTCCGCGCCGCTTGCGCTCGCAAGGTGCGTTTGCGCTTCGGCAAGGGCGCGTGCATAGCGGGCTTCGTCCTCTTCCGCCTTCTTCTTAGCCAGCTCGATCTCGTGCTGCGTCTTCTCTTCCTCTCGCATTTGAGCGCGGATGCGGCGCTGCTCCTCAAGCTCGGCGTGCCTTTTCTCCTCTAACTCGTAAGCGCAACGCAACTCCTCGAGCCTGAGCTTCATATATTCCGGTGTCAGAGTGATATTCATCACTGTGCCCAACGCATTGAACGCGTCGAAAGACTTCCTGATTCGCTCCACCATACCGTTGATGTTGTTCCAAGCGACCTTGGCGATCGCGGCATCGCACTCTCCATTGAAGCCTCGCAGCATCAGCTTCGCATACTGTTTTTGCATCTTTGCGCCTTGGCTTGCGCTGCCGTTGATGGTCCAAGTCGTGCCAAAATGCACGGCACCTTGCCGAACGAGTTGCTTCTGGCGTTCATAAATTTCTTCGAGCCTTGCCTTGTATTCTGCCGAAGTCTTGAAATCGAATTCCGGCTTGTATACTCCGGAAGAGATCATCTCGGCGTTAGAATCGAGCTCCGCCATTTGGTTCTGCAGCTGGTCATAAATTGCTTTGGCCGCGGTATAGCGGGCGTTGAAAGCATCACGCTCTCGCTTCATGTCTTCATCGGCTTTGCGGCGGGCTTCCGCTGTCGAGGCTTGGACGCGCTTTTGCTCGTCGAGCAGCGCTGCCAATTGGCGTTTCCGCCCATCGACTTCGAGATCAACATTAAGGAGTGGGCGATATTTCCTGCGAAGCTGAAGCAGCTTCCAGCTGGTCCAACAAAGCCCCGCTATGGCGAGCAACGCGATCGGGAAAATGAAAATGGCCATCGGTATCCCCCGGCTGTCGTGTTAGAATACAGCTGACGGTTGCCAATGCGCTAGGCGGCGGTGCCGCCGACGGTCAGTCCGTCGATGCGCAAGGTAGGCTGGCCGACGCCGACGGGGACCGATTG
>DASYBT010000053.1:0-9956 GCA_036500585.1 Rhizomicrobium sp.
GCAGGGCTTGCGCCTCGAATCTACGGCGCCGATCGTCCACAATGTGCAAAGACCTTGGCCCTGACCGTTTTATTCCGCCTCGCCGACGATCGAGGCAGCCCGCGATCATGATTGTACCTGAGGCCGCGTCCGACGGACCAGCGCGACGCGAACCACATGCCGAACGACTGGAATAAAGTCGGCCGGTGGCGAGTCTTGAGCCTGTACCCGTCATTCACCTTCGAAGGAATGCAACCGGTGAAAGTGTTCTTCACCCTGGCCGTCGCTCTCGCGACGGTCTTCTCCGCCGGCGCGGCAACGGCGACGAGCTACAGCGGGAATTGGCCGTTCACCGTCACCGATTCCAAGGGCTTCAACGGCAAGCACTGCCTGGCGGTGACCGACGACGGCAGCTTCGGCTGGCCGCACAGCGGTTTTGGAAAGCTCGACGGCAATTTCGCCACCTTCCAGGTGATCGGCACTCACATCGAGGTGGTTGCCCAGGATGAGGGCCAAGAAGTCGAAGGTACGGTCGTCACCGCCTCCGCCAAAAACGGCAGCATCGGCAAGGGCGTTTTCACCATCGTCCTTGCTGGCGAGTCCGAACATTCAGGCCGGGTTGCGTTCGCTGAAAAGGGCGGCTGCTGAGCTTTTCGCGTTCCAGGTTCTGCATCTCACTTGGCGCAAGCAAAGTCAGGAGATCCGAACAGGTGGGAAGCAGACCTTTCTTCCTGAGTGCCTTGGATGGTGGAACATTCAGCCTTAAGTGCGACAGAGCAGTCATCAAACACAACGGCCTCGACATTCGCTCAAGCGATGAGCTTTTCCGGCGTAATCGGTAGGTTGCGAATTCGCTTGCCGGTCGCGGAAAAGACGGCGTTGGCGACGGCGGCCGCAACGCCGGTCGCCCCCAATTCGCCGATCCCCTTGCCGCCGATCGGGCTCGCCTTTTCATCGATTTCGTCGACGAAATGCACGGTAATGTCCGCGGGAATATCGGCATTCACGGGGATGGCGACGCCGGCAAGGTTCTTGGACAGAAAGCGGCCGAGCGACGGTTCGAATGGGCTTTGTTCCATCGCCGCCATGCCCCAGCCCCAAACGATCCCTCCCAACAGCTGCGCCCTGGCCGTGCGCGGATTGACGATCCGGCCGGCGCTATAGCTTCCAACCGCCCGGCGCAGGCGCAGCAATCCGAGATCAGGATCGACGGCCACCTCGACGAAGATGGCGCCGAAGGTGCGCATCGAAAAGCCCGATCCCAGCTTCGCTGGATCAAACGCGCCGATCCCGATGATCTCGGACTCGTCGGCCCGGTCCATGATGTCGGCAATCGAAAATCCTTCGGCCGCGCCACTGCGTGCGATTTGGCCGTTTGCCATTGTCGCTTCGTTTGGCGGCAGATTGGCCAACCTCGCGAGCTTGCTGCGGACATCTTCCGCCGCCGCAATCACTGCGGCCCCTACGCCCATCGTGGAAGACGATCCATAGATCGGGCCGGCTTCCGGTAGCGTCGTATCGCCCAACTTCAGATCGATCCGGCTTGCAGGAATTCCGAGGATCCCGGCGGCGATCTGCGGGAAGATCGTCGTTACGCCGGTGCCGATGTCCTGGGTGCCACTCTCGACGACAGCGGTTCCGTTGCGGCGCAGGCGTACCTGCGCGCGTGAAGGAAACCGGAAGGTCCCCATCAAACAGCTAGCCATGCCATGCCCGCTGATCCAGTCGCCGTCGCGCTGAGGTATGCGCGGGCGGTGGCGCCACCCGAACAAACGCGCACCTTCCTCATAAGCCTCGCGAAGTTTCTTCGAGGACCACGGCGCGCCGTTGGCGGGATCGCGTTCCGCATAATTGGCAAGCCGCAAGTCGAGCGGGTCCATGCGAAGCTGATACGCGAGTTCGTCCATCGCGCTTTCAAGCGCCCACATTCCAGGCCCCTCGCCGGGCGCCCGCATCGCGGTGGGCATTCCAATGTTGGCACGTTCGGCACGTTGGCTGAGCCGCATGCTGCTGGTGCCATAAAGGCTCTTTGAGGCCTCAGTCGCGGCTTCTATGAAATCATCCGTTGCGCTCGTGAGGTTGATCACATCGTGCGTAACAGCCGAAAGCGAGCCTTTGTCGTCCGCGCCTAGGCCCATCTTCTGAACGATGCGCGTTTGATAGCCGAGGACCGAATACATGTTCGATCGCGAAAGAACGATCCGCACCGGTCGGTTCATCATGCGCGCTGCGAGCGCAGCCAGCGCCTCGTGAGAATAGATCAGTCCTTTCGCACCGAAAGCACCGCCAGTGTGTTCTGAAATGACGCGCACGCTCTCAGGCGGGATTCCAAAGAGCGCTGCCAATCCGGCGCGCACGGCATAAACGTGCTGCGTGGAGTCAAAGACGGTGAGTTTATCCCCCTCCCACAATGCCAGAGCTGCAGAAGGCTCCATCGGATTGTGGTGACGCGGCGGTTGGGAATAGACCGCATCCACGCGGTTTTTCGCGCGAGCGAGACCGTGATCCGCATCGCCCTTTGAGAATTCCGTTTCGAGAAAGAAGTAGCCGGTGTTCTTCGGCGCAATCGCTACACGCTCCAATTCGGACCACTCCAACGCCGCTGGAATTTTAGCCAGGGTGGGCGCATAGCTCACAACCACTTTGCGCGCGCCGGATTCCGCGGCTTCGAGTGTCTCGGCGAGAACGAGCGCGACCACCTGGCCCTCGTGACGGATTTCATCATCTTGCAGCGGAAGAAAGCTATGGCCCCAAGGAGGTCCAGCTATCGGGCATTTGGCGCGAGGCATATCCTTGTGGATCAACACTCGGCCAACGCCTGGCTCTGCAAGCGCAGAGGCGCCGTCAACGTCGCGGACCTTCCCGGACGGGATGGTAGCGGTCACCAGCACCCCGTAAAGCATATTGGCAACGCGCACGTCCGCGGTATAGCGCGCCTTACCCGTGACCTTGATCGGACCATCGAGTCGTGGGAGTGGCTGTCCGATTGTCATTGCGAAGCACCTGCCGCCAAACGAATGGTGCGTTCTGCCGCGTTCTTCGCGAAAACGATCTTGTACGCGTTGTGCGCCAGCGACTTTGCGTGGGCTAGGGACAAATCGAGCGCCTTACGGATCGCCGCCGAGTCGCTCGCAGCGACACCGGCAAGCGCCTGCTCCGCTTGTGTCAAGCGCCATGGCTTGTACGCAACCGAACCCAAGGCGATGCGGGCACGGCGAATGTGGTCACCATCGAGGTCGAGAGCGACGGCGGCGGACACAATTGCGTATTCGTAGGATTCTCGCTCGCGAAGCTTGAGGTATGCCGAGTGACGAGCGGGGGCGGCAAGCTCGACCGCGACGATCAGTTCGCCGTTCCGAAGGATGTTTTCAACGTGGGGCGTATCGCCGGGCGGTGTGTAAAAATCCTCAGTTTTGATGCGCCGCCCGCCGTCCTTATGCTCGGTGACGTAGACGGCATCGAGCGCGGCCAGGGCTACCGCAGGATCTGATGGCTGGACCGCCACACAAGCCTCGCTCCATCCAAAAATCGCATGCTTGTCGTTAAGGCCATGCAGGGCCGAGCAGCCCGAGCCGGGCTTGCGTTTGTGTTATCGCCCGTCGCCGCCGGCAACACAGTCGTTGTAAAGCCATCGGAATTTGCACCGATCTCCGCAGGCCTCATCCTCGCGCAGGTCGCGGAAGAGGCCGGCTTTCCAAAAGGCGTGATCAATGTCGTCACGCATGCGCCCGGCGCCGCTGGACCGATCGCCGACGTCTTCTTCGAGAGCCAGGATGTGCGCGCGATCAACCTGATCGGCGGCGTGAAGACCGCGAAGATGCTGGCCAAGCGCGCCGGCGAGACGCTCAAGCGCACCACGATGGAGCTCGGCGGCTTCAACCCTCTGATCATCCTTGATGATGTTGACATGGACTACGCGGTGCGGACCGCGACCTTCGGCTCGTTCTTCCATCAGGGCCAGATTTGCCTCAACACGCGCCGCATCATCATCCAGCGCAGGATCGCCGACGAATTCCTGCAGAAGTTCGCCGCGCGCACGAAGACGCTGCCCTCGGGCAATCCGCGCGATCACAGGACTATTATTGGGCCACTCATTACGCCAGCCGCCGTGAAACTCGTCGATGACCGAGTGAAGGAAGCGATCGGCAAGGGAGCGAAGCTGCTAGCCGGCGGCGTGTTCGAAGGCCAGATATACCAGCCGACGATTCTCACCGACGTTCCACTCGATGCCGCGATAGCGAATGAGGAGACCTTCGGTCCGGTTGTCGTCGTGGAGGTTGTCGACACGCCCGAGCAGGCGGTCGAAGCCGCGAACCGCACACTATACGGCCTGACCTCATCCATCCTGGCTGGGAATACCTATCGCGCATTCGAGCTCGCACCAAAAGTTCTCGCCGGCATCGTCAATGTCAATTCGCCGACCGTGAACGACGAGATCCACGCGCCGATGGGCGGAGTGCGCGACAGCGGGTGGGGCCGCACCGGACCAGATAGCCTGAAGGAATTCCAGGACGTCATCTGGATCAATTCGCATAGCGGCCAGAAGCAGTACCCATTCTGAAAAGTGTGGATCGCAACGAGCGAATTACCTACCGGAGACCTGGCATGAGTAACGCGGCCGCAGCGCAGAAGGCAATCAAGAGTACATACGACTACATCGTCGTCGGTGCTGGCGCTTCAGGCTGCGTCGTGGCCGGAGAGCTGTCAAAGACCGGAGCCGAGATCCTGGTGATCGAGTCGGGGCCTGCGGACACGGCGCCGACGATCGCCAGTCCCAGCATCTGGTTTTACAACCTGGCGACACCCCTCAACTATGCCCTACCGCTCAAGCCGGCGCCGGAAGTCAACAATCGCGAAATAGCGCTGGCGCTCGGTCATGTCCTTGGCGGCGGCAGTTCAATCAATGCGATGGTCTGGAGCCGCGGTATGGCGCGAGACTATGACTCCTGGGCCGAGAGCGGTGCCAAGGGTTGGGCGTTCAAGGACGTCCTGCCGATGTTCAAAGCGCAGGAGGATTGGGAAGGCGGCGCTAACGAATGGCGCGGCACCGGCGGTCCGATTCACATCCGGCGCCCACGCGATCCTCACCCCACCGCCCGTGCTGTTGTAGAGGCGGGCAAGCAGATGGGTTTTGCTCTCCTAGACGACATGAATGGTCCGATGCGCGACGGTGTCGGCTATATCAACATGAACATCGCGCGCGACGGCACGCGCGTCAGCGCCGCCCATGCCTTTTTGCATCCCAATCTCGGCCGAGAAAATCTCACGCTCTTGCTGAGCACCAACGTCACAAGAGTGGTGTTCGGCGGCGACCGCGCAAGCGGGATCGAGATCGCCGCCGCCGATGGCCCCCGAAGACTGAGCGCCGCACGCGAAATCATCCTCACGGCCGGGACGATTCACACTGCCCAACTTCTCATGCTGTCGGGTATCGGCGAGGCAGCTGCATTGAAGAAACTGGGCATCGCGCCGGTCGCCGATCTGCGCGGCGTCGGCCGTAACTTTCAAGACCATGTGCATCTGTCCGGCGTCGTCTGCCAGTACAAGGGACAATTCCCGGCTCACGGCGCCGACAGCGACGCGGTCGAAGCCGAATTGAACATGTCGACCGGCGCTGATGGTCACGGCACCGACATGGTGCTGGTTCTGGAGCAGCTTCCGAACGGCTCTCCGGAACTGGTGGCCCGCTTCGGCGCCGCCCTGCCGGAGAATTGCTTCACGATCTCGCCGTCCTTGGTTCAGCCAACGAGCCGTGGACAGGTGCGGTTGGCGAGTGCGGATTGGCGCGACCCGCCAACAATCGAACCGAACTTCCTGGGGACTGACCGGGATCTGGAGGCAACCGCGCGCGGCGCGCAAGCCGCGCGGGAACTGGTGAGCCAGAAGGCCTTCGACGACATTCGCGAAGCCGAACTCATCCCTGGGCCCAGCGCTAGAAGCAAGGCGGATCTCATCGAATTCGTACGCATGGGTACGATGAGCTTCGGACACCCGATAGGCACGGCGCGAATGGGGGAGGACACCGATGCCGTTGTCGACAGTGAGCTGCGCGTGCATGGCGTGCGCGGGCTTCGCGTAGCGGACGCCTCGGTCATGCCTTCCATTGTCTCCGGCGCGACCAATGCGGCTTCCATCATGATCGGCGGCCGGGCCGCCGAATTCATCAAATCCTCCCGCTGAAGGCAGGCAACATCGATGTCCTTCACCATCGACGTCCATCACCATTTTCTTCCCGACTTCTTCTATCGCGCGACAAACGATAGGCACAGCCCGGTTGGCGGTATCGCGCCGGCGCCATGGTCGAAAGAAGCGATGCTGTCCTACATGGACGATGCGGGCACGAACGTCGTGGTGGGATCGATCAGCACACCCGGCGTTCATATGGGTGACGATGGCGCCGCCCGTGATCTCGCGCGCCGCGTGAACGAACTGGGAGCGAAGCTCACGCAAGAGCGGCCCGATCGCTTCGGCGCATTCGCGGCGTTGCCTTTGCCGGATGTGGATGGCGCGCTGTGCGAGCTGGAATACGCTCTCGACACGCTCAAGCTCGAAGGCGTCGTGCTGTTCTCAAACGCGCGCGGTATCTATCTCGGCGACAAGCTGTTCAAACCGCTGTTTGGCGAACTCGAGCGCCGCAAGGCCGTCGTGTTCGTCCACCCAAACGCCTCACCCGATCCGAGTGCACACGGCCTCGGCTTGCCGGATTCGCTAATCGATTTTACGGCCGATACGACGCGGGCTCTGGTACAGCTTCATTACGGTAATACCTTCGCGCGCACACCGAACGTAAAATACATCTTCTCTCATGCCGGTGGGACCTCACCCTATCTCGCGACGCGGCTCGGCATCGTCGATCACATGAAGGTCATGCCAGGCGAGGAAGAGCGCGGCACCTTCGCGGAGACCATCCGCCGGCTCTATTGGGATACCGCTCTGTCGTGGCATCCGCCGATCCTGCGCATGCTGCGCTCGGAAATCGGTCTTGGGCAGGTGCTGTTCGGGTCCGATTTTCCCTATGTGAGCCGTGATCTCGCCGTGAAGTGCCGCGGTGACGTCGAGGCGAGCCCGGAACTCAATAGCGATGAAGCCCGGGCGGTTCTTTCGGGCAACGCGCTGAAGTTGTTTCCCCGGCTCGCTCTGCAGATGAGCCGAGGCCCGGTTTGAGAGTCAGGAAAACATTGTCAAAGGCCCGCCTGGCGGTTGGCGCGATGGTCGCGCGAAATCTGCTCGGGCCTTCTTATGAAGGAGGTTGTTATGTGGAATAGCACTGACATATTTGCGTTCGTGGGCCGCTGTTTAATGGCCGTGATGTTTTTCTTGAGCGGGTTCGGCAAGGTCGTCGCTCCGCAGGCAACCATCGCGTGGATCACGTCCACCGGTTTGCCCATGCCAGAAGTGGGCTATTTCGCAGCCATCGTGATCGAACTCGGGGGCGCGTTGCTGCTCGTTCTTGGATGGCAGACGAAAGCGCTGGGCATAGTCCTGTCCATCTTTGCGATTGCAACGGCGTTCATTTTTCACCGCAATTTCGCCGATCAGAACCAGTTCTTCCACTTCCTGAAGAACGTTGCCGTCATGGGAGGCTTGTTGCAACTAGCCGCCTTCGGCGCCGGTAACTTCAGTCTGGACGCACGCCTTGCCCGAGCGACCTCGTCGTAAAGGAGCACAACCACGTCCGGTTGTTCAGCCAAGGCCCAATCCCAATATCAACGGAGAAACACATGTCTGCGAATGAAGAAATTATCCGCAATCTTTATCACGTCGCGGAGGTGAAAGACGTGCCAGCGTTCATCGATTTGTTCACTGCGGATGGCTATTTCTACGATGTCTCGGCGGGCGAAAAGTACTACGGGAAGGATATCGGAAAGACCGTCGATATCTATGCCCTGGCCTTTCCCGACATGCATCGCGAACTTTACAACCTGTACTCTGTCGGCGATGTGGTGGTTGTCGAGCTTTCGCTGAACGGTACCCACAACGGACCCCTTGAATTACCGGCGGGTACGATTCCGCCGACGGGTAAGCAAATCCACGCGCCCTGTTGTGATGTGTTCCACATCGAGAACGGAAAGGTGAAGTCTTTCCACTGTTACACCGCGGCGACGATCTTGCTCGGCCAGCTCGGCGTGCTCGCTAATCTAGCCGGTTCGTTCGGCAAATAAGGAACAACACGGTCCCATAGATTGCACCGATACGGCCTCACGCGGAACGCTTCCTTCTGCGCGCTGGTGACGTGAACAACCAACAGAGAGACGCAAATGAGTATTGGAATTATTGGTGCTGGTGCACTTGGCTCCAACGTGGCGCGACTCCTGGCCAGGAGCGGCATCGCTGCGACCATCGCCAACCGACGCGGACCGTCCTCGTTGGCAGGGCTCGTCAAGGAACTGGGCCCGTCTATCGAGGCTGGTCCGACGGAGGACGCCGCGAAGGCGGATATCGTTGTCGTCGCTGTGCGCTGGGCTGATCTGCAGACCGCGCTGGGCGGGCTGCCGTACTGGAACGGCCGCATTGTCATCGATGCCACCAATCCCGTCGCATTCCTCGCTTCGGATTCGCCCGACAGGAAGGATCCGAACAACCCGCTTGCGGCTTACGGGCTCAAGACCATCGATCTCGGTGGCAAACTTTCCACGCGGTTGGTCAGCGGGTTCGTTCCTGGAGCGCGCGTCGTCAAGGCGTTCAATCATCTGCCGGTCAATCTGCTGCCGGAGCCAGCGGTATCCGGCGGCAAGCGCGTGTTGTTTTACTGTGGCGATGATGTCGGTGCGAAAGCGGAAGTCCGAAAGGTTCTTGATCGAACCGGCACATTCCTGATCGATCTTGGGACGCTCGACGTAGGCGCGCCGCTCATGTCCATGCCGTTCGGTCCCCTCGCGGGAATCAGTCTAATCAACGAGTGACCCATGAAGACGGGGCTGCGCAGCCATCAAGACGAAGGAAACATCGGATTTCGTCCGTTGTCGCCGCCGGCATCTTCAAGCTCGGAGCTCACGGTAAACCGCCTCGGCTTCTTGAAGCTTTGCGAGCAACACTTCTTGCACGAGCCAGCCGGACCGTACCGTTGCTCGTCCAACTCGCGATCTCTCGGCCTCGATGACGAGCGTCGGTTCGAACCAATGGACATCACGTGAGGCCCTAGGTTCCTCTGAGTTCTCGAAGGGCGCGGTTTGTGCCGGCATAATGCGAGTCTGCGATTTGAGTCATGAAATGGCCTCAGCAGTTTCGACAATCGAGACGTGACGCAGCGTTTCACTTACCGGGCAATGCTCCGCGATCTGACGGAGTCTCGACCGTTGCTCGTTGGTAAGGTCGCCTTCGAAGCGTATGGCCCGGTGGAAACGATCGATCACCGCAGCACCGTCGGTCGATGAGATCTTTTCATGCCACAGATCGACGGTTGTCCGGGTGAGTAACCAGTTGTGGCGCTGGACATACATGCGGACTGTGATAGCAGTGCAAGCCCCGAGACCAGCCAATACATAGTCATATGGGGAGGGTCCCGCATCCTGCCCACCGCGCGACTGCGGCTCGTCCGCCATCAGCAAGTGACGGCCGATCGTAATGCTCTGCGCATAAGCCGCGCTACCGTCTTCAATAACTGTCACCCGGTTCGGTGTTTCGTTCACGCGCTGCGCTCCCATAAGTCGCCAGAAGTTAAACTTCATGCCGGACCAAAATCAGACTGGCATCGAGGGATCCGACCGTTGTGACGGGATCCGGCAGTTGAATGGGCTTGCCGCCGGTGGCCCTGCAGCAACGCGTCGAACTACAGATCGCCTCCGGTGGTGGTTCATCATCCCGATGCACCTTTCCGCTGCATGCCTCATCCGAAGAAAAGACCGCGCTTGCGGTTCGATGCAAAGAACGATTTCAGCAATGCGACGTTTTACGCACGAACATCCAAGTGCGCGCCATTCTACTTTGTCTTTGCGCACGGTGGGGCAACAGTGTCGGCCGTCCTGTGGTGCGCTACG
>DASYBT010000054.1:0-2650 GCA_036500585.1 Rhizomicrobium sp.
GTCGTATGGCGTGTGCTGCACTTCGGCTCGGCGGATGGCATCGTAATCGATTATACTGGTGGCCGGCATTTTTCGTCTCGGGAGATGCGGTTCGCCTTATAGCGCTCGGCCGCGCGCACTCCAACGGGTCAGGAAGCCGTCTGCGGCGCCGCGACAATCGCGCGGCGCGGCAAGTGACATCGGACCAGCGTGCCGTGTTCTTCGTTGCTGTCGATTTCGACCCAGCCGCCGTGCAGTTCGATGAAACGGTTGACGAGCGCAAGCCCGAGCCCAGCGCCGCGTTGATTACTTTTGCCCTTGGCGACGAACCCCTCGAAGACGGACGCTTTCACCTCAGCGGGAATGCCGGGGCCGCTGTCGGAGACCGATATCTGGACATCGTCGTTGATCAGTTCCGCAATGACGGCAATGGAGCCATCTCGCGGCGTGTGTTTCAGCGCATTCGACAGCAGATTGAACACGACCTGCTGGATGCGGCGTGGGTCGATCACGACGGTGCCGATCGTGTCGGCGCAGTTCAGTTCGAATGCGATTCCCAGGCTTTCGGCGTGCTGGCGCAAGGGCGCCACAACCTGTGTCAGCAGATCGGCGAGATCGACTTTCGCAAGCTCCAGCTGCATCGCGCCGGAATCGATCATGGCAAGGTCGAGAATGTTGCCGGTCACCTGCGACAGCTGGTTTGACGCCGCGAGCACATGCTCCACATATTCGGATTGCTTGTCGTTCAAAGGTCCCGCGTGGCCGGAGGCCAGCATTTCCGCAAATCCCTGCACGGCGTTCAGCGGGTCGCGGAACATGCGGGATGCGTGCCGGACAAACTCCGATTTCAGCTTGTCGGCCGCCTTGAGCGCTTCATTCCGTTCGTGCAACGCGCCCTCGATGCGGAAACGATCCGTCACATCCGTGAACGTCGCGAGAATGGCGTCATCCGGCAGCGGTGCGAGGGAGACCGAAATGATCGTGCGGTCGAAGCGCTCGAGTTCGCCCCATTCGCGCCTGCGCTCAGAACCGGATGTGATGCTGGTGACGAGCCGTTGCCACGCCGACTCCTCGCCGAAGCGGCGGATGCAGGCTTGCGCGATCTTCTGCACGTGCGGCGAACCACCCAGTTCCGAAGGTTCGAACTGCCATAGCCGGACAAAGGCCGCATTGTGGAGCCGCAGCCGGCCGTCCGGCCCAAACACAGCTACGCCTTCGGTCAGCGTATCCAGGGTGGCGCTCTGCGCTTTGATCAGCGTGTTGTAGTTGGCCTCCAGCGCGATCTTCTCTGTGACGTCCTCATAAAGATATGTCAGCCCGCCGAACGGATGCGGCTGCGCAACGACGCGAAGTGCCTTGCCGTCCGGCAGGTGCCAGAGATCCTCCGGAATGTGCGTGTTCGGCTGGTCGTGCGATGCGAGCCGGTCGCGCTTCCACGCCTGGTAGTCGCGCTGCTCGGGAAGCCGCCGCATCTCACGCAGGCGATCCAGGATGTCCCCGTGACTTGGGCGCGAGGCGAGCCAGTCCGCCGGCAAATGCCAGAGTTGCTCAAAGGCCCGATTGTGAAAGGAAAGCCGCTGGTCCGGCCCATAGATCGCTACCGCCGTTGCCAGCTTGTCGAGCGTGTCCGAATGCGCGTCGAGATGCTGCTGCAGCCTTGCCTCGGCATTCATCGCATCCGAGACGTCGATGGCAGCCCCAAGGACCCGGCCGTCGGCAATCGGGGTGTTGACGATCGCCATGGCGCGACGCTGGGTTCCGACAATGGCGATGCGGCGGGCTTCCACGGCATGACCTTCCGAATGTGCGGCGCTGGCAAGATCGCGCTCGGATTTCTCGAGCGCGATCTGCGAACCGATCACCGCGGATTCGTCGGTGGCGCCGACTGCCGCGGTATAGGCGCGATTGACCCAAACGAGGGAGAGCGATGCATCCCGAAGCCAGACGGGAATGGGCAGTGCCTCCAAGAGGCTGTGGTCGTCGGGAGACGCCGTCATTGCGACGGTGGCGCGATCGAGCCAAACGGCCGCGAAGCCGCCGACTGCCCTGCCACGCAGGTGGATAGTTTCGCCGTTGCCGTCGCAGGCGGAAAGGGAGAAGGGCTGCCCTTTGCCGGTAAGCCCTTCCAAAGCCTGGGAGAGAGCGGGGGCATCCGCGCCGGCAAGACAGGAATCGAGCACCGCCTCGCCGCCTCCGTAGGAATGGGGGCGTTCGCCGGAACGTCCCCAGACGACGATGCCCTCGCGCCCGGCTTCGATCAGGGCATCGCGGGCCGCCAGGGCGGCGCGGGCGCGGGCTGCAAGAGCCCGTTTCGACCGCACGGCTTTGGCGGCAAGGATACTGGCGCAGATGGCCCAAAGCGTGGTCGCCAAGGCGAGCCCAACGGCACCGGCGACCAGTCCGAAGGTCACAATTTCTCCTGGTTCGGCAGCAAAAGCAGGCTGGGGCAGAAGTAGGAGCATCAAGCCGCACACTGGTACGGCATGGTTTACGAACAGTGCATGGCGCGGGCGCAAACCGGGTTTGCTCGAGGCCGCGATATCCATCCCTGAGCCGCCCCCTGTTTTCCTTGTGGCTGCGCGGCGAATCACTGCGGAATCAATATGATATGCAGCCGGCCTGAGTCCGGATAGGGATGGTGGTTAAAAAAGTGTAAAAGCCCCAGATGCTG
>DASYBT010000055.1:0-2317 GCA_036500585.1 Rhizomicrobium sp.
TGCTGTTCGGCTTCCTTGCGCGCCTGCAGATCGCGCACCGCCACCACATGGTGCGGCCGTCCGGAGAACACGATCGGCCGTAGCAGCAGTTCCACCGGCGTCATCGAGCCGTCGCGATGGCGCAGGGTGGTCTCGACCGCCTGGCGCGCGCCGGCCAGCAGCCTGACCCGCGCCGCGTGGTCCGGAAAACAGCTTTCAAGGTTGGCGCCGATCAGGCCGGAAGCGGACTGCCCCGCCAGCATGGCAAAGCTGGTATTGACCGAGACGATCTTCTCGCCGTCGCAGACCAGCAGGCCCTCCACCGAGGCGTTAGCGAGATCGCGCATGCGGTCGACTTCAAGCTCGGAGCGGCGGGCGTCGCGGATGTCGAGCACGACGGCGGCGAGCGCCAGGCCGAGCAGGATAAAGCTTGCCAACGCGATCGCCAGCGCCAGCAATCCGGCGGGCAGCGTCGATTGCGGCACCTCGATGCGGGGATCGGGGATGATCGACATCGCGGCCATGGCGGTGAAGTGATGGCAGCAGATCGCCAATGTCAGCAGCAAGGCGCCGCCGATCTTCCATTTCTCCTCGGTGCCGTTGACGCCGACCGGCAGCGCGACCGCGCCGATCGCCACGGCGATCCCGATCGAGGCAAAGACGAAGAACGGATCCCACAAAACGACGCCGGCAACGTCGTACGCCGCCATGCCGGTGTAATGCATCGCGGCGATGCCGCCGGCGACGATCGCGCCGCCGATCCACGGCCCGTGGCGCCAGTTCGGAATCAAGGAAACCGACAACCCGACCGCGGTCATCAGAATGGCGACGAGCAGCGACAGGATGGTCAAGCCGATATTGTAGCCGCTCGGAAGGCCCGGGTTGAAGGCCAGCATCGCGACGAAGTGCGTCGCCCAGATGCCGAAGCCGGTCGAGATCGCGGAGACCGCAAGCCAGACGGAGCGCATGTTGCCGGTCGATCTGCGCGCGTGGCGCAGCAGGTTGATCGCGGTGAACGAGGCCAGGACGCAAACAAACGCCGCAAGACCAACCAGCCGAAGGTCGTGGGCGTAGGCGACGCAATTATAGACTTTCAACATGATCGGTCCGCATTCGCGCGGAGGTACCGCGATACACACAGGCCTATCGGGCAAAGATGTAGGGCGGGTAAAACCTCCTGATTTTCAGGGGGATGATGCCTGCGCGTCACGAAGAGTAGCGCGGTTGGTTACTGCTGCATGAAATAATTCGAGCTAATAAATCCGGCTTCATCGATTGGTAAGCATGAGCGCTTGGCCAGAGCTGCCCGGTCCCGTGCGCTCGCTTTAGGGGGCGGGCGCGATGCTCCCTCCCAAGCCAAAACCGGCCCAGCCGCTCTTGATCGAGGATGGAACTTGCTGTCAACTTCGCAGGCTTGGGCGGTAAACGATATCCGGGCGCTAGAGGAGAGAAACATGATCCGAAGTGTATTTATAGCTGCAGTGCTTGCGACCTTCGCCGTCGGCTCGGCCATGGCGCAGGAAAGCTGCGAGACCAAGGCGATGGGCAAGGACGGCAAGCCGCTCGCCGGCGCCGCGAAGACGTCGTTCATGAAGAAGTGCATGCACGATTCCTGCGCTGCCAAGGCGGTGAGCGCCGACGGCAAGCCGCTCACGGGCGCCGCCAAGAACAGCTCCATTGCCAAGTGTGAAAAAGGCGCCTGAGTTCGTTCAGCTCATAGCCGAAAAAACCAAGAGCCTGATTCAGCCAAGCTGGATCAGGCTCTTTTCTTTTGGACCGGTCGTTTGGACCGGATCAATCCAGTCAAGTTAGTTCAATTGAACAGCCCGCGCTGCTGGTAATACGGCTGCGGCTGCGGTGCGTATTGGGGCGCATAGCCGCGATTGTCGTCATATTGCGGCTGCTGCTGATAGCTCTGCGCGTCATAGAGGCGGCGAGCGCCGCGCGGCGCAGGATAGCGCGCCCCGTTGTCGCTGCCATCGGCCGGATAGATATAGCCGTCGTCGGCGCGCTGCATTGGCTGCGCGTATTGCGGCTGGCCATATTGCGGCTGGGCGTATTGCGGGGGCGGCATCTGCTGCGGCGTCAGCACCACCGGCTCGCCGGCGGCGTTATATTGCTGCGGAGCAGCCGCATATTGCGGAGTAGTCGCGTCGCGGCGCGCGACGTCGGTGCGGGTGCGTGGATTGCGCGCCAGCGCGATCTGCGACGAGCCGGTCAGCGTCACCGTGGTGTTGAGCACGCCTTCCTTTTGCACAAGGGCATAGAGCGTCGTGGCGTTGGCGCGCGACAGCCGCACGCAGCCGTGGGAAACCGGCGTGCCGAGCCACTTTTCGGA
>DASYBT010000056.1:0-10230 GCA_036500585.1 Rhizomicrobium sp.
GAATTACACCAGCGGCACGACCGGCAATCCGCGGTGATGGAACACCACACCTTTCGGATTGCCGGTCGTGCCGCTGGTGTAATTCAGCGAAATCGCATCCCACTCATCATCGGGATAGCGCCACTCGAAATCTGGATCGCCGCCGGCGAGGAAATCCTCGTAATCGATTTCGCCCAGTCGCGCGCCGGTTTGCGGGAATTCCGGATCGTTGTAATCGATGACCAGTGGCTTCACCTTAGCGAGTTTCAAGACGTCGCCGATCACGTCGGAGAATTCGCGATCGGTGATCAGCACCTTGGCCTCACCATGATCGAGGATGAAGCCAAGTGCCGCCGCGTCCAGCCGCGTGTTCAGCGTGTTGAGCACAGCGCCAGTCATCGGCACGCCGTAATGCGCCTCCAACATCGGCGGCGTGTTGGCGAGCATCACGGCAACGGTATCGCCGCGGCGGATGCCCCGCGCGGCCAGTGCTGAGGCGAGCCGCCGCGCGCGCTGGTAGAACTGGGCATAGGTGAATCGCTGCCCACCATGGATAATCGCCACGCGATCCGGAAACACGCTCGCCGCGCGTTCCAGGAATGTCAGCGGCGTGAGCGGCTGATAGTTCGCCGGATTGCGCGCGAGGTCGATGTCGTACGGACTGCGCTGCGCCGTTGTTTTCGGCCGCTGCGCCGGCCGAGGGGCCTGCAGGTCCCGCCGCACCGAGGCCTTGCGGGTGCGGGGGCGAACGCTGGGCGGCACGATCTTTTGCGTATTCTTCGGCTTCGCCGCTCTTGCCGGTTTGGTAACTTTGCGCGCCTTAGCCCTGCGGGACGGCGGTGCGCCTTTTCGTGGTTTGCTGCCCTTGCGGCGTGCCATGCGGAAACTTCGGAGAACCCCTTGCAAAAAGTAGTGAATGCGCAAACGCCCGGCAAGGATGGACGGAAGCTGTCGCGGTTGATAGGTAGGGGCTGAGGAGCCGCCAGGAACACGAATGGCCAACGGAGTGGAAGCGCGGGCGCGTTGGAATCCCCTGCGCAATCTGTACGCATGGGTGATGCGCAATGCGGAAGGGCCGCACGCCTGGGCCGTGATGGCTGCCATTGCGTTTGCGGAAAGCTCATTCTTTCCCATGCCGCCGGATTTCGTGATGATTCCGATGGCGCTGAAGCGCAAGGACCGCGCCTTCGTGTATGCGGCATGGTGCACTTTCTGGTCGGTCACCGGCGGCCTGCTCGGCTATGCCATCGGCTCGCTGCTCTACAATTCCGTCGGCCAATGGCTGATCCAGATGTACGGCATGGGCGGCGACATCGATGCCTTCCGCGCCGCCTACAACAAGTATGGCGCGCTGATCGTGCTGCAGGGCATCACGCCGATCCCCTACAAGATCGTGACCATCGCGTCCGGCTTTGCCGGGATGAACTTGGCGTTCTTTTTCGTGCTCTCCGTCATCACGCGCAGCATCCGGTTTGGGTTGGTGGCGGGGCTCATCTATTTCTTCGGCGAACCCGTGAAGCTCGCGATCGAGAAGTACCTCGAAGTCGTGCTGCTGGTGTTCCTGGGGATCGTGGTCGCCGGCTACCTCATCGCGCGCTACGCCTTCCACTAGTTGCGGATTGCCGCTAAAATCGCGTCATGAGCGAACTGGTCTTCGAAGTCACACAGGAAGAGGATGGCGGTTTCAGCGCCGAAGCCCTTGGCGAAGGAATCTTCACCGAAGGCGATAGCTGGGACGAGTTGCGCGCCAACGTTCGCGAGGCGGTGAACGCCTATTTCTTCGATCGTCCGGCTCCCGAGCGAGTCCGGCTGCATTTGGTTCGCGACGAAGTTCTGGCGTGAAGCTGCCCCGGGACGTCAGCGGCCGTGCATTGGCTCAGGCACTCATTCGAAGCTGGGGTTATCGCCAAGTGAATCGCGTCGGCAGCCACATGATTCTGCAGACAGAGGTGCCGATGCACCATCGTGTTTCGATACCGGACCACGATCCGCTGCGGATTGGAACATTGAATGGAATCTTGCGGTCGGTTGCGGCGGCGAAAGGCGTCAGCCGCGAACAGCTAGTCTCGTCGATCTAGGCCGCCCCAACCTTCGCCACAATCGCGCGTTAGGGGAGCGGAAGCGAGTCCCTCCATGACCCAGTTCGCCTCCGTCGGCGCGATCCTGTTTTCCACCATCATTTTCCTCGCGGGCAACGGCCTTGCGGGAACCTTGCTGCCGGTGCGCGCACACCTCGCGAATTTTTCCGATTTCGCCATTGGCCTGATCGGCTCGGCCTATTTCGTGGGATTCGTCGCCGGCTGCTACATGGGTCCGCGTCTGCTCGCCCGCGTTGGACACAGCCGCACCTTCGCCGCGGCGGCAGGCATGGCCGCGGCGGTGACGCTTGTCATGTCGCTGGCCATCAGCGAAGTGGGATGGATCGTGCTGCGCGGGCTGTTCGGGTTCGCCGCGGCAAGCGTGTTCATGGTGATCGAAAGCTGGCTCAACGACCGCGCCAGCAACGAAACCCGCGGACGCATCTTTGCCGGATACCTGCTGGTGAATTTCGTTGGCTTGGTGATCGGGCAATGGAGTTTCGCCGCCGGCCGACCATCGAGCCAGACGCTCTTCATCGTCGCGGCGATCTTCTATTCCCTGTGCCTGATTCCACTCGGGCTCACCCGCCTGCCGCAGCCGAAGCAGGTGGAAGTGCCGCATCTGCGTCCGCTGCGGATGTTCAAGATTTCACCAGTCGGCGTGGCGGGATGCGTGGCTGTGGGATTCTCCAACGCGGCATCCTGGGTGTTCCTGCCCGTTTACGCGCACGACCATCACATGACGCGCGCGCTGCTCGCCGGATTCATGAGCGCATTCACCCTTGGCGGCGCGCTCATCCAGTTGCCGGTCGGACGCCTGTCGGATCGCATGGACCGGCGCATCATCATCGCGGCAGCCGCGATCGCGGCCGCGCTGCCGGCTGTAGCGCTGTTTTTCCTCGGCGGGATGAGCCGCTCCACCGCCATTGTGCTTGTCACGATCTACGGCATGGCCGCGCTGCCGGTGTACGGGCTGTCCGTGGCGCATGCCAACGATCGCCTGCCGCGCGAGATGTTCGTCGAAGCTTCCGCCACCTTGCTATTGATCAATGCGATTGCCTCGGTGATCGGACCGGTGATTGCCTCGCAGGTGATCGCGCAATTCGGCAACGCGGCATTGTTCCTGTACGTGGCGGTAGTGCATGTCTGCCTTGCCGGATTTGCCATCGCGCGCATCCGGATGGTCCGGCCGGCGGAACAGCAACAGCCCTACGTCCCCATGCCGCAGCAGGCGTCACCTGCGGAGCTTGCACTCGACCCGCGCGGCGAACGCGCGCGCGAAGCCAAGGCGGCCTGACAGACTTGTGGCGGCCGTGTCATATTCGGCGGAATGTCAGAGAAGCAGATCGATCCGGCGGCGGCGTGGCGCCCGCAAGCGCAAGAGGCGCAGTTGCGCGAGAATGCGCCGGGGTGGACGGCGTCCGTTCTCGTTCATGCGGTTCTGCTGGCGCTGTTTTTGTTGCTACTGAAACAGGAGCCGCCGATCGGGCAGCACGGGTTGCGCTTCGTGCCGGTGACGCTGGTGCCCACCGGCGGCCAATCCAATTCGCCCCGACCGGGGAACAATGCGGCACCGCTCAAGGCGGTACAGCCCACACCGGCGCATCACGAGGCGACGGTGCGGCATGTTTCCCACCTCGGCATCGCTCCGAAGATCGCGCCAAAGGACGAGATGGAAGCCAAGCTCGAGAATCTGTCCAAGCTCAGTCAGCCGCAATCGGGCAGTCTGCCGTCAGCGCAGGATTTCGCGGCCACCGAACCCGGCGAAGGCGGCGAAGGTGAAGGACGCAGCGGCCCCTATGGCGTGCGCGACCTGGTCCGCGCGCAGGTGCTGCGCCGCTGGAGCCTCAATTTTGAAACCTTGGCCGGGCGCGATTTCAGCATTCCCATCCGCGTCGAACTGAAGCGCGACGGCACGGTGCTGAACGCGGAAATCGTCGACCAGGAGCGATTCCGCAAAGACAAGATCTATCGCGACGTCGCGATCAGCGCGCGCAACGCGGTTCTCCTATCATCGCCGCTGGTCTTGCCGGCAGGCCGCTATGCCGACGAGTTCCAGTTGATCGTGCTGCTCAATCCGCGCGACACGCAGAGGTGATCAGGGAAGATCGCGAGCCACGCGGAATCCGGCGAGGCTGGAGTAATCGTATTCGCCGCCGTTGAGAGCGCCGGGGCTGCGCGCAGCCGAACGCACGAACAACGGCACATTGTCCCACGATCCGCCGCGCAGCACGTGTTCATTACACAAAGGCGCCGCCCACGCCGATCCGTCGTGTGGCGCGCCGACATAGCTCACGTGCCAGCAATCGGCGGTCCATTCCCAGGCATTGCCGAGCATCCCGTAAAGGCCAAACGGACTTGGTTCGAAGGCGTCGACGGGGTTGAGCACCTGATCGTCCCACTTGCTGCCGCAGCCGTTGCAATTGGCGTGGTTGGTGCCGAGTTCGTCGCCCCACCAGCGCGCCGTCGTCGTGCCGCCCCGCGCGGCATATTCCCATTCCGCCTCGCTGGGCAGGCGGTACGGTCCGGATTTGCGCGACGCGAGCTCCGGCCGTGCCCGCCGCACTTCACGGTTCAGCCAGGCGATATAAGCCTGCGCATCGCGCCAATCGAGGCAGACTGCGGGCCATCTCCGCGGCTCCTCCTCGAAGGGCGCGTAGGCGAGCCCATCTCCCGGCGAGCGCCAGCCGAGGCCAAGCGTGTGGTTGCACGGCTTGGGCTGATATCCCGTGGCGCGCAGGAAGGTCAGGAACTCCTCGCTCGTCACCATGTACTTGCCGAGCGCGAAGGCACGGATGCTCACGACATGCTGCGGCCCCTCCGATTGAAACCGCCCGGGCTCCTTCGCGGGGCTACCCATGACGAAACTGCCCGCGGGCATACCCACCATCACCGGGCAGTGCGTGCACTCCTGGAATTCACGATCCTTGTGCTCGTCGGCAAAGGCGGCGCCGATCCAGAGTGCGATCGCAGCAGCGGCGAAAAAAGCAATACGCTTGAACAATGGTACCTTGCGCACGGATGTGAACCGCTTCGATAGCATGGGATGACCCAACACGGAACTCGCGAATGTGTGCGCTACTCCGGTTCCCGCGGAGTGTATTGCTCCTGAATGCCGTGTGCCTCAGCGTCATATTGCTTGCGGCTGGAATAGAAGATGAGCGCCATCAATCCGCCGCCCACCGCAAGGGTTGCAATGACACCGATGAACAGCACGACCCACCCCATTGTCGGAATCGCGACGTTGCCGATCGAATTCCAGCCGTGGATGGCATAGGCGATCGCAGCGGCGAGAAATCCGAAGATCGCGACGATGGCAATCCAGCCCCAAACGCCGAGTCGCTGAGGCATCGAACCGCCGGGTGAATTGGGACGTGTCGCCATGAGGGACCTGTCGCGCTGAAGCCCTGTGGTCTGCAGAGCCATCTTCGGTCAAATTTCCGCCCAAGAAAACCGAAAACATGTGATCGCGGCTGTTCCGTCGCCGCGCTTGTCCGCGTGGTATGCTGGCGCGAATCGTTGCCGAAACTGGAGGATGGAATGTTGCGTCGCCTGATTCCCGCCCTTGCCGCAGTCGCGTTCTCGCTCGTCATCGCCACGCCTCTCGCTGCGGATGACGAAAGCCTGAGCGAGCAGTTCACGCAGAATGAGGTGGTGCGCGCGGCGTCGGGCTTCTTTGGAACGACCACCGCGGCTGTCGCAAAGGCCGTGCAGCGTGTCTTCGCCGATCAGGGGCTGCCGGATGCGTACATCAAGGGCGATGAGGGCAGCGGCGCCTTCGTGGTGGGATTACGCTACGGCGAGGGCTGGCTGATCCGCAAACATCAGGAGCCGGTGAAGGTGTATTGGCAGGGGCCGTCCATTGGCTTCGACGTTGGCGGCAATGCGTCGAAGGCCTTCATCCTTGTCTACAATTTGAGGGATTCCGATCGGCTGTTCCAGAAGTTCCCCGGTGTCGAGGGAACATATTACTTTATCGCGGGGATCGGCGTGAACTATCTGCGTGCCAATGGCATCACGCTCGCGCCGATGCGCACGGGCGTTGGCCTGCGCGCCGGCGTGAACGCGGGCTATCTCACCTTCACCCGCAAGGCGACGATCAATCCATTCTGATCGAAGAGCAGTCTGCTTCATGCAAGCCGCCGGGAAAGTGAGGCCCTCTGCGGCATGACGAATTTGCGAACGCGGCCGCCATACAACTTTGCAGCGCACATGCGATATGTGCTTGCGAGCGCCTCAATAATCTGTCCATGATCCAATCCGGCTTGCGGCGGGGGCTAAGAGCTTTTTGGAACGGGATTGCTCGCGCGCATGTTCGCCCCTGCCAAACGCAACCAGTCTGCGCCGCGCCGCGAGGCGGCTGATGTGCCGCCGTCCCATCTCGGTACAGCGTTGCGCATCGATGGGCATCTCGAAAGCGAAGGCGCGCTTCATATCCACGGCCGTGTCACCGGCCGCGTTGACGCGGATCATTTGATCATCGAAGAGTCCGGCGCCGTGGAAGGCGACGTACTTGCGGCCGATGTGAAGATCGCCGGCCGATTTTCGGGACGCATCTTTGCGCCGAACGTCGCGGTCGAAGCCACGGCGGACGTGCAGGGCCGCATCTTTCACACCACCGTGACGGTGGCACGCGGCGCCAAGGTCGACGGCCGCATGCCGTGGCGGCCGGCGCAATATTTCCAGACCCTCGAGGAGCTTCCGGAGACACAGCCATGATCTTCAATCGCAACGACAACAAGGACGCGGGCGCAGCCACGCCTGCGGCGGGGCCGGTGAAAACCGCTGCCCCCCAACCCACACCACCGACAGGGAGGACAACCATGCCGGATCAGCCCATTTCAGCGACGCCGCCGGCCCCGCGCCCGCAGCCCGTCGCGACAACCCATTCCACAAGCCCCGCAGGAGGACAAATGACATCCGTCATCAGCAAGTCCCTCAAGATCACAGGCCAGCTTGAGTCGACCGAGAACATCCAAATCGACGGCCACATCGACGGGGACGTTCGCGGTGTCAACGTTAAGGTCGGCAGTGGCGCCAAAGTGAAGGGCACCGTCTACGGCGAGGAAGTCGAAGTGGCCGGCACGGTCGAAGGTAAGATCGAGGCGAAGAAGGTGGTCCTCACCGGTACCGCGCACATGGCCGGCGATGTCGTGCATCAGGACATCACCATCCAGTCCGGCGCGTTCATCGACGGCCATTGCAAGCCGGAGTTCGGCAAGACCGCAGTCAAGCCGCAGCCGGCGCTCAAGGCGGTCGCCGGAACCGAAAAGACCGCGTAGCTGGCCCTCCCCCGTTTACGGGGGGAGTACCGCCGAAGGCGGGGAGGGGGGCGGACGCATCGTGCGGCACTCGCCCCCTCCACCACGCTTCGCGTGGTCCCCCTCCCCCGCTTCGCAGGGGAGGATCACCTACCGCTCCATCATGCCCTGCTGGCGATTGCGCTCAGCATGCTCATGAACATGCCGCGCTCCACCGGTGTCATGTTTGCGACCGCGCGCGCGACGAACCCCACGGATCGCCGGGGCCGCCGGTTCAGCTTGTCCAATCTAAATCAGGATAGCGGATAATTTCGCTCCGCCACGTACAGGCTGCCGTTCGGCGTGGTCTGGCTGGAATAGAGGATGAACTCGGCCACGTCGAACGGGCCGCTGGCGTAGAGCGCGTGATCGGCAAGGAAATCCATCACGCGGCCGGGCGGCGTGCCGCGCAGCCGCGCCAAGGTGACGTGCGGCGTGTACTTGCGCTCTTCGGGGGGCAAGCCGATCCGCTGCAGGGCACTTTCGATCTTGCGCTGCAGGCGCATGAGGGTCTCGTTCGGCGCTACGCCGACCCGCAGCGCGCGTGGATGTTTGCCGCCGAATTCGCCGATACCCTTCAGCTCCAGCGTAAAGCGCGGCGCGACGATGGCAGAGAGCGCATCGTCGATGGCGTTGGCGTGGCGCTCGTCCACTTCACCGATGAAACGCAAGGTCAGGTGAAGCTGCTCGCGACCCATCCAGCGCGCGCCGGGAACGCCGGATTGCATCATCAGCAATCCCTGCGCGACGCGATCGGGCAGCGCCAGAGCAACAAAGAGGCGGATCATGCGGTCCTCGTGCGCACAAGCCCACCGAGCGGCAACGATCGCCGGAACACCAGCACTGCCGCACCATAGGCCGCACATCCGAATACGAAGGCGAACAGCAGCGCGATCTCTTCATGGAATCGCTGGACGTGGATCGAATGGCCCAACATGGTTCCGGCCCACGCGCCTGCGCCCGCTGCTACGGCAGCCACGATCACCGGCATCACCGCTCGGCGGAAATTGTCATCCATCGAGAGGAGTGCGCGTCTACGGCCGATGACGGTGAGGATTCCCACATTGAGCCAGGCGCCGATCGACGTGCCAAGCGCCACACCCGCGATTCCGAGATGAAATCCCCAGACGAACACAATCTTCAGTGCGATGTTGCACAGTAAGGCCGTGATCGTCACCCGCGCCGGCGTTGCGGTCTCATGCCGGGCGTAGAATGTCGCCTGCACGATACGTGAGAGCGCAAACGCCGGCAGTCCCACGCCATAGGCCGCCAGCGCAATCGCGGAGAGCGCGGCGGCGTGCTTGTCGAACGCGCCGTGCGCAAAGATCCCTCGCATGATCGTATCCGGGATGACGAGAAACACGGCGGCGAAAGGTAACGTCAGCAGGAGCGAGAGAGAGGCCGACCGGTTTTGTGCGTGATCGGATCCCGCGCGGTCACCGAGCGCAAGCCTCGTCGACATCTCCGGCAGGAGTACCGTGCCAACCGCAATGCCGAGCACGCCGAGCGGCAGCTGATCGATACGGTCGGCATAGTAAAGCGCGGTTCGGCTTCCCGCCGGAAGCAGGCTGGCGATGATCGTATCGATGAAGGGTGCCACGAACACGCCGGCCGCGCCGATGCTCACCGCGCCGAGGGCACGGAAAAAATCCCGGATTTCCCGGGTCCAGCGCGGCCACGCGATGTGCAGCGACAAGCCATCGCGGCGCCCCGCCCACAACATGAAAAACAGCTGCGCAAATCCTCCCGCCAGCACGCCCCACGCCGCGGCGTAGGCCGCATTGGGAAACCACCCGGCGAGCAGCAAGGTCGCGATCATCCCGAGGTTCTGGAAGTTCGACCACGCCGCGGCGGCCCAGAATTTGTCGATCGCGTTCAGCATGGCGGACAGCTGGATCGCGACGACCGTGAGGATCAGATAGGGAAAGGTGATGCGCGCCAGACTGACGGTGAGCGCAAGCTGGCCGGGATGTTCGAGGAAACCCGGGGCGACGATCCGCACGATCAGCGGCATGCACAGCAGCGCCGCCAGAAGGATCACGAGCTGCGCCAGCATCTGCCAGGAAAATACACGGTCGGCGAACAGCGCCGCTTCGCGATGCTCGCCGCGCGCATGCAGCGCCGCATAGCGCGGCAGGAAGGCCGGATTGATCGTGCCCTCGCCGAAGATCGAGCGGAAATAATTGGGAAACATGAAGGCGACGATGAAGGCGTCGGACATCGGTCCGGCGCCGAGCACGGCGGCCTGGAGAATGTCGCGCATGAAGCCCGTGATGCGCGAGAGCAAGGTGAACCCGCCGACGGAAAGCAGCCGCCGGAACATCACTTCGCCTTCGCGCGCGCTTGGGCCACGAGCCGTTTCACATCGGGCAAAATCCGATCCACGATCACCTTCACCCCGGCGGGATTGGGATGCAGGCCGTCCGCCTGGTTGAGCTTGGGATTCAACGCCACGCCATCGAGCACGAAGGGATAAAGCATCACGCCGTATTGTTTGGCGAGTTTGGGATACATGGCATCGAAGTCCCGCGCATATTCCGGTCCGAGGTTGCGCGGCGCTTTCATGCCGAGAAGCAAGGTCGGCACATGCTGCGCCTTCAGTTTGGCGAGAATGGCAGAGAGATTCTTCTCCGTCTGCGCCGGTGGAATGCCGCGCAGCGCATCGTTGGAGCCCAGTTCCACCACCGCTGCATCCGGGTGATCGGCCAGCGACCAGTCGAGCCGCGACAGCCCGCCCGCCGAGGTGTCGCCGGAGACGCCGGCATTGATCACCTTTGCGTCGATGCCGGCTGCCTTCAGCCGCGCCTGCAGCACAGCGGGAATCTCGGTTCCCGGCGGCAGCCCATATCCCTGCGTCACGCTGGTGCCGAGCA
>DASYBT010000057.1:0-2788 GCA_036500585.1 Rhizomicrobium sp.
TTCATGCCGGGTAGGCCGAACTGACCGATGGCGTTCGGGCCGGGACCGCCGGCACAGTGCTTGACACCGGGCATGAGCTAGAGCCGGGTAAAGCTGGCCGTCTCGTCCTTACCGAGCTTCTGCTGCACCTCTTCGTAATAGTGGATGGAGTAGAGCGGGCTGATGGCTGCGTCGGCCCAGCCGTGATAGAGGATCAGCTTGCCGCCGCGATTGTGGAAGGCACTGAGGTCGGGGTTGGTGGCGTCGAGCGCTTCGCTGGTCTTCTCGCGCGCCGCGGCGAGGCCGGCGACGGGATCGAAGGTGTGGAAGTCCCACTTGGGATTGTCGTAGACCATGTTCGCGAAGTAGCCGTAGCCGAAGCCGGTCATGGCGGATTTGCCGCGCTCATGGCCCATGATCCAACTTGGCCAGCCGTTGGGATCGAGTTCGCCGCCGGCGGGGAGGATGGAGGGTATAGCGGTATCGCCAACCTTCTGCTCGGTGAGAATCGCGTTGAGTGACTTGACCTGTGCGGCGGTGAGGCAGCCCTGCGTGTGGCCGATTTTGCAGGTGATGCTTGCGGCGTTGAAGTGGCATGTACGTGGATCGGCGATGATGCCGTCCTTCAGACGATCGAGCTTGTCGGACCTTTTTGCGCACTGGGCAAGGATCGCGCGGTGGATGAGCGGCACGTCTGTCGCCGGGATGTAGCTGGCATCGTCCGAGAGCAGGTTCTGCATGCCGATGGCGGCGCTGGTGATCAGCGTGGTCCAGTTGTAGGCGGGCGCACCGGCGAGGATGCCATCGTAGTCGGCGGGAAAGCGCTGCGCCTCCATGAGCGCTTCGCGGCCGCCGTCGGAGCAGGCGGTGAAGTAGCTGTGCTTGATGGGTGCGCCGTAGTAGGCGGCAATGACGGCTTTGGCCTGCTCGGTCATCTGGTGAATGCCGCGCCAGCCGAAGTCGGTGATCTTTTCGGGATGGTGGAGGGCCCAGCTAGCGTCGATGCCGTCGGCAAAGTGGCCGGTATCGGTGCCGGCGGTGGCAGCATTGCTGTCGAGAGCGCGGGCGAGGCCGTGGAAATCGATCTCGCCGGCGAAGCCGCCGTTGCCGATGCCCTGGAAGCGATGGTTCCAGTCAGCGGCTGGCAGCCAGACTTCGATCTGGATTTTGGAGTCGGGGGTGGGACTGGCTTCGACCTTGACGCGGCAGAAGGTGGGCAGCTGTTTGTAGAGCGCGATCTGTTCGCCGGGACCGGTGGGGCGCGGCGGCGCGACGAAGGTGCCGGCAGTGATGACTTCGGCGGAGGTGACGTGGGCTTGCTCGAGTTGGAGTTGCTCGAGGTGGGTGCAGCGTCCAGCATCGGCGGTTTGGGCAAGTGCTGACGCGGCAAGCAGAAGCGTGGATGCGAGGAGTGCAAGCGGGCGCATGGCGGAACCACTGTATCGCATGGGAGTCCCGATATATGTGACTGCGGCGTGAGTCGCTGTCCCAGGCACAGGCGTCTATAGCGCGAGTTGCTGGTTTTGCTTCCTTCGGTCGCTCAATTCCGGGGACGCGGGCGTGCGAGATTTACACACCTCTCACGATGTAGAACATGCGGTCCTACTCGGCAGTACCGATGAGATACAATGTATCTCAGGAGCAAATCATGGCTACGACGTCGATGGTGCACGTACGGGTGGACGAAAAGGTCAAGGAAAGAGCGACAGCAACCCTGGCAAAGATGGGGATATCGGTTTCCGATGCCGTGCGCATGATGCTGATTCGGGTGGCGGAGGAAAAGGCTTTGCCTTTCGAGGTGCGTGTGCCGAATGCCACGACGGTCAAGGCGATGCAATCTGCTGACAGGAAGCAAGGCAAGCGGTTCCGCTCCGCCGAGGCACTTCTTAAAGATCTGGGTATCTAGATGCGGGAGGTGATCCGCAGCACCCAGTTCAAACGGGATGTGAGACGGGCAGAGAAACGCGGGAAGGACATGGCAAAGCTGCGGGAGTTGATCCTGTTGTTGGTCGAAGCGAACCCGCTGCCTGCACGTTACAAGGACCATGCTTTGGGCGGCGAGCGGAAGCACCATCACGATTGCCACATCGAGCCGGACTGGTTGCTGCTCTACAAGCTCGATGGCAATGATCTGTATCTGGTCCCGACTGGAACCCACGCCGACCTGTTCTAAGGGACGATAAACTGCAAATCGTTCGCGGCGCTCAGGACAGCGTTCCTCTACGAATTCACTTCAGTGGTTTTTTTGAGCTGGCCACAGGCGGCGTAGATGTCGCGGCCTCGGGGGCGGCGGAGGAAGGCGGGGACGCCGCGGGCGATGAGGCGCTGCTGGAATTGCTGAACATCTTTGTCCTTCGGCTGGTGGTAGGGGATGTCGGGGCCGGGATTCCAGACGATGAGGTTGACCTTGGATGGGAAGCTGGCTCGGCGCGCGAGGGCGACGACTTCGTCGGCGTGGACGAGCGAGTCGTTGACGCCGCCTAACAGCACGTACTCGAAGGTGATCTTTTCGCGCGGCGCGAGCGGCATCTTGCGTGCGGCTTCGAGGATGGCTTCGATGGGCCACTTGCGCGTGATGGGCATGACGGACTCGCGCACGGTATTGTTCGACGCGTTGAGCGAGATGGCGAGACGGGGTCGCAGCGTTTCTTTGGCGAAGCGTTCGATGCCGGGGACGATGCCGCTGGTCGAGACGGTCATGCGCGATGTGGCGATGCCCACTTCATTGACGAGCAGACGCACGGCGTCCATGAATGCGTCGTAGTTGAGGAAAGGCTCGCCCATGCCCATGAAGACGAGGTTGATGCGG
>DASYBT010000058.1:0-4524 GCA_036500585.1 Rhizomicrobium sp.
TCGCCAAGTTCAACGGCGTCAAACGCAACTTCGAACTCCATCTCAAGGAATGCGAATGGCGATACAACAAACCCCACTCCCAGCTTCTCGTCGAACTCCGTGCTATGGTCCGCCAACACCCAAGCCTGATGGTCTAGAGCCATTAGATTTTGGGTCTTCGGATGAGTTGTCTGGGACTTGTAGTTCGCGAACCGCTAGGCGGTCGCAGGAGTAAGCATGATCATTGCGACAGATGCGGCGAACGCGAGCCCGCGCAATAGCGCGCCGAGGCGCAGCTTATGGGCATGGATCAAGAATTTCCTGACCTATGGCGCCAACACCGATCCGGGCGAGCCGCGCGTTCCGTTCTACCGTCACACAATCTTCGTACGGGCGACCCATTGGCTGAACGCGGGCGTCCTGCTCATCATGCTGATGAGCGGACTGCAGATCTTCAACGCGACGCCGGCGCTCTATTGGGGCAAGCAGTCCAACTTCGCCCACCCGCTGGTGGCGTTCCTCGCCTACCAAAATGCCGACGGCGATGTGGTGAAGGGCGAAACGAAAATCGGCGGCTGGCGAATTAACACCACCGGAGTGCTCGGCGCCTCGCGGGTCGATGGAGAGCTGCAGGCGCGCGCCTTTCCCGATTGGGCGACCTTGCCGGGACCGCAATGGCTTTCCATGGGACGGGTATGGCACTTCTTCTTCGCCTGGTTTTTTGTGCTGAATGGAGCGCTGTTCGCGTTCTACGCGTTCAGCCGTGGCCACATCCGCGATCTCGCGCCGGGCGGACGCGATTTTCGCAACCTGCCGCACGATATCATCGAGCACGTAAAGCTGCATTTCCCCAAAGGCGATGCCGCGAAGCGCTACAATGCGCTGCAGAAGCTCGCCTATTTCACGGTGATCTTCATCCTCGGTCCGCTTGTCGTGCTGACCGGCCTCACCATGTCGCCGACCATGGACTCGGCGTTTCCGATCCTGCCGTGGATTTTCGGCGGGCGGCAAAGCGCACGCACCATCCACTTCATCTGCGCCTTCTCCTTCCTCGGCTTCTTCATCATCCACATGATCATGGTGTTCCTGTCTGGCACCTGGAACAATGTGCGTTCGATGATCACCGGCCGCTACAGGATCGAACCGGCGGGAGGCGCACATGAGTGATGCGAGCAGACGCAATCTCCTCCGTGGACTGACCATCGGCGCCGCGGGCCTCACCCTCTCCGGCTGCAAGAGCGTGTCGCAGACGCAATGGGTGCAGGATGTGCTCTATTCGGCCGAAGGATTGACGCGACGGGTGCAGCGGCTGTTCGCCGGCGGCCATGCTCTCGCCACGGAATACACCAAGGCCGATATCGCGCCGTTCTTCCGCCCCAATGGCTCGACTAATCCGCCGACCAAGGATTATCAGAAACACGCCGCGGAGGGCTTCGTGAACTGGCGTGTGGTGGTGGATGGCCTTGTCGAGCATCCCCTGTCGCTGTCGGTCGCCGATCTGCGCAAGCTGCCGTCGCGCACGCAAATCACGCGCCACGACTGTGTCGAGGGCTGGTCGTGCATCGGCGAATGGACCGGCGTGCCGCTGCGGCACGTGCTGGCGATGGCGAAGCCGAAGGAGAGTGCCCGCTATGTCGTGTTCTACTGCGCCGATCCCATGGATGACAGCAACGACGATGGAACCGCCGATTCCAACTTCTATTACGAGAGCCATGACCTGATCGAAGCCACGCATCCGCAAACGTTACTCGCCTACCAGTTGAACGGACAGCCGCTGCCCATCGCCAATGGCGCGCCGGTGCGCCTCAGGGCCGAGCGGCAGCTCGGCTACAAGCAGGCAAAATACGTGGAGCGCCTGGAGCTGGTGGAAAGCTTCGCCCATATCGGCGGCGGCAAGGGCGGCTATTGGGAGGACCAGGGCTACAATTGGTATGGCGGCATCTGACAGCCGCTTGACGCGACCTTACGGCCTTCCCACATTCTGGACGGAATGGGAGGAGAGGCCATGACCCAGATAGACGTTCAGGCTTCGCCGCGTCCGGGGGAAAGCCGGCGCGGCTCCGCGATCATCGGTTACGTGCTTTATCTGGTGGGCTGGCCCACCTGTCACCTGGCGACCATCGCCGGCCTCGTTCTCGCCTATATCCAGCGCAAGGAGGCGCGCGGCACGATCTGGGAATCGCATTTCAACAATTTGATCGAGACGTTCTGGATTGCGCTCGTCGTGGCGATCGTCGCCATCCCGCTGTGCTTCATCGTGATCGGAATTCCGATCCTGTTCGGACTGGCGATCTGGGTGCTCTACCGCACGATCAAGGGGCTCATCCGCGCGATCGACGACCAGCCCTACGTCTGACGCAACTCACGCCTTGGCAGACGGCCGCGTCTTCACGCGCTCGAACCACGCCGCGACGTTGCGATTGTCGGGGTTGAGCGGCTGGCCTACCTGCGCGCCAAAATCGAGGAAGCAATAGAGCAGGATGTCCGCAAGCGTGAAACGCTTGCCGCACAGGAAGTCCTTGCCGTCCAGCTGGCCGTCCAGCCATTTGAGGCGATCCTGCGCGATGCGCTTGAGACCATCGGCTGCTTCCGGAACGGTCACGATCCGCTCCTTGAACAGCGGCAGGCCTTGGGAGAAGCGGAAGCCGTTCGCCATCGGCTCGCAGATGTTGAGATCGACGCGCCGCGTCCACTTGCGGCATTCCGCTTTCTGTTCCGGCGTCGATCCGATGAGCGCCGGCGTGGGATGCAGGTCTTCGAGATATTCGCAGATGGCGGTGATTTCGGTGACGCAGTGGCCGCTGTCGAGCTCAAGTGCCGGAAGCTGCCCGGCGGAATTCTTCTGCAGGTAGGGCTCGCGCCGGTTCTCTCCCGCCATCAGATCGACCTTGACCATCGGAATCTCGAGGCCCTTCTCGGAAATGAACATGCGCACGACGTGCGGGTTCGGACCGATCGAATTGTAAAGCTTCATGAAAATTCTCCCTCAGCGCCAACCATCGCGAGGCCGGCACGTTAGGGCAAGCATTGAGGAAGCGTCAAACTGGGGCATAGTGATTCGTCGGCGTGCTTCGGCCGATGTCGGGACCGGCATGATGTGGCGATATGTTGCTCTCGCGGTTGGTTGGGTGCTGGTCGTCGCCGGCTCTGTGCTGCTCGTCACGCCGATTCCCGTTCCGTTCATCGGAATCATGCCGTTGCTGATCGGGCTTGCGCTCCTCAGCCGGCATTCGAAGGTGGTGCGGCGATTTCTTCAGTATCAGCGGCACCGCTGGGCCTGGCTGTCGCGCCGGTTCGAGGACTTGCACCACCGCGCCCCCGCGATGGTAAAACACATGATTCGCCGCACCAATCCGCTCGCGCGCGTGCGCCTGGCAAGGATGCGCGCGCGGCACCATAGGCGGCACTGATGGGTATTCCGTTCAACCGCGACTTCGACGTGCCGTATGAAGAGGTGGCGCGACTTTCGCCGATGATCTCGCGGCTGCTGGCCCGCAATCCCAGCCCCTTCACGTTCAGGGGCACCGGCGTGTATTTCGTCGGTGCGCCGGATTCGTCCGACATCGCCGTCATCGATCCGGGGCCGCTGATCCCGGAGCATCTCGAGGCGCTGAAGCACGCGATTTCCAGCAAGCACGTCACGCACATCCTCGTCACCCACACGCACGCAGACCATTCTCCGGCGGCCGCGCCCCTGAAAGAATGGACGGGTGCGACAACCTACGGCTTCGGCCCACATGGTTCGGGCAAGGACGATGGGATCAAGCTGGAAGAAGGCGGCGATCGTACATTCAAGCCGGACGTGGCGGTGCGCGACGGCGACGTGATTTCCGGCAACGGCTTCACCTTCGAATGCGTCTACACGCCCGGCCACACGTCCAATCACATGTGCTACGCGCTCATCGAGGAGAAGGCGCTGTTCACCGGGGACCACGTGATGGGCTGGTCGACCACCGTGGTGGGCCCGCCGGATGGCGACATGGCCGAGTACATGGCAAGCTTGCGCAAGCTGATCGCGCGCGACGACCGCATTCTCTATCCGACGCACGGCGCGCCGATCGAAAATCCCAAACCGTTCCTGCAGGCCTATCTCGACCACCGGCTGGATCGCGAAAAACAGATTCTGGATTGCATCGGCGACGGTGCCACAACCGTTCCGGAAATGGTTGCCCGCATGTACGCCGATGTCGACAAGCGCCTTCATCCGGCGGCCGCGCGGTCCGTTCTCGCGCACCTGATTCAGCTGCAAGGTGAAGGTCGCGTGCAGCAGGAGAATGAGCACTACGCGCTCGGTCGTAACTGAAGCCAGATTTTCTCATACAAAAACCAACCGTCATCACCCGGTCGCGCGCCTTTTCGCGCGCGATTCCGGGTGATCCATGTCTCGCGTTGACGGAAAGTCGGAATGGGTCGCCTGTATATCGGCAAGGCTGGCTTGTAGGCTGGCGATGTGGCCGTAGCGCGCTGGGTCGCAGTGCGGTGGTTCTCGCAAGAACTTCTGGCACGTAGCCGGGTTGGCGCGCGGCCACATCTCTTGAGTTCAGT
>DASYBT010000059.1:0-15735 GCA_036500585.1 Rhizomicrobium sp.
GAGCGCCGGCACGGTCACGTCATGGTTGGTGATGTTGGTCAGATCGCCGCTGATCGATAGAACCGTGGCGCCGCCTTGCGTCGACCGACGCGATACGACATCCGAGATGTCGATGCCGCGGGCATTCACCTTCATGCCGACGGCGGAGTAGAGCGACGCCGACTGCGGCCAGGCGCTGGCGATCGCCTGGCGAAAGTGCACGGCGGACCATCCGGCCGCGACGACGATCACCGCCAGTCCAATCCAGCCGGCGACGAGGGCGACGTTCTCGGCCCTGTGCGCCTTGGGCAATTCCGGCTCGTCGGCGATGACGGGTGCGGTGACGGCCGGCGGCACATAGGCCGCGCGTTCCGGCCCAAGCGCCTCGGCCGGCCCGACAGGCGCGCGGGCTTCCGCCGGTGGCGCCGCAGCCGGCGCAGCAATCGCCGGTTCCGGTGCGGGCAGATCGATGGCCGGTGTGGCCGTCGCTTGCGGCGGCTCCTGCTGCCACAGATGGCCGCATTTGGCGCAGCGCACCTTCCGACCCTCGGCCGGAAATTGCGTCCCGTCCACTTGGTATCGGGTTGCGCATTGCGGGCAGGTCAGGATCATGAGGACCGTTCCGGGTTTGATTCAAAATAGAGGCAAGCGCGCCGGTGCCGCAAGGTGTTCATGGCCAAGCACTTGTCTGTATGGTGAAAATCGATGATCCGCTTCGAGAACGTCGGCATGCGCTACGGCCCCGGACCGGAGGTCCTGCGCGATGTCACCTTCACCCTGGAAGCGGGCTCCTATACGTTTCTCACCGGGCCATCCGGTGCCGGCAAGACGACGCTCCTGAAGCTGATGTATTTGGGCGAGCCGCCATCGCGCGGGCTCATCACGCTTTTTGAACATGACCTCGCGACCGCGCGGCGGCAGCAATTTCCGGAGCTGCGCCGCCGCATCGGCGTCGTCTTTCAGGATTTCCGGCTGCTCAATCATCTTTCCGCCTTCGACAATGTCGCGCTGCCGCTGCGCCTGGCCGGCCGCAGTCCGTCCGGATACCAGCAGGATGTGGAGGAGTTACTTTCGTGGGTCGGGTTGGGCGATCGCCTCGACTCGAGGCCGGCGACGCTGTCGGGCGGAGAGCAGCAGCGCGTTGCCATCGCGCGCGCCGTCGTCGCCCGCCCCGATCTTCTGCTTGCCGACGAGCCGACCGGCAATGTCGATCCCGACATGGGGCAACGGCTCATCCGGTTGTTCGAGGAACTGAACAAACTCGGCACGACGGTGCTCATCGCCACCCACGACCGCGGCCTGATCTCGACTCCGCAAGCCCGCGAGATGCGGCTGGTGGATGGCCGCCTGGTCGAGCTTCGGGCAACGCGGCCATGAGCGAGCGCAAAGCCGGTCCGATCATGCCGCGCGACAGGGGTGCGGCGCCGCTCGACATCGTGATCGGCGTGATGGCGTTTCTGGCGGCATTGGCGCTGGGCGCGTCGTTGCTGGCGAACCGGGCCAGCGACAGCTGGAAGTTGGGATTGGCGAACCGCGTCACCGTGCAGATCATGGCGCCGGAAAAGCCCGATTCCGTGGTCAGCGGTGAAATCGATGCTGCGTTGCGGGTTCTGCGCGACACGCCGGGAATCGCGCATGCCGCGCTGATTTCCGAGAAAGACACGCTGGCGCTGGTGAAGCCATGGCTCGGCAGCGATCCGGTGATCGCCCAGCTGCCGCTGCCCCGGCTGATCGATGCCGAGATCGTGCCTGGCGCTCCGGTCGATGTCGCCGCGTTGCGTGCGCGCCTCAAGACCGCTTCACCGGATTCGATTCTCGACGATCACTCGCGCTGGATCGGGCGCCTGCGCGCCTTCGCCCGCGGCATCAGCTTCGCGGCCTATGGCATCCTGGCGCTGATCGCGATCGCCACGGCGGCGACGGTCGCCTTCGCCACGCGCGCAGGGTTGGATGCGCATCACGAAATCGTGGAATTGCTGCATCAGATGGGCGCGACATCCACCTTTATCGCGCGCGCCTTCGAATGGCACTATTTCATGGCGACGATGTTTGCGGCAACGGTCGGCGCCGTTTTCGCGGCCGTCCTGTTTATCCTCGCCGGCGGTCTGGAATTCGCCGGCTTCGAGCCGACACCCTTCTTGCCGCCGCTTGCGCTGAAGGCGGCGGAGATATGCTGGTTCGCAGGCGTGCCGCTGGTCGCCAGTCTGATTGCGCTCGGCACTGCCCGCGTTTCGGTGCTGGCTGCACTGAGGCGCATCTACTGACTGGCGCATGCTTTGCGGTAAGAATGGTGGACGTGTGCCGGGAACGTTTTGCGGAAGCGAGGAGCAAGGTTGAGAAGAGTTGCGGGATCGGCAATCTATCTGGTGGCGCTTTTCCTTGCCGCCCTTGTTGCGTATGGCATCGGATTCTGGATTTTCGCCTCCAGCCTGCCGACGAAGCCCGGGCACATGCCGCACGCCGACGCCATCGTGGCGCTGACCGGCGGCGACGAGCGCATTGTCGCCGGCGTGAAGCTGCTCGAGCACGGCGCGGGCAAGCGCCTGCTGATCTCCGGCGTGCATCCCGAGATCACCAAGCCGGAGATCAGGGACATGGCGCGGGGCGGCCGTCGGTTCGATTGCTGCGCCGATCTCGACTTCGCCGCCGAAGACACCCGCGGCAATGCGAGCGAGGCGGCCAAGTGGATGCGGGCGCATCATTACAACAGCCTGATCCTGGTGACGGCGAACTATCACATGCCGCGCAGCATCGCCGAGTTCTCGGCCAACATGCCGGGGGTCAAGATCATCCCTTATCCGGTGGAGCCGGACGGGGTCGACTTCGCCACCTGGTGGCGGCATCCGCGCACGGCCCGCATGCTGCACGTCGAATATGTGAAGTATCTTGCCAGCCTGGTGCTGGATCGCATCATCCCACCGCCCGCGCAGCCCCCTCGCCGCAGCGGATGATGCACCCAATGTTCGCCACCATCTTTCGCTCCGCGCTCTATTTCATCTGGTTCGCGCTGGTTTCGGCGGTGCTGAATGTCGGCTGCCTGCCGCTTCTCCTGTTCCCGCGGCGCGTGACGATGTGGGCACCGAAAGCCTGGTGCGCGGCGCTGCTGTGGGGCCTGAAGTGGATCGCCGGCCTCGACTACGAAGTGCGCGGCCAAGTGCCAGCCGATGGCGTGATCGTCGCGTCCAAGCACATGAGCATGTGGGACACGATCGCGCTATACCACACGCTGCACGACTCCGTGTTCGTGGTGAAGAAGCAGCTGATGAGTGTGCCGCTATACGGCTGGTACGCGCGCAAGGTGGAGATGATCCCCATCGACCGCGAGGCTGGCGCCTCTGCGCTGCGCAGCATGGCGGCGGAGGCGCGCGCAGCGCTGGCGCGAGGCCGTGCCATCGTGATCTTCCCCGAAGGCACGCGAAAGAAGCCAGACGCACCGCCCGATTACAAACCGGGTGTCGCGGCACTCTATGGACAGCTTGCCGTGCCCTGCGTGCCGGTCGCGCTGAACTCAGGATTGTTCTGGACCGGGCCGGCCGGTTTTCTCAAGAAGCGCGGCACAATCGTGCTCGAATACCTTGATCCGATTCCGGCGGGGCTGAACCGCGCCGAGTTCATGCGGATTCTGGAAGAGCGGATCGAGAGCACGACCGCAAAGCTCGTCAGCGAGGGAAATGCCCGGCTCTCCCAAGTTCGTCTGCGGTAACCAGACTGCTGCCGGGGCGGCAGAAGAAACGAACAGACAGCGAACATTCCTTGACTTTAACCTCGGGCATTGTTAGCTGTCGCACCCGCTCGGGTGAGGGCGGAAAACGAGGCCCATGAGCGACATTTCCCACCAGATCTGGGACGTGAAGTACCGGCTGAAGGCACCGGACGGCACGCCCATCGACAGCGAGCCTGCTGACACCTGGGCACGGGTGGCCATGGCGGCAAGCCAGGCGGAAGCCCCTGATCAGCGGTGGAAATGGGCGTTCGAGTTTGCCGGTGCGCTCGCCGGCCACCGCTTCCTCCCGGCCGGTCGAATCCTCGCCGGCGCCGGCACAGAGCGTAGCGTCACGCTCTTCAACTGCTTCGTCATGGGCATGATTCCCGATTCGATGGACGGGATATTCTCGGCTCTGCGCGAAGCCGCGCTCACACTGCAGCAGGGCGGCGGCATCGGCTACGATTTTTCCACCTTGCGGCCGCACGGCGCGCCGGTGAAAGGCGTCGGTGCCGACGCCTCCGGTCCCGTCTCCTTCATGGAAGTGTGGGACGCGATGTGCCGCACCATCATGAGCGCCGGCTCCCGCCGCGGCGCCATGATGGCGACCTTGTCGTGCGATCATCCCGACATCGAAGCGTTCATCGACGCGAAGCGCGACCCCGGCCGCCTCACCATGTTCAACCTGTCGGTGCTGGCGAGCGATGCGTTCATGGCGGCCGTGAAGGCCGATGAAGACTGGCCGCTGAAGTTCGATGGTCACGTCTATCGCACGCTCAAGGCGCGCGAATTGTGGGATCGCATCATGCGCGCGACCTACGAGACCGCCGAGCCCGGCGTGATCTTCATCGACCGCATCAACGCGGCGAACAACCTCGCCTATTGCGAAACCATTCGCGCGACGAACCCATGCGGTGAGCAGCCGCTGCCGCCGTATGGCGCGTGCCTGTTGGGTTCAATCAATCTTGCCAAGCTGGTCAAGAACCCGTTCGACGAGAATGCGGCACTGGATGAAGAGGAGTTGCAGCGGCTGACGAGCGTGGCCGTGCGCTTCCTCGACGACATCATCGATGTGTCGAAATTCCCGCTGCCGCAGCAGCGCGCCGAAGCGTTGGCGAAGCGGCGCATCGGATTGGGGGTGACGGGATTGGCCGATGCGCTCATCTTCTGCCGCGCCCGCTACGGCTCGCCGGAAAGCATCGCGCTGATCGAACGCTGGCTGTCGCTGCTGTCTCACGCGGCTTACGCGGCAAGCTCGGAAATCGCGCAGGAGAAGGGCGCTTTTCCCCTGTTCGACAAGGAGCAGTATCTCGCCCGCCCGAACATCGCTGCGCTGCCGGAAGACATCCGCAACGCCATCACCCAACACGGCATCCGCAATGCGTTGGTCACCTCCATCGCGCCGACCGGAACGATCTCGCTGTTCGCCGGCAATGTGTCGAGCGGGATAGAGCCGGTGTTCGCCTATTCCTATGCGCGGAAAGTGCTGAAGGCGGACGGCAGCCGCGACGAAGCCGCGGTCGAGGATTACGCGCTCAAGGCGTTCCGGGCGAAATTCGGCGACGACGCGGCGCTGCCGGATTATTTCGTCAGTACACAGACATTGTCGCCGGAGGAGCACCTCGCCGTGCAGGCGGCGGCACAGAAATACATCGACAGCTCGATCTCGAAAACCATCAACGTGCCGGGCGACATTTCCTTTGCCGCGTTCGAGGACATCTACCGCAAGGCCTATGAGCTGGGTTGCAAGGGCTGCACGACCTACCGCCCCAGTCCCATGCGCGGTGCGGTGCTGGAGGTTGTGCCGGACGCACCGGCGGCGCCGAACGCAACCCGAAGCGCATCCGCCATCGACGTTGTTCCCGAAAATCCGGACGAGCCCACCCTGCCGCTGCCGTTGCCGCACACCGCCGCACGGCTGAAGCAGGACGGCGTCGTTGTGCAGCTGACGCAGCCGCTCGACCGCCCCGAGGTGCTGGTCGGCCAGACCTACAAGATCAAGTGGGCCGATTCCGATCACGCCTTCTACATCACCATCAACGACATTCAGGCCGATGGCCGCAGGCGGCCGTTCGAGATCTTCATCAACTCGAAGAACATGGAGGCGTATGCCTGGACCCTGGCGCTCACCCGCATGATCTCGGCTGTGTTCCGGCGCGGCGGCGATGTGTCCTTTGTGGTGGATGAGCTGAAGGCGGTATTCGATCCGCGCGGCGGGCAATGGATGGGCGGCCGCTACATTCCGTCCTTGCTGGCCGCCATCGGCGAAGTGATCGAGCGGCACCTGATCGCCATCGGTTTCATGACGCCCCGCGACAAGCTTGTGCCGGATGATGCACGCGCAGTCGCCGTCGGTGCGGAAGGGGCGCCGGCGCGCAATTGTCCGCGCTGCAGCTCGCCGTCTTTCGTGAAGCTCGAAGCCTGTGACACCTGCCTGTCGTGCGGCTATTCGAGGTGCGGGTAGTAACGGCAGTAGGCAGTAGGCAGTAGGCAGTAGGCAGTAGGCAGTAGGCGCGCTAAGAACGGCCCGCTTTCCATTCTATTGCCTATTGCCTATTGCCTATTGCCTATTGCCTATTCCCTACTGCCTCAACCAATGCGCTACTCCAGCCGCTTCTTCCTATACGCGCCGATTGCGGCGCTGCTTACGCTGGCGGCCATCGCCATGGCGCATTGGTGGATCGTGGCGAGCGCACTGGACAAGCGGCTCGCTGCGGTGAACGGCCACGAGATCATGCCGGGCGTGAAGATCAGTTTCGCCAGCAAGCGCATCGCCGGCTTTCCCTTCCGGCTTGAAACGCGGCTCGACGGCCTGCGCATCGAAGTGGCAGAAAAGGATGGGCCGATCGTCTGGGTGACCGAGCAATTCGCCAGCCACGCGCTCGCCTATGGCCGCATACAGGCGATCTTCGAAGCCGCCGGCAAGCAGACCTTGGCGTGGCGCGACGCAAGCGGCCGAGCGCACACCTCCGCATTCCTGCCGGGAACATTCCGCGCCAGCGCCATTCTGGAGAACGGTGAGCTCGTCCGCTTCGATTCGCAGATCGTCGATCTCGCCGGCAGCGACTTCCGCGCCGCCAAGCTCGAATTCCATTTCCGCACCAACAAGGACAAGATCGACACCTATCTGCTGCTGCAGAGTGCGCATATCGCAGGCGGGTACGCCGGCACGCTCGGTCCCGATCTGCAAAGCCTGATCGCCAGCGCTTCGCTCGACCATCGTTCCGCCCTCGACGCAGGGCTGCGCGGCGAGGCGCCTCCGGCGGATGCCATTGATCGATGGCGGGAAGTCGGTGGTTCCATTGCCGTCGGCAATCTGGCGCTCGATTGGAAAAAACGCGCCGCCTCGTTCAGCGGCAAGCTGACGCTCGACGACCACCACGACTTGAACGGAGCGCTGCACGGCGCGGCCGGCACGCTCACCGCGCGCGGCAACGTGCTGTCGCTGAAGTCAGCCCTTCTTCCGTGAGCGGCCGAAGTTCGGAGCCGGCGTATCCTGACCCGCCTCGATGATGCTGCGCCGGATGGCGCGCGTGCGCGTGAACAGGTTGAACAACGTCTCGCCGTCGCCCCAGCGGATGGCGCGCTGCAGCGCCGTCAAATCCTCCGTGAAGCGGCCGAGCACTTCCAGCACCGCTTCGCGGTTGTTGAGGAACACGTCGCGCCACATGGTGGGATCGGACGCTGCGATGCGGGTGAAATCGCGGAAGCCGCCGGCGGAGAACTTGATCACCTCGCTTTGCGTCACTTCCTCCAGATCGGCCGCAGTGCCCACAATGTTGTAGGCGATGAGATGCGGCACGTGGCTGGTGATGCCGAGGACGATGTCGTGATGTTTCGCATCCATCACCTCGACCTCGCTGCCGCAACGCCGCCAGAATGTCTTCACGGTTTCGATCGCAGCCGCGTCGGTTCCTTCCGGCGGCGTCAGCACGCACCAGCGGCCATCGAACAGTTCCGCGAAGCCCGCTTCCGGTCCCGATTGCTCGGTGCCGGCGATGGGATGCGTCGGCACGAAGTGCACGCCCTTCGGCAGATGCGGCGCGACATCGCGGATCACCGCCGTCTTGACCGAGCCCACATCGCTCACGATTGCGCCGAGCTTCAGATGCGGTGCGATCTGTTTCGCCAGTTCGGCGAAGGCGCCAACCGGTGTCGCCAGCACGACAAAGTCTGCATCGCGCACCGCCGCTTCCGGCGCATCGTGGATCGAATCGGCAAACCCGATGCGCTCCGCATTCTCCCGCGTCTCGGCATGCGGCGCATAGCCTGATATGTGCGCGGCAAGCCCGGCGCGCTTCATCGCGTGCGCCATCGATGAGCCGATCAACCCGATCCCAAGCAGGGCCGCCTTGGCGAACAGCGGTTTGGAATCCATCGTCATGTTTTCAAGAACTCGGCCAGTGCGGCAACCGCGGCGCGGTTCGCCTCTTCCAGCCCGATAGTGGCGCGCAGGCAGTGCGGCAGGCCGTAAGCGCCGACGGGCCGCAGCGCCACGCCGTGCTTCAGCAGAAACCCGTCCGCCGCGCGCGCATTGTGCGGGCCGTCTTTCAGAAAATGGATCAGCACGAAATTGCCGACGCCTTCGTCGACGATCAGCCCCAGCTTGCGGATTTCGCTGGCGAGCCAATGCCGCCAGATCTCATTGTGGGCGACTGCGGATTCGAGATGCGCGTGGTCGCGCAGAGCCGCCGCAGCAGCCGCTTGCGCCGCGACTGAAACATTGTATGGCCCGCGCACGCGATTGAGCACATCGGCGACAGCAGCGGGACAGAACGCCCAGCCGACCCGCAAGCCGGCGAGGCCATAGGCCTTCGAGAAGGTGCGCGTCATCACCACATTGTCGAAGCGCGACACCATCTCCACGCCGGATTCGTAGTCGTTGCGGCGGACGAATTCCGCGTAAGCCGAATCGATCACAAGCAGCGCATCGCCGGGCAGACCGTCGTGCAGCCGATGCAGTTCTTCGCCGCTCAAATAGGTGCCGGTCGGATTGTTGGGATTGGCGATGTACACGAGCCGCGATTTCGCCGTCACCCGCGCCAGCACCGCGTCCACATCGACGCGCAAATCGGGTTCCGGCACCACCACGGGGACGGCGCTATTGGCCAAGGTGGCGATGCGGTAGACGAGAAACGCGTGCTCGCTGAACAGAACCTCGTCACCGGGATTGAGATAGGCATTGGCCAGCAACGTCAGCAATTCGTCCGAGCCGTTGCCGCAGACGATGCGATCCGGATTGAGCCCATGCACTTCGCCGATCGCCTCGCGCAGAACATGGGTGCCGCCATCGGGGTAGAAGGCGATCTCCTTCGCCGCCACCCGGTAAGCGTCCACCGCAGCAGGGCTCGGTCCGAGCGCGCACTCGTTCGCCGAAAGCTGGTGCAGGCGCACGCCTGGCTCGGCACGCGTGCCGATATAGGGCGTGATCTCCAGCACACCGGGTTTGGGCGAGAGCGCCATTGCTCACTGTCTGGCGATTTCCGCCGCATTGTTAGGGGCGCAACGCGCAAATGGAAAGCCGCGCGTTGACAGCATCGGCTCACGCACCTTAAGCGCCCTCGCATGGCAGAGACCGTTTCGCCGAAATTCCCGCGTTCGCTGCTGGCGCCGGATGCGCCGCAAGGCGCGGCGCTGTGCTTTGGCGAAGACGAGCCGCTCGCGCTCGATTGCGGCCGCACGCTTTCGCCCTACACCACCGCCTATATGACGTACGGGCGTCTCAATGCCGCGCGGTCGAATGCCATTCTCGTCTGCCATGCGCTGACCGGCGACCAGTTCGTCACCGGCAGACACCCGGTCACCGGCCGCACCGGCTGGTGGCAGACGATGGTCGGTCCCGGCAAGCCGATCGACACGGAGCGCTACTTCGTCCTCTGCGCCAATGTGATCGGCGGCTGCATGGGCAGCACAGGTCCCGCAGACATCGATCCGCAAACCGGCGAAGCTTACGGCCTGCGGTTCCCGATGGTGACCATCGCCGACATCGTGCGCGCGCAGGCGGCACTACTCGATGCCCTGAAGATCGAGAAGCTTCTGTCCGTCACCGGCGGATCGATGGGCGGCATGCAGGTGCTTGAATGGCTGGCGCGCTATCCCGAGCGCATCGTGTCGGCGATGCCGATTGCCACTGCGGCGCGCCACACCGCGCAAAACATCGCGTTCCACGAAGTGGGGCGGCAGGCGATCTTGGCAGATTCCAACTGGCATGGCGGCCGCTATCGCGACGAAGGACTCACGCCTTCGAAGGGACTCGCCATCGCGCGCATGATCGGCCACCTCACCTATCTTTCGGAAGGCGCGCTCGAGCGGAAATTCGGCCGCGCCTTGCAGGACCGCGATGCCATCTCCTACGGCTTCGGTGCGGATTTCCAGGTCGAAAGCTATCTGCACCACCAGGGCAGTTCGTTTGTCGAGCGCTTCGATGCGGCGTCGTACATCTACATCACGCGCGCGATGGATTACTTCGACCTTGCTGCCGAGCATGGCGGCGATCTCGCGGCAGCCTTTGCCAACGCAAAGCATGTGCGCGTCAGGCAATTCGCCTTCACCAGCGATTGGCTGTTCCCGACCGCGGAAAACCGTCGCGTGCTGCAGGCATTGCAGGCAGCAGGCGTGCCGAGCGAACTGGTGGAAATCGCCACCGACCGCGGCCACGACGCCTTCCTGCTCGACGAACCGGAACTGTTCGCTTCGGTGCGCGAATTTCTCGATAGCTTTTCGCGCGCCGGGTGAGCGGTAGCTCCGCGACGCCCTGGGAGCTGGCGCCGCGGAGCACTGCCGCTTGGGCCGTCAGTCGCTTGCGGCGGTCTGCTGCGACTGATCGCCCAACAGTTTGAGCGCGGCGGTCAGGTGATCGCTGCCGATCTTGTAAAATCCGCGTTGACAATACTGGCGTCCGAGACTGCGCTCCTTCTGCGCCTCATCCCGATTGCCTGCTTGGCTGCCGTCCATGACCGACCCGATCTTGGTGTCGAGTGCATGGCAACTTGCATCATCCGCCGTTGCGGCAAGTGCGGAACCGGCGCTGATGCCGAGGGCTGCGACGGCGCCGAGCGCCGCCAGGGACATGATACGCATCACTTCCTCCGTTCGATGATCCGGCTTTGCGCCGGCCTCACGCACGTAAGGCGAAGTCGTGAAGTTGGAAGATGCGCAGGGCTGCTATGCAGCGCTCTCGCGTTCACACATTAGTGCTCGCGCGAATTGCCGCATTCATCGATGAGGTTTGCCGCGGGTCATGATTCGCATTGCACACACGGCATGACATGTCTGCGGATGAAGCAATGCATGCATCAAGGGAGAAAAAAACGAACGGCGGCTGCCGCTGCCCGAGAGGGGCGCGCGCAGACCGCCGCTTTGATAGGCCACCGATCTTATTTGTGATCGGGCGTCGATGAGGACGAACTGTCCGACGGCGGCGTCGTGGAGGACGCGGCCGGCTTCATCGCCGAAGACTTCTTCTTGTGATGATGGACCTTCTTCTTCATGGGCTTCGCAGCCGTTGAGCTCATCGAATCCGATGTCGACGGGGTGGTCGACGTCGCAGCCGGTGTGCTGGTCGAGCTGGCAGCCTGAGGATCGGCCGCGAACGCCGTGCCGCCGACAAAAGCCGACAACGCGATGGCCGAAACAAGGACTTTTACTGTGCGCATTGAGTTCTCCTTATGAACGCCGGTACCTCCGGCGCGCGGCCAGCTTTAGGGCTGCTAGCTCTCCGTGCCATGTCCAATATATTAACGGAAGTTAATGCTCTAAAGGTGTTGCAGATTAACCACGGGCTGGGACGAGAGCTGCTCGTGCCCGTTTTCCTTGCGGTATGGGCACAGCCGCGTAGAGGGACTTGGTCGCCTCGACCAGGTGCAGCCCAGCCAGACCCGGCCACAGCCGGCGCCCGGCCTGCTCCCAAGTCACGCCCCTGCCGACAAGCTGCCGGGACTTCAGCGGCGGCAGGAAAAGCGCGCTATCCCATTGTTCGGGGACGAACATCGCCTCCTTGAGCAGTCGCTCCAGTTGGGCGCGCGTAAACGGGCGGCCATAGGCGAAGGGGGAGCGGTCGACTTGCGCCCAAAGGCTGGCGCGGTTGGGGGCAATCACCAGGAGGCGCCCCGCAGGCGCCAGGACCCGCCAGATCTGCCGCATCAGGACGCGCGCCGAATCCGCGGTCTCGATCCCGTGGACGATGAGGACCCGATCGAACAGCGCATCAGGAAACGGCAACGTTTCCTCGTCGGCGAGAACGCTGAGGCAGCGGTCCTGGGGCCAGCACTGCGGCCCCTGCGGCTCCGGCATGACGGCGATGACACGTTCGGCCTGCAGCTGCAGCGCGCGCAGATAGGGCACCGCGTAGCCGTAGCCCAGCACACGGCAATCCCGCAGGTCGGGCCAGATCCGCTTCAGCCGGGTTTGCACCATCCGGCGCGTGACCGAGCCGAGCGGGGATTCGTAGAACTCGCCCAGACTCCGCGAGTCGAATTGCATGGCCAATGAGGTAACCTCGTATCCCGCATTCCTCAAGCTAACCCCGCGCCGCTAAAGCCCGGGTGAAAGGTGTCCCATGCCGCTTTCCGTCGAACTCGTCCCCTGCCTGACGGACAATTACGCCTATTTGGTGCGCGATTCGGCGTCGGCCCTTTGCGCCGTCGTCGACCCCTCCGAGTCGGAGCCGGTGAAGCGGACGCTGGCCGCGCGGGGGTGGAAGCTCACCCACATCCTGAACACGCATCACCATTTCGATCACACCGGCGGCAACATTCCACTCAAGGACGAATTCGGCGCCGAGATCGTGGGGCCGGGAAAGGATCGCGACCGCATCCCCGGCATCGATGTCGGCGTGGACGAGACGACGCCGTGGCGGTTCGGTGCGCACACCGCGCGCATCCTCGAAATCCCGGCGCACACACGCGGGCACATCGCCTTCGTCTTCGAAGACGAGAAGATCGTGTTCACCGGCGATACGCTGTTTGCGATGGGATGCGGACGGTTGTTCGAAGGCACGCCGGAGATGATGTGGTCGAGCCTGTCGAAACTGATGCAATTGCCGGACGACATCCGCATCTATTGCGGCCACGAGTACACGTTGAGCAACGGACGTTTTGCCCTGACCCTCGAGCCCAACAATGCCGCGCTGCAGGAACGCACGCGCGAGGTCGAATCCTTACGGGAGCAATCGAAACCGACGATTCCCTCAACCATGGGACTGGAGAAGAAAACCAATCCGTTCCTCAGGCCGGATTCGCCCGAGCTCCGCCGGACGCTCAATATGGAAGACGCGGACAATGTGTCAGTGTTCGCCGAAACGCGGCGGCGCAAGGACGTGTTCTAACCGATCAGTCGCCGTCGCTGTCCGGCTTCTTCTTCTTTTCGGAGTCGGAGCTGCCGGCCACGGTGTGCACCACCGCACCGGCCGCATCGGCTGTCGTGCTGACGGCCGTGCTGGCGACACTCACGCCGACGCTTGCCACGCTGACGCCAGCGCCGACCACAGCCGTGCCGGCATCGACTGCGGCACAGGCGGACAGCGACGCCGCCAGCGCGGCCATCACAACAATGCGGATCATCGAGAGCGTCCCTGGATAGTGCTCGCGGCCACTCTAGCGGGAGCCGTGTTCAGAAACCATTGCGGGGTGATGGCCGTTTTCCAGGCATGATCCGCAAGCTGAAATCCGGAGAGTACCGGCTCTATTCCCGCAAGAAGAACCCGAAAACGGGCAAGCGGCGCAACCTCGGCACCTTCAGGACCAAGGCCGCCGCCGAGAAGCACGAGCGCGCCGTTCAGTATTTCAAGCGCGCCGGCTGAGGCGAAACAGGATCAGTGAATGGTGTGCGGGATACCGCCCTCTTCCTCGTCGGCCAGTTCTTCGAGTTGTGCGGCAATCGCCAGCAGGCCGTCGCGTTCGTTGCCGAAGGTTTCTTCGGCCACCTCGCGGTAGAGCAGCGCAAGCTCACGGCATTCGTCGGCATCCATGGGGATCATCCTTTCGACCACGGCCGCATTCTCCCGTTTGCTTCCCTCCTGTCATTGCGGTGGATCAAGCACCGGGCGCCGTCAAAGCGAATTCCAGGCTTACGGCGGCAAAATGGGCGATCGCAGCGACGAGAACGAAGCCGTGCCAGATTGCCTTATGATAAGGAATGCGGTCGAGCAGGTAGAATACGACACCCACAGAATAAACGATGCCGCCGCCCATCAGCAGCCAGAAATCGATGCTCGCCATGTTCGCCGCGAGTGGCCGCGCCACCGCCACGATCATCCAGCCCATGACGAGATAGAGTGCGATGCTCACGGCTTCGAAGCGATGCGGGGCGATGATCTTGAGGGCGATGCCCACTGTCGCGCACAGCCATACCGCGCCAAGGATGATTTCGGCCGTTGGTCCGCTCAGCCGATTGGCGGCGAACGGTGTGTAGGTCGCCGCGATCATGATGAAGATCGCGCAGTGATCGATGCGGCGCAGCACCGGCTTCGAGGTGTGGGTGTGCGGCGTCAGATTGTACGCCGCGGAGGCGACGATCATGGCGAGGAGGCCGGCGCAGTAAACGAATACGCTCGCCGCCACCGGCAAGCCGGTCACATGCCAGAACAGCCACGCGCTCGCGTTGACCGCGAACAGGATGCCGAGCACGTGGACCACGAGGTCCAGCCGCTCTTCATGCGCGGTATAGATTCGGGTCAGCGCGGCGCGCGGATTCATGGGCTGGTCCAGGGCAACCATGCAGGGAAAACGCACGACCTTACCGGCCGGCATGCCCGCATGTCATCTACAGCAACGGATTGGTGCGTATTGAAGACCTCGCTTGTGCACCGTTCTGCGCAGCATTGGGAACAGCGTTGCGTCTGTCGCATGACCGTTAACCTCAACCATTTCCCTGCGACCCGCCGTTGCTGCGATTGCCCGCGGACGCCCGGCGCTGCACTGGCGACAGCCGCCGGCGGCGCTTAAATCCAGCGGGCTGTCCTTGGGGCTTTGCTAATGCGGCTTACACCGATCGCTATCGCGCTTGCACTTGTGTGCGCCGGCACGGCACGAGCCGCCGACGGGCCTGCGGAAACGCAGGTGATGATCGTCGGTCTGTTCCACATGAGCAATCCGAATCGTGACCTCCACGATGTCCAGGTGCCGGATGTGCTCGCGCCGGAATACCAGGCGCAGATCCAGGCGATCAGCGACGCGCTGGCGCGCTTTCGCCCGACACAGGTCGATGTGGAGTGGCCCGCCGATCTCACGCGCCAACGTTATGCACTCTATCTCGCCGGCAAGTTGCCGCCATCGCGCAACGAAGTGGTGCAACTGGGATTTCGCCTTGCCAGACAGGCTGGCCTCGACACGGTGCACGGCATCGATGTCGATGGCGACTTCCCGTACGAGCCGGTGCAGAAATATGCCGCGGCGCATAGCGAGCAGCCGATCCTCGATGCGGCCGACGCGGCCGTCGAACGCGAAGTGCAGCGTGAGACGGAGATGCTGAAATCAAACGGCATCTCGCCGGCTTTGCGCAGCATGAACGATCCCGCTGTCATCAGGAACGGCAATGCCTTTTACCGGCAGCTGTTGCGTATCGGCGGCGGCGACCGGCAGCCGGGCGCCGATCTGCTCACAGCATGGCATCGCCGCAACTTCCTGATCTGCGCCAATCTCTTGCAGGCCACCAGACCAGGCGATCGTGTCGTGGTCTTCTACGGATCGGGCCACGCGTTCTTGCTGCGCCAATGCGTCAGCGAAACGCCGGGGCTGAAGCTGGTCGAACCCAACGACTACCTGCCGCAATGACGCCGCGGGCAGACTTATAAAAGGACAAGCAATCCGCCGCCGGAACCCGGAACCGCAGGGCGGGAGATGCCCGTTGACTTCACGTCATCTGGCGGAGGAGCCGAATGTCCGGATCGTTTGCACCCGTTTCCCTGTGCGTCGCGCTGACCCTGCTGCCGCTTGCCGCCCATGCAGCCGCCAAATGCCCGGTCGATGAGAACAAGCTCACCCAGGCATTGAAATCGAGCGTCAAACCCAGCGGCGGGCCGACGAATGGCGGTCTCGACAACAACGAGTGGGCGG
>DASYBT010000060.1:0-36315 GCA_036500585.1 Rhizomicrobium sp.
TTCGTTGACTTCGCGACCGCGTTCGCCGATGAGTGCGATCACGTTGACCTCCGCCGACGTGTACCGCGACATCATGCCGAGCGTCACGCTCTTACCGACGCCCGAGCCGGCGAAGATGCCCATCCGCTGGCCCTTGCAGCAGGTGGTGAATGCATTCAGCGCGCGGATGCCGAGATCCAGTTTGGCCCCGACGCGCGCGCGGGTATGGGCGGACGGCGGCGGTGCCTTCAGCGGATAGCCGCGCAGGCCCTGCGGCAGCGCGCCCTTGCCGTCGGTCGGCCGGCCGAAGGCGTCGATGACGCGGCCGAGCCAGGCGGTGGAAGGGTGGATCATGGCGGGCCGGTCGTCGAAGTCGGCCCGCGTGCCGAGGCTCACGCCGGTGAGTTCCCCAAGCGGCATGACCAGCGCCCGGCCGTCGCGAAATCCGACGACTTCGCAAGGAATTTGCAAGCCGCTGGAGACAGTTAGCCGGACCGTGCCGCCAAGGCTCACGGCACCGGCGGCGCCGGTTACCTCGACCAGCAACCCCTCGATTCGGGCCACCCGGCCGAAGCGGCGAAGGGTCGGAACAGTCTCGATTTCTTTCAGCAGCGCATGCAAGTCCGGTGGCCCTTTGCCAGGTTCGAAGCGGTATCTTGCACGCAACAATTTAAGTGGCAGTAAACTTAACAAGCCGAATCAAGGAGATGGGGCTATGTGGGGACTGTTCCGTATGGAATCCGTGGGGTCTCCTGTATAGGCAGAGACGGTTTGATCTTTGGTTAAAGCGAACGTTAACCATTTCGCTTTACCGTCTCACCGTCCGTTAACGACGCGGAGCCGCTTTTGCGCGGCAACCGAAAGGGGAATTTGAGATGCGCGTGCTCTTGATCGAAGACGACAGCGCGATGGCACGCTCCATCGAGCTGATGCTTCGCTCTGAAGGCTTCAATGTCTACACCACCGATCTGGGGGAGGAGGGCATCGACCTCGGCAAGCTGTACGATTACGACATCGTCGTGCTCGACCTGCAGCTCCCCGACATGAGCGGGTTCGAGGTTCTGAAGTCGCTGCGGCTCGCCAAGGTGCAAACGCCGGTTATGATCCTCTCGGGCAATGCGATCGTCGAAGCGAAGGTGAAGGCCCTGGGCTTCGGCGCCGACGACTACATGACGAAGCCATTCCACAAGGACGAGCTGGTTGCGCGCATCCAGGCCGTCGTGCGCCGCTCCAAGGGCCACAGCCAGTCAGTCATCACCACCGGCAAGCTCACCGTCAATCTCGATGCGAAGACCGTCGAGGTGGATGGCCAGCGCGTGCACTTGACCGGCAAGGAATATCAGATGCTGGAGCTGCTCTCGCTCCGCAAGGGCACCACGCTGACGAAAGAGATGTTCCTGAACCATCTCTATGGCGGCATGGATGAGCCCGAACTCAAGATCATCGACGTGTTCATCTGCAAGCTGCGCAAGAAGCTCGCCGCCGCCACCAATGGCGACAATTACATCGAAACCGTCTGGGGCCGCGGCTATGTGCTGCGCGATCCGGACGGCAAGGAAATCGCCGCGTAGTTCTCCTTCAATCCTCCTCCTCGTGACATGTGAAAGGGCGCCACCTCCGGCGCCCTTTCGTCATCTACCAATCGGCCGCGAAGCCGGGGCCGAGGCGTTGGCGGCAGCGCTGCAAGACCCGGCAAGCCGCACGCGCGTCGCTGCCGGTCTGCATCAGGAGGGGAATCTGTCCGGGACTGAGCAGCACGGACCCCAGCACGCGCCAGAACTTCGGCTCGCCATCTGGTCCAATGGCATCGAGGGCGGCCGCCGGGAGATTGGCAGCCGCCGTGTCGGTAATCACTCTTATCGCCGCGAACGGCAGACCGCGTTCGGCAGCCAACGCCGCGACGATGTGCGATTCTGTGTCCACGGCCGCGGCGCCGGTGCGCGCGAATTGCCGCCGCTTCTCGCGCGCGCTATCGACGATGGAATCCGTGCCCAGGATCGGCGCCGTGAGGGTCGCCGGCAAACGCTCCTTGATGGCTGCGGTCCAGCGCTGGTCGGTGTGCAAGCCGCGCTGGCCTGCATGAACCGCCGACGCGATGACGCAATCGCCGGTGCGCAGCATGGGCGACAGCGCGCCGGCAATGCCGAAGCTCAGAATGGCCTTCGCTCCACCATCGATGGCGGCAGACAGCTTCTCGCGCAGCTTTGCGGCATCGCAGGCGCCCACCACGACCTTTATTCCGGGCGCGGCGGCGATCCGGGCTTCCCGCGCAAGACCCACGGCAACGACCAGCATGCTAGAGTCCGTGCATGACGCGCCGCGAATTCGCGGCTTTCAGGTTGCGATACCGCGCCAGCGCCCAAAGCGGAAAGATCTTCGGGTAGCCGTGGTAGCGAAGATAGAACACGCGCGGGAATCCGCCGCCGGTGTAATGTTCCTGGGACCAGAGACCATCCGCTTGCTGGGTGTGCCGCAAGTAGGCGACACCGCGCGCCACTGCGGCATGGTCGACACAGCCTGCCGCCATCAGACCTAGGAGGGCCCACGCGGTTTGTGAGGCGATCGATGGCGCGCGCTCATACCCCGCATAGTCGAGCCTGTAGCTGTCGCAGCGTTCGCCCCAGCCGCCATCTTCGTTCTGGATGGAGATGAGCCACTCGGCGGCGCGGCGGATCATCGGGTGATCGGGCTCGACGCCGGCGGCATTCAATCCGGCCAGCGCCGACCATGTGCCGTAGATGTAGTTCACGCCCCAGCGGCCGAACCAGCTTCCGTCCTTCAGCTGCACGCGCTCGAGATAGGCGATGGCATCCTTCATGCGCTGGCTGTCGTTCGGCTCGCCCAATTGCGCCAGCATCCCGAGGCAACGGCCGGTGACATCTTCCGTCGGCGGGTCGAGCAGCGCGCCGTGATCGGCGAAGGGGATGTTGTTGAGATAGGAGTACGAATTGTCGGCGTCGAACGCGCCCCAGCCGCCGTTCCCGCTTTGCAAACCCACGACCCATTCTTCGCCGCGGGCGATGGCGTCGCGATCGTCGCGTAGCGGTGCGATCTGCTTGCCGCGGTCCAGTGCCATGACGACCACGGCGGTGTCGTCCAGGTCTGGATACTGCGCGTTGTTGTACTGAAATGCCCAACCGCCCGGGCGCACATTCGGCCGCTCATCGGCCCAGTCGCCCTTCACGTCCAGCACCTGACGAGGCTTCAGCCAATCGAGCGCGCGACCCACAGCCCGCGCGCCTGTGCCGGCTTCCATCATCGCGTGCACTGCGAGAGCGGTATCCCAGACGGGTGAGACGCAGGGTTGGCAATAGGCTTCGTCCTCGTGGATGACGAGAAGCTTGTCGACAGATTTGCGGGCGATGGCGCGGCCGGGATGTTCCGGCGGATAGTCGAGCGCGACGAACATCATCACGCTGTTCGCCATGGCAGGGTAAATCGCGCCGAGGCCGTCCTCGCCGTTCAGCCGCTCCGTCACGAATTGCACGCAACGGTCGAGGGCGCGCTTGCGCATTGTCTTTGGCCAGTGTGGCTCGAACCATTTGAGCACAACATCGAGGGCGTTGAAGAAAATCGCCCAGGCGCGGCTCTGGTGCGGTGCGATGCGCGCCCGCGGCGAATCAGTGAACAGCTCCGCCACGCGAACGCGGCGCGGATTGCGCGCCAGCGGTTTCAGTGCCTGCAGCACCAGCAGCGGCACGATCACCGTGCGCGCCCAGTACGACATCTTGGACAGATGGATGGGAAACCACCGGGGCAACAAGATAAGCTCCACCGGCACGTTCGGCACGTTTTTCCATTCCGTTTCGCCATAGAGCGCGAGGAGGAACCGGGTGAACACGTTGCTGCGCCGTGCGCCGCCGCGGGCGAGAATGACCGCGCGTGCTTTCGCCATGTGCGGCGCATCCGGATGATCGCCGATCATCTTCAGCGCGAAGTACGCCTTTATCGTGCAGGAGAGATCGGTAGCGCCATCGTAATACAGCGGCCAGCCGCCCTCTGCATTCTGCCTGCGGCGCAGATATGTGCCGATCTTCCGTTCCAGCTCGAGGTCGGGCACCTCACCCAGATAGTGGACGAGCAGCACGTATTCGGCCGGAATGGTGGCATCGGCCTCGAGTTCGAACACCCAGTGCCCGTCCTCCCGCTGCTGCTTGAGCATGGCCTCTGCGGCGGACGCGATGGCGCGATCGAGATCGCTTCTGTTCACGTCGCGCGTCAGAACCTGATCCATGGCGGTCGCGCTCAATGTCCCCCTCGTTTGAGAGCAAGTTCAGCGGCCGTCCGCCCGGAGCGAATGGCGCCTTCGATGGTGGCCGGAAGACCGGTATCCGTCCAGTCGCCCGCGAGCAACAGATTGCGCCAACGCGTCGCGGCTGGCGGGCGAAGCCGCGCCTGCTCGGGTGTGGCGGCGAACGTGGCGCGCCGTTCCTTCACAATCTGAAACGGTGGCAATGGTGCATCCATCTTCATAACGGCAGCAACCTCGTTCCAGATGCGCGCCGCCAATTCGTCCCGCGGCTCGTCCATGAGCCGGTCGGCATTGCTGACGGTGACGGCGATGCGATCCGGAAAGGCGAAAATCCACTCCGTGGTGCCACCGAGCACGCCGGTCATCATGCGAGCACCTGCCGGGGCCGCGATCTGGAAATGGACATTGAGGATCGCGCGGAATTCGTTTGGCGCCGTGACCTCCGGCAGCAACTCCTTCACCACCCAGGCCGGCACGGCGAGTACGACCATTTCACTGTCATCGATCGGGATCGTGCCCTGCGATAGCTCCAGTTTTGTGACTTTGTTCCCCTCCACCGTGAGCGCGCGCAGGCGCTGGCCAAAACCGACGGTGGCAGATTTGCTTTCGAGGAACGCGAGTGCAGGGTCGATGAATGCGCCGGCCAGGGTCGGGAAAGCGATGCGCGGCCGGTAGGCGCGGCCGCCTTTCGCCAGCGTTTCGCGCAGCACTGCCGCCGCAAGCCCTGCCGAAGCGGATTCCGGTTCGCTGTTCAGCGTCGCAACGAGCAACGGGTTGAGCAGGCGTTCCCACAAGGGGCCGCGGCAGGCAATCATATCGCTAACGCGTGCGCCGCGCCGGGGCCGCAACAGTTTCAGGATTGCGAGATAATCCGCTGTGCGCGTTCCCGGTACGCGCCGTGCGTCGCTGAAAATCCACCAGCCAATCGGCCCCTCATTTGGCCGAATGATCCAGCGTTTGCCGGACTGAAGATCGACGAACACAAATTCGGGCTTGTCCGGTCCGGTCAGTCCGCCGCGAGCGCCGACGCGGCCGAGATATTCGTGCGTCGCCCAGTTGCCGGAGAGGACCAGGTGGTTGCCGTTGTCGATCAACTGGTTCAGCACCGGATCGAAATAGGAGCGGCAGCGCCCACCGGCTTGCGGCGCGCCTTCGAACACCTCCACCGAAACACCGGCGGACGCGAGATGCACCGCTGCAGCAAGACCGGATAGCCCTGCCCCGATGACATAGGCCCTGCCGCTCATCCACTCAGTCCATGACGCAAGAGGATCAGCAGAAGCTCTCCCTTGCCGAGCTTTGCGCGACGGCGCGGCGACGCCCACCCTTGCGCCTCCATCTTGCCGAGGATGGCGGAATACACCGCGTGCATCAGGCGCGGCGCACGAAGATGGCCTTGCGGATTCTGCGCGAGAACCCTTCCCGCCGCCGAATAGTGTTCATGGGCCAGCGCGGCCATGGAGCGGCAGGCCGCATCGATACGGGAATCGGCGATTGCGTCGCGGGGGTCACGGGTGACGATTCCGGCCTGCGTCAGGTACTCATGCGGCAGATACAGCCTGCCGATTTCCGCATCCTCATCCAGGTCGCGCACGATGTTCGTAAGCTGCAGCGCGCGGCCGAGATGATGCGCCAACAGTACGCCGGGTTCATGTTCCATCCCGAACACTTTCACCGACAGGCGGCCGACGGCGCTCGCCACGCGATCGCAGTAGAGATCGAGCGTGTTCAGATCCGGCCCCCGAATATCGTTGTCTACATCCATCTGCATGCCGTCGATGACGGTGAGGAAGTCCGTCTTGTCGAGCGGGTAGCGGCCGATGCTGTCTTCGAGAAACCGCGTCAGGGCAGGGGATTTCCCGCGATAAATCGCCTCGATGGAATCGCGCCAATGATCCAGCGCTGCCAGCCGTTCCATGCGCGTGCCGTGGCCATCGTCGGCGATGTCGTCCACGGCGCGGCAAAACGCGTAGATCGCGAACATCGCCTCGCGTTCGGCTTTCGCCATCAGCTTCATGGCCGTGTAGAACGAGCTGCGCGATGCCTTCTTCTCGATGGCGCCGATGTCCACCGGCTGCGGATAGCGCCCGTGACTTTCCTGCTGCAGCATTACGATCCCCGAACGGTGGCGGCTGCCGGCCGGGCCGAAGGGCGGCGCAAAAATGGCCATCTCGTCAAGGCACCCAGCGCCAGCACGGTTGCTTCCGCTTTGGAGTGGTGTACGCGTTCCGAGAGCGGGTCGCGGCACATGAGGCGCTTCGTCAAATTTTCTGCCACGGCCTGGATTACGGCAACTTCTGCGGACAACCGCCGGTCATGGATCCGGCTTGCGAAGGGCCGGGAGATTGCCAGGAGCGTGTGCGTCCGTTCCGCCAGCTCGCGGATAACGCGCGTGAGAGCAGGCGACGCTTTCCCGTCGCCCAGCGCTTCGACGCCGAGACCGGCGCGGCCGAGATGATCGAGCGGAATGTAGACGCGATTGAGCTTGCGGTAGTCCTCGCCGCAATCCTGCAGGTGATTGATAACCTGCAGGGCGGCACAGAGCGCATCGGACGCCGGCCAGATCTCGCGCGCCTCGCCATGCACATCAAGAACAAAGCGGCCGACCGGCATCGCCGAATAGCGGCAGTAGTCCATCAGATCATTCCAATCGGCGTAGCGCAGCTTGGTGACATCGCGGCGAAAGGCTTCGAGCAGCATCAACGCATGCTGCACGCTGAGGTCGCGCTCTTGCAGAACTCGGCGGAGGGTCAGGGCTTCCGGTGAACTGTCGAGTTCGCCGGTGAGCGTCCGATCCATTTCTTCGAGCAGGTGCAGCTTCTCATCCGCTGCCGCCGTCGGGTGATCGGCGATGTCATCGGCGCTGCGCGCAAAGCGGTAGAAGGCGTGCACGACCGGCCGATGGCGCGGGTGGATCAGGAACGATGCGACGGGGAAATTCTCGTCGTTGCGTCCCTTGCCGGAAGCAAGTTCGCTCATGACGGCATCGCCTGCGGCCGGCCCTTCCACATGCCGCCCTTGCCGCGCCAGAACTGAATTGCCGATTGAATCGTGAAGGCCGTGTAGGCGGCGCCGATGATCGGCAGGACGACGCCCCACAAGGGCGACCGCCCATAAAATCGCAGCATCGGCACGAGACTTATGATCATTAGGACCCATGCGAGCGAACCGAGCGCCCGGGGCCACCCGCCAGCGAATACAGCGAGCAGCGGCGGCGCGGCGAAGATCAACAGCATGCCGATCACGGTTCCGATCAACATCGGCGCAGAATAGTCGAGCTGCGCGTAAGCCGAACGGGCGATCATCTGCCCGACATCGCCGATGTGGACGTATGGCCGCAAACTGACGGAGCGTTTGGTCAGTCCAAGCCAAATGGGGCCTTTAGCCTTCATCAGGCTGCCCAGCGCGCAATCGTCGATAATTCGCCCCTTGATTTGCGCGATACCATCCGCGGCTTCGAGAGCTGTACGGCGCACCAGCATGCAGCCGCCGGCGGCCGCTGCCGTACGTCCGTTGCCGTTCACCCAGGCGAAGGGATAGAGCATGTCGAAATAGTACACGAAGGCGGGCACGAACATGCGCTCGGCGAACGTCTCGCAGCGCAATTTCGCCATCAGCGACACGAGCACCCGGCCCTGCTCCGCGCGCGCCACGAGGCTTGCCAAGGTGTCGGGTGCGTGGGCGATGTCGGCATCGGTGAGCCAGAGGTAATCCGGCGCATGGTGGGCCATTGCGCGTTCGATGCCCTGTTGCTGAGCCCACAGCTTGCCCGTCCAGCCGGTGGGACGCGCCACACCTGAGACCACCGTCAATCGGTTGTCGCGCATCAGCGCGCGCGCGGAAGCAGCGGTTTGGTCTGTGCTCTGATCGTCGACCAGAATGATGTGAAAAGTCCCCGCATAGTCCTGCCCAATGAGGCTGGAGAGGGACTGCTCAATCACATCGGCTTCGTTGCGTGCCGGAACGATGGCGGCAACCGACGGCCAGTGTGCCGGTGGGGCCGGATCGTCCAGATCGTCGCGCTCCCGCGCGAGCCAGAAGAAACCGCGACCGGCGACGAGATACAGCCACGCGGCGAACGAAGCCATTGCGATCAGAAGCGCGATCGCGCTCATGCGTAACCCGCCTCGCGAAACCAGGCGATCGCATCGCGCAGGGCCTCGCGATAGGGCCGCGCATGATAGCCAAGCTCGCGTTCCGCTTTCGCGGAGCTGAAGAACATGTGGTGCTCCGACATGCGCAGGGAATCCAACGTCAGGAGCGGCTCCTTCCTGGTGAACCGTGCGATCGCCTCGAAGGCGAAGCCGAGCGGATAAAGGGGCGCGCGCGGGAGCCGGATGCGCGGTGCGGCCCGCCCTGTTTCTGCGGCAATGTCGGCAAGCATTTGTTGCAAGGAAACATCCTGCCCGCCGAGAACATACATCTCGCCCACGCGCCCTTTCTCCAGCGCCAGCACATGGCCTTCCGCGACATCGTCGACGTGAACCAGATTCAATCCCGTATCCACAAAGGCGGGAATGCGGCCGGTCATGGCCTCCACGATGATGCGTCCGGTGGGCGTCGGTTTGATGTCGCGCGGACCGATCGGCGTGGAGGGATTGACGATCACCACGGGCAGATTGCGCTCGGCGATGGCGCGCTGCGCCAAGCGTTCCGCAACCACCTTGCTGCGCTTGTATGCGCCGATGGCGCTTTCGGGGGTGTGGCGCGAATTTTCATCAGCCGCAGCGCCGGCGATGGGCTTCAGAGTCGCCACGCTGCTGGTGTAGACGATCTTCTCCACGCCCTCCGCTTCGGCTGCCTCCATCGCGGCGCGCGTGCCATTCGCATTGTTGCGGATGATCTCTTCGGGATCGGGAGCCCAAAGGCGGTAGTCTGCCGCAACGTGGAAAACATAGCGCGCATCCTTCATCGCCCGCTTCATGTCCACAGTGTTGAGCATGTCGCCGATGACAATCTCGCAGTCGATATCGGCGACGTTCGTGCGGGGACTGGACGGACGCAGCATCGCCGTAACCGAAAATCCGCGTGCCAACAGTGCGCGGGCGACAGCCGAGCCGACGAATCCCGATGCGCCGGTGACAAGAACGCGATCGGCCATGGACCTTACGCCGCGCGTTGCGGCTTTCCTCCGAGAAGCCGGTAGGCGAAGCGCGCCAGGGTGCGCACGAGGCGCGGCCGTAGCAGCCGCCTGTCGTAAATGCCCAGCCGGCGGTCATTCTCCGCGAGGCAGATTCCGACCAGGTCGCGGAGATCGATGTCGGCCTCGAGTTGCTTGGCGCCATTCATGGTGAAGTTGTTGTCCTGTGTGCCGTGGCCGACGTCGCGCGCGATGCCGATGCGCTCCCAGATCAAATAGATCCAGACCGCGAAAATCTTCGCAACGAAGAATGGCCGCCGCCACAGCGGTAGATTCCTGCGATGCCAGGCGCTCCAGTTGACGAAGAACAGAATGTGCCGGCCTTCCTCCTGGATGACCGGCTCGAACGTATCGACCAGCTCGGGCGGAAAGAAGCCGGAGCGTTTGGCAGCCTCGAACAGGCCGAACGCGAAGAAGCTGTCGATGCATTCGCTGTAGCCGGTTTGCATGAAGGCCCATTCGGGGTCGCGCGGGAACACGTATTCCGGTTCCGGCGCGAGTTGGATGCCGTAAGCCTGGACCAGGTTGGACAGCACATGCTTGTGGCGCTTTTCCTCGAACGCATTCAGCTCGACCGCGCGCTTGAGGATCCGATCCTGCACCAGCCCAGCGTAGGACGAGACGTTCATTCCGGCCCGGCCTTCCGTCTGTACTGCGATGTCCCAGATCGGCAGCTGCACCAGGCGATCGCGCACGTCCACCGAAAGCTTCGGCCAATCGATGACGGCAGGCTTGTACGGATTGAAGGTGGTGAGCAGGGTCGCACAAAACAGATTCTTGTGCTCTTCGCTGCCGACGCGAATCTGGTCGTCCTTCGGCATTGGCGCGTCGAAGGTGACGTCGGGCATGGCGAGAGCGGGGCTGCTCATGAGAGGACCCTTTGCTGAATGTCCGGATGGTGTGTCGCGGTCTCAGGCGCCCGGCATTGCGGGCCGAAGTCGGCGTAACCTCCCGTGCGAATGCCGGACCGCCGGACGAGAGAGACGATTTCACCATCGCACAGCGCCTCGCGTTCATCCCTGTAACGATAGCCCGGTGCGGAACCTTCGAAAGCGCCGGTGGCGGGATGCAGATAAATTTCGCTGAGACCCTCGGGCAGATGTGAGATCAGCCCCGAAAGCCGATCGCGCGTCATTGCGCCCGACCATCGCAACCCGAACACCGCGTCGCTTATGGTCAGGCCGGCCGCCGCGGCCCGCGCGCGCAGCAGAACCGCCCAAGGCATGGTATCGAGCGCGAAGTCCGCGCGGACGCCGGGTTCGGCGGCGCACAGTGGCCCACGCGGCTCATACGGCACGCGGATCGCCCGCATCCCAAAACGCGCCCCAATGCGCAGGATGATACCCGCAAACGTCGGATGCAGATGGAAATGCTTGTGGGCGTTGACATGATCGAGCGGCAGTCCCGTCGCGCGATAGGCTTCGAACTGTGCCGCGACCTCGTCGGCAAGCTGTCGCCGCACGCCCGCATGGGTGAATATGTCGACGCCGAAGCGCCCCATATCGGTGCGGAAAGCCCCGTGCGAATCCACAAGGCTGGGAACTTGCGCCGGCGGCAACACCGGCCGCCCTTCCAGCAAGGTCAGATGCAGTCCGACACGCAGCCCCGGCATGCGCCGCGCCAGCGCGACGGCATCGGACGCGGCCGGTCCTGCAACCATGAGGCTGGCAGCCGTCAGAATGCCGTTGCGGTGCGCCTGCTCGACGGCGTCGTTCACCTCGGGCGCGGCGCCAAAATCATCGGCCGTGACGATGAGGCCTCTCAAGCGGCGTGTTCCTGACGTTCGCGCAGGAAATGGAAGAACTCGACCCCCTCGCGCAAGCGGCGCTTCATCATGTCCGGACTGCGGATCATCTCGCCCACGATGGAGGCGATCTTGCCGCCGCGGAAATAGAAGCGTTTGTAGAACATCTCCAGCGAATCATAGATTTCGCGATGCGAGAGGTGCGGATAGTGGAGGGGCGCGATCTGTATCCCGCTGTCATCCACCAACTCCGCATTTGCGGCGTCCAGCCAGCCATTCTTGACCGCCTGATCGTACAGGAACGTTCCCGGATATGGAGCCGCAAGCGATACCTGGATCGTGTGCGGGTTGATCCGGTTGGCAAAGCGGACAGTCTCTTCGATGGTCTCAGTCGTCTCGCCCGGCAAGCCGAGAATGAAGGTGCCATGGATGGTTATTCCGAGGTCATGGCAATCCTTGGTGAATCGCTCGGCGACTTCGATCCGCATGCCTTTCTTGATGTTGTGCAGGATCTGCTGATTACCGGATTCATATCCAACGAGGAGGAGCCGCAGGCCGTTGTCGCGCATCACCTTCAGTGAGTCGCGCGGAACATTCGCCTTCGCGTTGCACGACCAGGTCACGCCGAGCTTCCCCAGTTCCTTGGCGATGGCTTCGGCGCGCGGCAGATTGTCGGTGAAGGTGTCGTCGTCGAAGAAGAACTCCTTGACCTGCGGAAACGCCTTCTGCGCCCAGGCGATTTCCTCGATGACATGGCCGACGCTGCGTGTGCGGTAGCGATGTCCTCCAACAGTTTGCGGCCACAGGCAGAAAGTGCAACGCGATTTGCAGCCGCGGCCCGTGTAGATGGAGATGTACGGGTGCTTCAGGTAGCCGATGAAGTAGCGCTCGATCTCCAGGTCACGTTGGTAGACGGGCGTGACAAACGGCAGCGCGTCCATGTTCTCCAGCATCTCGCGATCTTGGTTGTGAACGATCGCGCCCTCGGAATTGCGGTAGCTGATGCCCTTGATCCCAGACCAGGGCTGGTCGTCCGCAATGTCCTTGATGGTGAAGTCGAACTCGTTGCGGGCCACGAAGTCGACGGCCGGCGCATTCTTCAGGCTGCCCTCGGGGTCGACCGCTACCTTGGCTCCGATCAGGCCGACCTTGATCCCCGGCTTCAGGTCCTTGATTGCCTGGGCCGTCTTCGCGTCGGAGTTGAACGAGGGCACGGAGGTGTGCATCACCACGAGATCGAAATCCCGGATCTGCGGGGCGATGTCGGCGAAGGAGAGCCCGTGCGGCGGCGCATCGATGAGCTTGCTGTTCTCCACGAGCGCGGCCGGCTGGGCGAGCCAGGTCGGGTACCAGAAGCTCCGGATCTCGCGCTTTGCCTGATATCGCGATCCGGCTCCGCCGTCGAAACCCTCGAAGGAAGGGGCCTGAAGGAAAAGTGTCCTTTGCATCGTCACCTCATGACTGCAGCGCCGCGCGCCGCCGGGCCTGAAGCTGCGCCTCGCGCCAGCGGACCCTGGTCCCAAAGAATGATACTATAAATACGGCAAACCACAGGACATCCCGCACAGGCAAGAGCCACAGTGGCCCAGCTCCTTCTTTAACGCGCCGATCCACCGCCAGCTTCAAGAACAGGCGGGAAACAAGAGCGGCCACGGCCGCCGCGATGGGCAGGGCGCCCGACCCCCCGATGACCAAGGCCAGGAGGGCCAGGGGGAGCGGCTGTGTGACCAGGCTGCCCGCGTAACCTGCACCTTCGATCATTCGGATCGTCCGGGCCCAGCGAAGCTCATGCCGCCACCATTCCACCAGCGAAGCCTCGGTGCAGGCGTGCTCCACGGTGACGGAAGAAACCGCGACCGAAAGGCCGCTCATCCGGACGGCGCGGCCGATCTCGTAATCGTCCGCAAGGCAGTCGGCGAAGGCGGCAAATCCGCCGATCGCGTCCAGTGTTTCCCGTCGCAGCGCAATCGTTGCGCCTGTGCAGGGATCCGCGAGTCCCGCTCTGTATCCGAACACTGCATTGGGCAGAAACTGGTAGCTGATGCCGAGGGCAGCGATCTTGGCCCAGAATCCCGTGAGTGCTTTACCAGAATAGAGGCACGTCACCGCACCCGTTTGCGGCTGCTGCAGTTCGCCCACGACCGTGCGCAGCCAGGCCGCCGGGACAGCTATGTCGCTGTCGCTGACGATCAGCAATTCGTGTTTCGCCGCCGCCATCATGTTCGTCAGGTTGGAGACCTTGCGATTGGCGCCGCGTACAGCGGCTTCGATGACCAGCGTGCAATCGCAATCCGGATGATCGCTGATTAGCCTGCGGGCCACGGCAATGGCAGGATCGCCCGCATCGGCGACCCCGAATACGATCTGCTTCGGGCCGCCACGGTCTTGGGTAAGAATGCTCTCGAGGCAGTCTTCCAATCCCGCTCCGGCTCCCTTCAACGGCTTGAGAATTGTGACGGGCGAGGCCTCTCCACGGTCGCTCGCTGCGCTGCTCCGGAACCTTGTCGCCAGGATGGCCGCGGCAAGCGTGTAAATCGCCCCGACCAGCGCAAGCGCTGCCAGGACGGCACTCAAGATGTGCATCACGATATGCAATGTCTGCTCCGATGCGCGAGCATAGCAGCAAATCGCGCCGCTTGACCCAGGCGGTTCGCCTCGCTCAAAGATATCGCATGACCCTCGAAATGCGGCAGCTCTGCGAGCGTTGCCGGCTTCCGCTTCCGGCCGATGGCGATCAGGCGCGCATCTGCAGCTATGAGTGCACATTTTGCGAGCCGTGCGCCGCGGCGATGGCGCACGCTTGTCCGAATTGCGGCGGCGAACTCGTGCGCCGGCCGCGCCGCGTCAAACGCACATGAACTACCGCCATGAGTACCATGCTGGCAACTTTGCCGACGTGCACAAGCACATCGCGTTGATGGCGGCGCTCCGGCACCTGAAGAAAAAGGCAAAGCCGTTCGCCGTCATCGACACCCACGCCGGGCGCGGCCTCTACGCATTGGATAGTGACGAGGCATGCCGCAGCGGCGAGGCCGCCGACGGCATCGCGAAGTTCCGCAATTATGAGCCACAATCGCCGTTGCTTCGCGAGTATCTGGATATGGTACGCAGCTTCGGGCCCGCGAAGTATCCCGGCTCGCCTCTCATCGTCGCCAAATCGCTGCGGCTGCAGGATCGCTGCGCGGCGATAGAAAAGCATCCCGCCGAATTTGCCGCACTCAGGCAGACACTGGTTCCGTTCCGGCAGGCGGGGGCGATCGAAGGCGATGGCTATCTGCTGCTGCCGCGCCAGCTTCCGCCCAAAGAAAGCCGGGGGCTGGTTCTCATCGATCCGCCTTATGAAGAACCGGACGAATTTGCGCGCCTTGGTCAAACGGTCCCGGCCGCAGTCCGCAAGTTCGCGACCGGCGTTTACCTGATCTGGTATCCGCTGAAGCTCGCGTCACGGGTGGACGCCCTGGCTGGCGAACTGTTGGCAGCCGGTGTCACCGATCTGCTGAAACCCACCATGGATGTGGGATGCGAGCCGAACGCCGGCAACAGGCTTTCCGCGGCCGGTCTTCTGGTGATCAATCCACCCTACGAATTCGATGCCGAAATGCGGGCAGCATCGGACGAAATCCTGCCGCTGTTGGCGCGTGGGCCGGCCGCGCATGCCGCGGTCGAATGGGTTGCCCGCCGGACCTAGCGAGCCGTGCTTGCGACGGGCCTGTGGCGACTATATATCTTCCCACCCTGCGGACAGGTGGCTGAGCGGTTGAAAGCACCGCACTCGAAATGCGGCGTACCCGCAAGGGTATCGGGGGTTCGAATCCCTCCCTGTCCGCCACGTCACTATGGTCCATACCGGACACATGGATTACAGGTTATTCCGGAGACATAGGTAACACTTTCGGCCCGAAAGGGCTTTGGAGTGGTTCGAGCCTGCAGGTCTCGTCATCGAAGTATCCCAGATCGTAATGCATGAAGGTGACGAGCCAGATGCGGTCGTCGGTTTGTCTGACGCCGACGTTTTGGCCGGCGAAGACGGAACTGAGATTGATCTTGCGCTGCTTGTAGCAGATGCGGCCGCAGGTGGTGACGGTGACGGTCTTGTCGTGGAGGGGGTAGTCGAGCTGGGGCAGGCCGCGATAGTGGCGAAGTGAGCGGCGGTAGAGTTCGGCGGGGCAACGCATGCCAATGGCCTGGTGCGGGCGTTCGGTGTTGAAGGTATCGATGAAGCTGTCGAACCTTTGCTGCTGCTGAAGGAAGTTTGCGCCGGCAGGTTTGGTGGTCTCAAGCTTGAGTGTCAGGTGCATGCGCTCATGGCGGCCGTTTTGCTGCGGGCAGCCGGGTTTGATGCGCTCGATATCGATGCCGAGCCTGAGCCACCACACCGGGAACTCCGAGGACCGGTCGGCCTGCTCCACGATGTGCAGCTCAAGGGCTCAGGACCGACGCCATATTCACGCAATAGGGACGGGCGCGCCGCGCTTGGGCCCGTGATCCGCGAGTACATCGTCAGCGAGGCCGTGCACGCCCTTGGGATTAACACGACGCGCTCGCTGGCCGCGGTCGCAACAGGGGAGTGGGTGCTTCGTCAGGAGGCCATGCTTCCAGGAGCGGTGCTGACGCGGGTTTCGAGAAGTCACGTACGAGTCGGCGCCTTTGAGTTTTTCGCCAACCGTGACGATGTCGATGGCGTGCGCGCGCTTGCCGACTAAGTGATCGCGCGGCTGTATCCGGAAGCCCAAGCCGGCGCTCAGCCTTATCTCGAATTGCTGAAAGCGGTGATCGGGCGGACCGCAAAGCTGATTGCGCGCTGGCAGCTGGTCGGGTTCATTCATGGAGTGATGAACACCGACAACACCTCGATCGCCGGCGAGACAATCGACTACGGACCGTGCGCCTTCATGGATGCCTATCATCCGAAGCAGGTATTCAGCTCAATCGACCATCAGGGCCGTTACGCGTATTCAAACCAGCCGCGCATCGCGCATTGGAACCTGATGCGGTTCGCCGAATCGTTGTTGCCATTGCTCGACGCTGACGCGGACGCCGCGGTGAACGCAGCAAAACAGGCGCTTGACGCCTATCGGGCTTTGGCGGAAGGCTTTCGCGCCAAGGTCGGGTTTGTGGAGCGGCGAGACGAAGATCCGGCGTTGATCGCCGAGCTGCTGGAGCGCATGGCGGAGGGGCACGCCGATTTCACGCTGACGTTTCGGCGGCTGTGCGACAGCGCGGAGCGCCATGACGAGGGTGTGCGTGCCCTGTTCAACGGGTCGCCGATCGACAGCTGGCTGGCGAAGTGGAAGGACAGGCTGGCGCACGAAGACGTTCTGCCGAGCCAACGCGCCGCCGCAATGCGCGCTGTGAACCCCGCAGTGGTCCCGCGCAATCACCGAGTCGAAGCGGCAATTTCCGCGGCGCAGGCCGACGGGGATTTTGCGCCGTTCGAGAGGTTGCTGGCCGTCCTCGCCGACCCGTATGGCGATCAGCCCCTCGCTGCCGAGTATGGCACACCGCCCCGTCCGGAAGAAGTGGTCCTGCAGACCTTCTGCGGGACCTGACTTCCTGAAGTTGCGAACGCAACGATACGGCACCCAAGCGCTGACCGACATCGAGGCCGGTGGGCCGAGCCGGTGCACATCCATTCGCCGGTAGTCGAGGGCAAATCGGAGGACACTATTCGGCTACCAGTTGATGCCCGCGGTCCAAATCCGCTGATCGCCGCCGCGCACGCCGCCATAAGGCAGCGGCAGGCCGGATGCTCTCCCGCTCAGCTACGTGCCGTTGCATCTTCTCGATTGGAGGGTGCAGACGCGGATGCGGTCCGCGGCTAGCGCAGCGGCATGCTGCCGAAAGGCGCGCCTCGTGCTTGTGCATAGACGGCGTCGAACACGCTCAGCGGTTTCAGATCTGCAACTCCATGGACGGCGACAGGACTGTCCAGATAGAGCACCCGGCTGTCCCGCATGGTGAACCGCGGCCATTGCGGAAGGCAGACGCCATTGGGATCGCCCGTTTTTACGAAATTCACCCAGTAGCTAGACATCTCGTCCGCCAACTCCCGGTCCCCTGCGCTCCAGCGCCAGGGAAACTGATCCAAGTGATCGAACGTGTACCAGAGTTCGGCATAGTGGCTTGGCCCCAGCCGGCATAGACGGGAGTCCTTTCGGGAAAGGTGGCGCGTCGGTGAAGTGATAGTAGTACAAACTGCTTTTTCCGATCATTGCCTCTAATCGCGCCCAAGCCCAATCGTCCCAGCCGAAGCGAAGGTCTCGCTCGAAATCGAGTCGCGCCTCACGCGCCCTTGGTCCGTCGCGTGCGGATAAGGCGCCAAGAGTTGCGGTGGAAGTGCGCCCCAGCGCTTGGTGATGCCACTGTCGAAATTCGTGGCGGTGACGGTGTCCAGGTCCGGGATCAGCGAACGCCCTTCGTCGGCGTTCGAACCGACGAGGATCGGCACGTCATTCTGCGCACCCGCTGCGAACACGCCGTAAGGTGAGCGCGGCAGCACATAGGGATCGATCACAGGATGCGAAATTGCACCGGCATTGCCTTTTAGCAAGGCGTCGGCGGGCAGCGCGCGCAATGCCGCGACAGATGTCGCGCCGACGGACTTCGCATAAGCAACGCCCTCCTTTTTCGCATTGCGCAAAAGATAATCGGGCGCCAGCTGCAGCGGCTCGAACATGCCCCCGCTCTCGCCAATGGCGCGCTGGAACAATCCTTTGGCTAGCGGCGATGCCATCAGCATACTGACCGATGCGGCGCCCGCCGACTGCCGTGTACGATCAGTGCGTGCTGTGTACGTATGCCGCATAAAAGGGGCTCTTCTTCGACTTTTCGACTAGGCGCCAACCTGTGGGCGCGTTCTGCTTCGTGGTGGCTAGGCAGAAGGCGCTCATCAGCACATGCAATTCAGTTCGAACCCTAAGATCGCGTTACGCGTCAATGGCGCAAGCTACGAATGTCAGATCGACGCACGCACCACCTTGCTCGATCTCCTGCGCGAGCACCTGCAACTGACGGGAAGCAAGAAGGGCTGCAACTTCGGAGAATGCGGCGCCTGCACCGTGCACTTGAACGGGCGGCGTGTGAATGCCTGTCTTGTGCTCGCCGCCGCCGCCGAGTCCGATGTCACGACCATCGAAGGTCTTGCCGAGAACGGAAGACTTCACCCAGTCCAGCAAGCCTTTATCGATCAAGATGCGTTCCAGTGCGGCTATTGCACGCCCGGTCAGGTCATGTCCGCCGTCGCGCTCATCCGGGAAGGACATGCGACCACGCCGGCCGAAATCCGCGAATGGATGAGCGGCAATATTTGCCGCTGTTCATCGTATCCACAGATTGTCGCCGCCATTGAAGCGGTGCTGGCGCAGGAGAAAGGGACCTGATGGAAACCTTCGCCTATGCCCGCGCAGCGAATGTCGTAGAGGCCCTCGCGCAGGGAGCTGTGCCCGAGACCGCCTTTCTTGCCGGAGGCACCGAACTGCTCAACTGGCTTCGCCTTGGTATCGCAAAGCCGGCGCGTCTGATCGATATCGCGCGGCTCGATGGGCTCGCCGATATTGCGCGATTGCCGAACGGGGGCCTGCGCATCGGTGCGCTAGCGCGTCTCAACGATGTCGCGCTGAATGACATCGTGGCAGGCGAATATCCGGTGCTGTCCCGGGCCATTCTGAAGTCGGCCTCGGCGCAGCTGCGGAACCTCGCGACGGTCGGTGGCAATCCCTTGCAGAAGACACGCTGCGGCTATTTTCGTGCCGAAGACATTTTGCCCTGCACAGCGCGCCATGAAAGCACGTTGGCGCCGTTCCAGGGCGTGAAGCACGCAACGACGCCGAGCGGACGGCGCAGGCCGATGGAGTGAACGCCGGGATTGTTGGTCGCAAGGACTTCACCCTTGGGCAGATACATCCATCCGGCGGCCTGTTCGATCGTCGCGGCCACGAGATCCTGCTGGAACGTGGCGAACGAAATCGTGCTGCCAGTCTCGTCGGCGAGAATGTCGGCGATTTCCGCCCGGCGGCGCTTCACGATCTCTGCAGCTTTGAAGAAGAGCTTCGCCCGCTCGGCAGGCGTGGTAGCGGCCCATGCGGGGAACGCCTTGGCCGCGGCCTCGACCGCGAGCTTCGCCTCGTTTTTCCCGTTGTCGGCGACACGTGCGTATAGGCTGCGGTCATAAGGACGGAAGACGTCAAACAGCTTCTTGCTCGCGGGCGCTCGCCAATCGCCATCCGCGAAATATTGATATTCCTTGACGCCATTCACGATCGTCACGCCGCTTGTTTCGGACATCACATCCTTCTCCATAAGACGGCTCCGATAACGGCGCCGCGTTGTTGCAGTCGATCTCCACGCGGCCCGCACGCTTGCGTCATAGTTTCTCCTGACGCATCCATTCGCGGATGTAAGGCGCGCAATTCACCACCGTGACACCCGCGCTCTGGCATGCATTCAGCCAGCGCACGCCATCGATGTCGACAACACCGATCTCCGCGAGGTCCAAAACGAGCGGCAAAACCTTCGCCATTTCGGTCCGCACCTCCTCGATATGCGCGGATCGAAGCTCGCCAGACAAGCAAAGCCGGTTCCCGCCGTTTTCCAAGATGCGTTCGATCCTCAGCACCAACATTGCCGTGTAGACCCAAGCCAGCTAGTGCAAAGGCAAGGCCACAGAAAAGCCCTTGAGTTTGCTTGCGCTTGAGCGCGTATCCCGTCCCGACCAACCGAGAATTTTCGAGATATCGGGAGTGTTGTCGTCGTTGTGTCGTTCGCCGCGCACTCGGCGTGCTGCGTTCCTCGCGCGGTTTACTTGTTGCGAGAGAAGCGTGGAGTCTAAAGTTACGGCGCCGCCACCGAGCGCGACGACTTGGAGAAAGCCCGCTGCCACTGAGTGGCCGCTTTCAGTTGAAAGCAAGCGTGCAAGCCTCGGCGGAAAAGGACCGAAGCAAGGCCCAGCGGCCACTGGAACGAGCGGAACTATGGGTTCGTGAGCACGGCCGAGAGCGTCTCCAGTGTCAGACCATATCCAACGCTCTCGTCGAGCAGCCGCCGGAACGGCTGCGTCACAGCGATGCGACTGAGACGCGCGGTCAGGGGTGAAAGCGTCGCGATTCTTGCCGCGATCTCGTGCGCACGGGTGAGAAGCCGATCTCTGGGGACGATTTCGTTGACGGCGCCGTAGGCTTTGGCGTCTTCGACGCTCAACACCTGTTGCGTGAACACGAAGTAGCGCCCCCGCACTGATCCGATCACATACGGCCAGAGCGAATGGATTCCGTCGCCCGGCACGATACCCAAGGCCGCGTGTGGCTTGTCCTGAAAGACAGTCTCTGGAGTTGCGAGCACGACATCCGACAGCAGGATGTATTCCGAATGGACCGTCGCGGGTCCATTCACCGCGGCGATCACCGGCACCGGAATGTCAAGAAGGTTGGTGAGAACCCGCCTGCCTTCCTGAAACATCTTGAAAAAGCCTTTGGCGGTGCCGAAATCGAACTTCGACCCGTCTATATTGTCGATGAAGGCATCGCCGGTGCCAGTCATTATCACGACGCGTGTTTCGGGGTCTTGCCCAATAACGTGAAAAAGATCGACAAATTCCTCGTGGGTTGCCGCATCGAATGTCAACGTCTTCCCGTCGGAGTGAAAGCTCATCTCCAAGACGTTTTCGGCGGAGCGGGCCAGCTTTGCATGCGGAAAGCTTTCTTTATATGAAGCGAACTCAGTCATGTGTGACTCCTCCGTGGTTGACAGTGATCGCGGCAGCGAAGCTCGCGCGCGCCCGAAGTCTGGCCGCGATAAATGCGCCAATGGAATCCAGTGTGAGAGCGGATGCCTTTAACATCCCGACGCTGCCGGCAAATCCGTGGGCCATTCCGAGCCAGACGTCGAGCGTCGCATCGACACCGGCGGCGACGGCGCGCTCGACATAGCGCCGCGAGTCATCGAGCAGCACCTCGTCATCTCCCACATGCACCCGGACGGGAGCTAGGCCCGATAACGATCCGTAGAGAGGCGACGCCAATGGGTTTTTCGGATTGGCGTCTCCCAGATAGGCGCGCGTGAGCACGGCGATCTGTTCACGCGTGAAATACGGGTCGACATCCGCCCGGGTCTCGTAGGACTCTCCCGATAGCGTCAAATCGGTTACCGGCGAGATGACGGCTGTTGCGGCCAGTATGGCTTTTGCCAAGCCGCCACCGCCTGCAACTTGCGAGGCGAGCACCAGCGCAAGATTGCCGCCTGCGGAATCTCCTGTCACGGCGATCCGGACGCAACCGTTCTTGGCCAGTCCGCGGTAACACGCCATCACGTCATCAACAGCCGCTGGGAAAGGGTGCTCGGGCGCGAGGCGGTAGTCCGGAATGAAGGCCGCCGCGCCTGCTCTTGCTGCGATGTGGCCAACAAGATGGCGAAATGCCTCCGCGCTTCCAAAACCGAACCAGCCTGAATGCAGGTGCAAAATGGCGACGTCCGGCAGCGCGTTAGCCGCCCGAACCCAGATGCCGGGAATTCCACCAATTCTGTCCGCCTCGAACGTCACGTCGTCGCGCGGCTGCACACTTTCCATCAGGAGATCGAATGAGGAGCGCGCCGCGATGCTCCGGAGCATACCTTTGCCGACATGCGTAGAATGTCGCCTCGGGCTGGTGATTGCCGCATCTTCCGGATCAAGCGGATGAATGACAAAATCGGCCATCAGATTTCTCCCGTTCGCCGAGCTTCGTGCGGAGACGATGTCAACACATCCTGCTCCCGAGCTGGCCGATGTCGGCTTGCGCCTCGCAAGGAGGGGGCCACAGCGAAAAGCTCCCTGCGACAGTCATTTGCAAGCGCGCGTGTCCCGAAACTTCGTGATTTCCCGTTGGATCGGAAATGAGTTACGAAAGCCGTGAATGCCCGACACAGCGCTGAGCGAAACAGCTCCTGGTCGGACTAACTCCGTCTTAAACTCTTCGAGGTCGAAATAAGGGAGCGGCGGCGCGGATTCCCGCGCGCCAAGCCCGCGCAGCTAACGTTATTGCCCGCCTGCGTCTATCAGAAGGGTAAGCTGCTATGGGGACTTGAAGCGATAGATGTCGATCCCGAGGCGCTTGATCTTCGAATCGAGCGTCGATGTCGGGATGCCGAGCTTCGCGGCAGCCCCTTTTGGTCCAGACACGCGTCCGCCGCACGCAGCAAGCGCCGCTTCGATCGCGTCTTTTTCATGCGCGGACAGCGCACCGCCCAGCGCACCGCCGTTTTTAACGCCCATAAGTGGGCGCTTAAGCCATGCCGCATCGACGGTAAATGTATTTGTATCGCTCAAAGTGACGGCGCGCTCGACCACATTTTGAAGCTCGCGGACGTTGCCCGGCCATTCATAGGCCTGAAGAAGCGTCACAGTCTCGGCGTCGATGAAGCCAAATCTCTTTCCGACTTTCTTTCCGAATCTCGCGATGAAGTATTCCGTAAGCATCCGAATATCATCCGGCCGCTCCCTCAGGGGAGGTGCCGTGAGGGGCACCACGTTCAGCCTGTAAAACAGGTCCTGTCGGAACTTGCCCTCGCTCACGAGCTTCTCGAGATCGCGATGCGTCGCCGCGAGCACACGCACGTCAACGGGAACGGGCTTGTCTCCGCCAACGCGTTCGATTTCACGCTCTTGCAGAACGCGCAGAAGGGCGATCTGAATGTCCGGCGGCAGATCGCCGATTTCGTCAAGGAAGAGCGTGCCGCCATTCGCCGCTTCAAACCGTCCTACATGCCGCTGCGTCGCGCCCGTAAACGCGCCTTTCTCGTGACCGAACAGCTCCGACGCGATGAGCGACGGTGGTATGGCGGCGCAATTCACACCCACAAAAGGCTTCGCAGATCGTTTGGACTGTTTGTGAATTGCACGCGCGATGAGTTCCTTCCCTGTACCGGTCTCACCGAGGTTAAGCACCGTCGACTCGACGCGGGCGACCTTGGCGACTTGCACCAGCACTTTTCGCAACGCCTCCGACGAACCGACGATTTCCCCGGACATCGAGGACTGGCTTATCTCTTCGCGAAGAGCCGCGTTCTCCCGCTGCAGGGATTCTTCGCGGCGCTTTTGGTCGTCGATATCCGTACAAGCGATATGCCAGCGCGCGATCTCACCATCACTGCCGCGAACCGGATTATACCGCACCAGGAACCACCGGTAACTTCCGTCCTTGGCGCACACCCGCTGCTCATTCTCGAAGGCCAAACCCTCGGACAACGCGCGATTCCACTTCGACTGAAGCTGGTCTTGATCGTCGGGGTGAACATCCGAGCCAGGCTCCAAATTGCGCCACTCGTCGAGAGAAATGCCGAAATAGTCTAGTGCCGTTCGGTTTGCGTAGAGACGCTCGCGGCGATGGGTAACAACCCCGATGATCTGGGGCGTCAGATCCAGGATTTGACGTAGCTGCTCTTCGCTGGCCCGTATTGCGCGGGTCATCACCTCTTGTTCGGTGACGTCAATCGCCGTCCCCAGAAAGCTTCCGTCGGGCACGGGGACACCTACGCAACGTATATAACGAATTGCACCGTCCGGCCTTACGATACGTTTCGTGATGTCAGTTGGGCGGTGATCGGACAGCATTTTTTGAATCGCCTGAGCGATCACGTCGCGCTCTTCCGGGTGCACCAGCGCGACGAATTCCCGGATGCTTGGCGGCTTGCCGGCCGGATCGAGGCCGTAGATTTCAAAAAGTTGATGCGACCAATACGTAAAGCCGCCTGCATTGAGAGCCCACCCCCCGGTATGCGCCAAACGCTGCGCCTCCGTCAGGTAGAACTCTGCCTGCTTGCGTTCGTCGATTTCCAGATTGATACCGACCCAATACAGCAACCTCCCATCGCTGCTGCGGAGAGGTTCCACGCGGCCGATGAACCAGCAATATTTGCCGTCTGCGTTGCGTATACGATGCGTCACCTCGCCCGCAGTCTCGGTTTTCAGGCACTGAGACCAAATTCTACGCGTCTCTTCATGATCGTCGGGGTGCAGGTAGGTGATATGCGAATCCCATGGTGCGCCGATGTCGATCCCAAACCGGAGAGGATGATCCTTGGGCAGACCGCCATAGTCCGCGCCTCGTTCATTGATGAAGAGAAGGGCACCGGACGGAAGCGCATACCATGCATGGGCCGGGACAGCGCTAAGCGTGTTGCGCAGTTGCTTTGCAAGCATCGCACTGGCGTCGGCCGCAGCGGCGTCATTTGGCCGGATAGCCTCTATATTTGCCGTCGCTGAGCGCATGTCCCGCTTCCGTCCTCTGTCTAGGCGGCACTTGTCCGCCATATCGCTATCTTACTCTAGGAGCGTGCCGCGTCATGGGTTGGGAAGCAACGTCTGGGCCCCCGCTGATCGAGGTTGGGCCTGAACCGCGGCGCCCCGCTCAAGGAGTGTCCGGACGGCGCGGATCCCCCTTGCGCGAGAGCGGCCAAATCTGCTTCGCGTAAAAAGCGGCGCTCCAGGTGTTTGATCGTACCGCGATGTTGGGGCTTCGACGCACCGTGACCAAGCTGGCGCGCACAACATCAGGACACTCGGCGAGACTGACCGCAGCCTGTTCGATCGAAGGAAGAGTATTGTTCCCTGGATCCCGCCGAACGCGTGCGATGTTTACGCCGCTCTTGCGCGTACGAGCGCCGGCGCAAGCTTCGGCACCTGGTTCAATGCAGCCTGAATGCTGTCCTCGCGTTGATCAGCGCCCATTGCCAATCCCTCGGCGCGTACGAATTCAACCGTATCGATACCGATGAAGCCGAGCGCGGCGCGCAGGTACGTTTCCTGAAAATCGAAAGGCGCAGCCGGACTGCCGGCTCCGTAGGACCCGCCACGTGAGGAAGCAACGATCACGCGCTTGCCACCCGCGAGTCCTTCGGGCCCTTTCTCGGTGTAGCGAAACGTCTTGCCTGCAATGAGAATGCGGTCGATCCATGCCTTGAGTTGGCTTGGAATCGTAAAATTGTACATCGGCGCGCCTATAACCACGACGTCGGCGCCGAGAAACTCTTCCAGCACTCGGGCGCTTTCTTCGGCCGCGGCACGCGTCGCTTCATCCGCTGGGCCATTCGGCCCCGCTGCGCCCACGAGCTTGCTGTCGAGATGAGGCAGCGGCTCTCCGTCCAGGTCGCGCCGGATCACCTCAATATGCGGCGCGGCATGAGCCAGGACGCTGACGATAGCGGAGGAGAGCTTCCGCGAGGCGGAGGCCTCGCCCGTGATGCTGGAGTCGATATGGAGGAGTTTCATGGCTCTTATCCCTGTCTCAGACCAGGCGAACCTAATCTTGAGACAGTGGCTTGATTAGGGGCGTCGACCAGGACAGATTGTTCCTTCAATAGAACAATGAGCGTCGCCATACAGGACCTCAACGACCTGAACTTCTTCGCGGCCGTTGTCGCGAACGGCGGGTTTTCTGCGGCTGCCCGGGCGCTCGCGATCCCGAAATCGCGCATCAGCCGGCGCGTGAACGCGCTGGAAAACCAGCTTGGCGTTCGACTCATCGAGCGTTCGACGCGCCGCTTCAGCGTCACCGAAGTGGGGAAGGAGGTCTACCGGCACGCACGTGCCGCGATGGCGGAAGCGGAATCCGTTGCAGAGGTCGCCTCGCGCCTGAAAGCAGAGCCGCAAGGGCTCGTTCGCGTCAGCTGCCCACAAGGCATGGATCGTATTTTGTGCGTTGAACTTCCAAAATTCCTCGACCGACATCCCAAGCTGCGCGTGCAGGTGATCGTCAGCAATCGACGTGTCGATCTCATCGAAGAAGGAATTGATATAGCGGTACGTGTTCGCGAAAAGCTGGACAGCGATGTCGAATTCCAAGTGAAGATTCTCGGTCGCGCCAAGGTGGGCCTCTATGCGAGTCCCCATTTCCTGGCAGCCTCTGGAAAACCAGAAAAGCCTTCCGAAATCGCACAATTCTCAACACTCGGACACACGGAACGAGTGGGGTTCGATCGATGGCACCTCAGAGATGCCAACGGGAATGAAGAAATTGTCACGCATCATCCACGGCTTGCGGCGAGCCAATTCGAAATCCTCACCCAAGCGGCCATTGACGGACTCGGCATCGCGCTTTTGCCCGAACCCTCGGCATGGAACGCGCTGCAGGACAGGCGCCTGGAGCGCGTGCTTTCAGAATGGAGTTCACCGGAAGGGATCATCCATCTTGTCTTCACCTCGCGCCGCGGCCTGCTGCCAAGCGTTCGTGCAACGATCGATTTCCTTGCGGGCATTCTTGAACCGGATCACCCAGGCTGGCGGCATTAGCGCTGGCGACATGCGTAAGCGCCCGGCTCGGTGCGGCGATCGTTAGTAATGCCGAGTACCGCATAATCGCCTGCCGCATCCGTGCGCCGGAAATACTCTGCGATTTATCTGCGTCGCCTTGACTACCACGCTCGCTGTTTTTCGCTCGCCACCATGGGCGCGAATGTAGAGACCTTCCTCAGCAACCCGGAGCATGAAGCCGGGAGACCGGCTCGGGATATGCTAGAGGCCGGGCTCAGCGGCAATTGCAACCCACGCCGGATGTGACCCGAAGCGGCAGCATCGGTCAGACGGGGGCGGGCGGACTAGCGTGAAGGCGAGACCACTCTGTTCCAACACCCGCCATGGCCGTACCATCTTTCAGCACATCACCTGCGAAGAGCCGCATCATAGCATGGAGCGCGATACGTCCAGGCGTTGCGTTGTCACCAGGCACATTGATGCTGGAGCCGATGAGGCTGACGATGCGGGATACGTTCGCTTGTCGCATCGCGCGAATATGGTGCGAGCGAACGTCGTCAATGTCTCTCCGCCGCCTCCTACTGCGCTGATGACTGCATCCGCGCCTCGCACAGCGTCAAACATCATCTGACCATGATCAACGCCACCCACAACAACGCGGAACTGCCCCGGTTTCGTAGTCAGTCGTGCGGGATCATGCACGCAGGCGGTCACGTCGTGAGCTGCCGCCAACGCCGCCTGGAGTATCAGCCGCCCGGTCTTGCCCGTCGCTCCGAAGATCGCGAGCTTCATGCGGTCCTCATCCACCGGTTGCCACAAAACGATCTCGCAGTGCGAGAGTGCTCCGCACTACTGGCCCCTCTCATACGATCATGGGGAGCGGCATCATGAGCCGATACGTGCATGATAGGTCAAAATATCGGTGCCGTCATTTGGCTCGCCGTCGGACCAGATCGATGAACGCGCGCAGCCTCGCCGGGATGTTGCGCCGGCTTGGATAGTAGAGGCATAGGCCCGGATAGGCGGGCGACCAGACTTCCAGGACTGCCCGCAATCGCCCGGCCTTGATGTGATCGGCAGTCACAACATCGGACAGATAGGCCAAACCCTCGCCAGCCAGAGCGGCCTGCAGCATCAACTCCTCCTCATCCAGCGTAAGCTGGCCCGGGACGTCGACTGCTAAGGCTTCGCCGCGCTTTTCAAACTCCCAGCGATAGATCGTGCCGCTACCCGTGCGCCGACGAATGCAGCGGTGCTTCGCCAACTCGGCTGGCGCCTTCGGCGGCTTTCGCTGTGCAAAATAGGCGGGTGACCCCGCGACGATCGAACGTATGGGACGGGTGATCGGCACAGCGATCATGTCGGGCGGGACAAACTCTTCGAGCCGAACGCCTGCGTCGAAGCCATGGCCTACGATGTCCACCATCGCCGCTTCGGTGACCATATCGACGGCCACGATCGGATACCGTCGCATGTACTCGAACACCAGCGGCGCCAGGATCATGCGGGCTGCGCCGAGCGTCAGGTTCAGACGCAAGGTCCCGGCGGGTTCGGCGCGGTATTCATCGATCCGTTCCATAGCGGTGCGGATCGCGTTAAGGGCAGGAGCGACCTCGGCAACGAACTGCTCGCCCTCCGCCGATAAAGCGACGCTGCGTGTGGTGCGGTTGAACAGGCGAACGCCCAAACGCGCTTCGAGCGCTGCCACCGCGTGGCTTAGCGCCGAGGACGACATGTCGAGTTCGCGCGCCGCGACGCGAAAGCCGCCGTGACGGGCGACTGCCACCACGGCTTCGAGCTCAAGTTGGCTGGCCTTCATTGCGCGATTTTTCGCATCAATCTGTGCCACTCTGATTGGCTTATCAGATCAGTCGTAGGGTGTCACATCTGCCGTCACCAACGCCGAGGAGACGGGACATGCGTATGATCGACAAAATCTATATCGACGGCCAATTCGTTACGCCGCATGGGCGGGAACTATTCGACATCTTCAATCCCGCCACCGAAAAGAAGATCGGCCAGGTGCGCCTGGGCGACGCGGTCGACGTCGACGCTGCGGTCGCCGCCGCCAAACGGGCGTTTCCCGCATTCTCGCGCACATCGAAAGCCGAGCGGATTGCTCTGCTTCGCCGGCTTCACGACACCGTTGCCGCGCGGTCCGATGCGCTCGCTGCAGCGATGACAGAAGAGTACGGCGCGCCGCAGTCCTTCGTGAACTTCTCCGCCACGCATGCAGCCAACCTCTTTCTCGACATGGTGGAGACGCTGGAGTCATTTGAGTTCACCCAGACCGTGGGCGGCGCGAAAGTCACCTTGCAGCCGATGGGCGTCGTCGCCGCCATCAGCCCGTGGAACAGCAATATCGGCTCCATCTGCAGCAAACTCGCGACCGCTCTGGCCGCCGGCTGCACCGTCGTCATCAAGCCAAGCGAGATGAGCGCGATTCAAACCCAGGTCCTCGCCGAGGCGCTGCACGAAGCCGGCGCCCCGCCAGGCGTGTTCAACATCGTCAACGGTCGCGGCGACGTGGTGGGCGCCGCGCTTTCCTCGCACCCCGACATCGCCAAGATGACCTTCACCGGCTCGACCGTGGTGGGACGCTCGATCATGCGCGCGGCGGCGGAGACCATGAAGCGCGTGACATTGGAACTGGGCGGCAAGGGTCCGAACATCATTCTGCCCGACGCCGATTTGGAGAACGCCATCCCAACCGTCGTCTCGGCCGGCTTCCTCAACAGTGGCCAGGCCTGCATTGCCGGGACACGGATCCTGGCGCCGCGGTCTCGCCTCCCTGAGATTCTCAAACGCCTCAAGGCAGCTGTCGCGGCCATCAAGGTCGGCGAGTCCACCGACCCTGTCGTCAACCTCGGACCGATGGTCAGCCAGAAGCAGTGGGATCGGGTGCAGAATTATATTCGCGTCGGCATCGAGGAAGGCGCACAAGTGCTTATCGGCGGCGAAGGCCGTCCGGCCGGCGTAGAGCGGGGATGGTTCGTGCAGCCGACGGTGTTCACGGGCGTCAACAATAACATGCGCATCGCCCGCGAAGAAATCTTCGGACCAGTGCTATGCGTGATTCCTTACCACGATGAGGACGAGGCAATCGCCATCGCCAACGACTCCAACTACGGCCTTCAGGCCTATGTCGAGAGCGCCGATCCGGCGCACGCGCATCGGGTGGCCGAGCGGCTGCAATGCGGCCGTGTCGTGATCAATGGCGCGCCGCACGCGCCGCTGGCGCCCTTCGGTGGGTTCAAGCAGTCCGGCATCGGCCGCGAGTATGGCCAGTACGGACTGGCGGCTCATCTGGAGGCTCGGGCGATCCTCGGCTGAGTTCGCTGAAGGTGGCCGAACCAGCCTTGGGCTCCGGCCTGTCCTGATTTAGGGCCCGACCATCCCCACAAATGGAAGTTATCGCTGGTTGGCCGTGAGCTCACAGCTTGCATGACGAGCAGGCTGCGCCCCTCACGAAACTGCGTGAGCTAGCCGGGCCGGGTGTCGAACGAAGCTGACCATGCCCAATGGCCACTAGGCGTCAGCAACGAAGTGCTCCGAATGATTAGCATCCTGGACCCGCAGAAAAAGGTTTGCCGCGAGAAAATCCACGAAAACTCTCAGTTTGGGAGCTAGATGTCGGCTCGACGGCCACAGCACGCGAAGAGTCCCCGAGGGCTCGGCGTAGTTGTCCAGCACGGTGACGAGTACGCCCTCACGAAGTTGCCGGCTTATGGCGAAGTCGGGCAGACAAGCGATACCCATTCCTTGTTCGGCCATACAAATGAGCGGCTCAATCGTGCTCGCCACCGCTGTCTTGGGCAGTTCTGTCTCGATGCCAGCATGCTCGGGCGGAAGCGGCCAGCGTTCGAACTTCCTGCTGGTCGGAAACCTGTGGTGCAAACAGGCATGAGCCTTGAGGTCTTCGGGGATCAGGGGAACACCCTTGGCTGCCAGATAGCCCGGCGCTGCCACAAGGCTCTTGCGATATGTGCCCAAAGCTTTGGTCATCAACCGGGAGTCGCCAATCTCCGCGAAGCGCACAACCGCGTCGAAGCCCTCTTCAATTACATCGACGACTCGATCACTGAAATCCAGGTCCAACGTTATCTCGGAATAGGCCCGCATGAAGGCCACGAGAGTAGGCATCATCAGCATGCCGACCAATGGTAGGCTGACACGTAGTGTGCCGCGCGGAGCCTCGTGCGTCTGGGAGAGTTCAAGCTCCGCCGCTTCGATTTCGGCAAAGACGCGACGGCACCGTTCGAGGAATAAAGCACCTTCCGTCGTTAGTGTGATGCTGCGCGTGCTGCGGTGAAAGAGGCGCACGCCGAGCCGTTCCTCCATCCGCGCCACCGCCTTACCGACTGCTGAGGACGACACCCCGAGCTGCCGTCCCGCGAGCGTGAAATTGCGGGCCTCCGCCGCGTGAACGAAGGCATTCAGCGATCCCAGACTGTCCACCCGCGAATCCTCTATTGCGGACAATGAAGTCCGATATGTCTGGAACTATGGCCCATTTTTCAAGCCATCGGCAGAGTCTATGTCCCGCCTATCGCAGACGGCACTCACCGCATGGACGTGGTGGGACGAAGGCTTCGGTTTGATCAAGCGCGAGCCTCCGCTGCCCGAAGCTTCGATTCATCAAGGAGATGATCATGACTGCGCCTGTCGTTTTGATAACCGGTGGACTCACCGGTATTGGTCGCGCTTCCGCCATCGCGTTCGCCAAGAAGGGCGCGCAAGTTGTCGTTGCTGGTCGGCGTGATGAGGCAGGCGAGGCCCTCGTCAAGGAGTTGCGGGCCCTCGGCTCCGAGGCGGAGTTCGTCAACACTGACGTACGCAAGGAGGATGAGGTGCGGGTATTGGTCGACAAGACCATCGCACGGTTTGGCCGACTCGATGTTGCGGTGAACAATGCTGGCACCGAAGGTCAGGGAGGCCCGATCACGGACCAGACTGCGGAAAGCTACGGCGCGACGTTCGACACGAATGTTCTCGGCGTGCTTTTGAGCATGAAGCATGAAGTGCGCGCGATGCAGAAGCAGGGCAGCGGCAGCATCATCAACATCTCATCGACGTACGGCCACGAGGGCGCGTCTGGCGCTTCTGTCTATGTCGGCAGCAAACACGCCGTGGAGGGCTTTACCAAATCGGTGGCGCTCGAAGTCGCACGCTCTGGCATTCGCGTAAATGCCGTGGCTCCTGGCCCTACGGACACCGGCATGTTGACCCGCTTCACAGGTACGACGGAGAACAAGGCGGCGCTGGCGTCGCAGGTTCCGCTGGGACGCCTCGGACTTCCCGAGGAGGTAGCAGACGGCATCGTGTTTATCGCTTCGGACGAAGCCAGGTTCATCACCGGTCACGTCCTCAACGTCGATGGCGGTCACACCGCCAACTGATTTTGGCCGGGCAAGAAACCGTTTCTAATTCAGGAGGATCAGATCATGACTGACAAGTCCATTAAAACTCCGCGGCCTGACCACCCTATCTCGATCGAGCCAAACCCGTCTCACATCGTGGTCAAAGTAGGTGGAAAAATTGTGGCCGACACGGGTAACGCGTTGACGCTGCACGAGGCGTCTCATGCGCCCGTTCTGTATATCCCACGTGGGGATGTCGATATGACCGCGCTCACGCGCAGCGAACACACCTCGTACTGCCCCTACAAGGGCGACGCTTCCTACTACAGCATTTCAGCGGGCGGTGATCGTTCGCGGAACGCGGTGTGGACCTATGAGACCCCGTTTAAAGCCATGGCGCAGATCAAGAACTACATCGCCTTCTACCCAGATCGCGTGGACGAAATCACTGTGACTTGAGTCCCCGTCGGCCGGCCCATCAACCCAGCCCCACGGTTATCACATCGCTCACATACCAAGCCTAAGCGTCAATCTATAATTCCCTGTCGCGCCGCCATTTCTGACGTACAAGGTCCTTGGCTTCTACTTGCGCCAGAAGCATCGCCTAACCACTTAGGTGACCATCTTCCGCCACTCCGCGGGGCTTATGCCAACATGGCGAGTAAAGACGCGCGTGAGGTGACTTCGATCGGCAAAACCGCATGCAAGTGCGATTGTCGACAATGAAGAATCGGCTTTGCGAAGCATGCTGATTGCAGTCTCCACACGCAGCTTCAACAGCCACGCATGTGGAGAAAGCCCCGTTGATTTGCCAAACGCTCGCGAGAAATGACTCACTGAGAGACCGCATGCCTCGGCAACTTCACGCAGCGATGTCTCACCCGAGAGATCGCCGGCGATCATTTCCTTCGATCGTGTCACTTGCCACGGCGCGAGCCCGCCTTTGAGCGGTTTCGAGATCGTCCGCATTCCCCCATAGGTTTGCGCAGCGTGGATAGCGAGAGCCAGCGTTATGTGATCGGTGAACAGTCGGCTCGCCTGCTCGGGCGCTTTGAGCCCAGGCAACAATAATAAGCCAATTTGCTTGATCGTGTCATCTGTAATGCCGATACCGGCCTTGTAGTGAAGCTCATCTATGCGCGGCACACTGTTCTGGTCCGCCAAGACATTGAACGCGGTAAAGGGGAGGCAACAAAGCAGCGAATGTATCGGCTTGTCCATCAACGCGGCCGGTTCGCGATTTAGATCGTGGATCGTGGTTTGCCCCGCGCGAAGCGAGTAGTTTGAAACCTGACGTCCCTCCTCAAAGTAGGCATTGTGGGGAAGATCGCGCAGCAGCAAACAAATCATGTATGCGTTCTGGCGCGGTATCGCATCGGACAATCGTCCCGGTGGCTCGTCGACACGAATGTCCGTGATAGCAATCTCCGCGCGATGCAAGGTTCGGGTGACGACGAAGGGCGCCTCGCGCGCGCCAAAATTCTTAGCCAAGCTTTGGCCATATACACCCGCCCTGGCGCACGAACCCTGAACCGCGTTCATTGCCGCGTCTCCGCCTCGAAAGGAAGAGACTACCGCAATTCGCTCCAAGCAAGAAGCTAAAGCCGGGTAGACGAGCTTCTCCGGCGTGATCAAAAAGTGGCGTGTCTTGGCTCTCATTCGCCACCGGTGACCGCGCGGTCGTCCGATGCATCTTGGAGACGCGAGACGCACTTCGCGAATGCTGTATCTCCTTCTGATTTCGGGCCGTATTGAAAGACGGAGCCGGGGCCGGTGGAGGGGCAGAGGTGCGGCCCCGGCTCACATCCGCGGGTCTCGCGGATGATTCATTTGACGACGATCGCCGCCATCATCTTCGGGTGGATCGAGCAGACGTATTTGTAGGTGCCCGCCTTCTTGAAGGTGAAGGAATAGGTGTCGTTCTGGTCGAGCGCCTGCGAGCGGAACGCGCCGTCGATGCTGACGACGGTGTGTGGTTCGCCGTCGAGATTCTTCCAGGTGACGGTTGCGCCCACCGGTACCGTCAGGCTCATCGGCGAATAGTCGAAATTCTTCATCACGACCATGTTGGGGTCGGCGATGGCAGGTACGGCGCACGACAGCAATATGGCAGCCGTCAAGGCGTGCCTGAGCGCTTTCGGAATCATCAAATCGTTCCTTCCTAGGCTATGGAATCAGGCGAGCGTGGAGTCGATCAGGGCGAGCGGTCCGGTTCGGCTCACCGCCGCAACCGTGGTGACACCCAGCATCGTCGGCAGCTGATCGGGCGGGACTTTCAGCGGACCGGGCCCCGGGCCATTTCCAGCTGTGGGCTGCGGATAGGCCGTGGAACGCGCGGTGTGAAACGTGATGTTGCCTTCGACTTTCTGCACGATCTGGTGAATGTGACCGTTGAGAACCGTGACGGAACCGAAGCGGCGTAGCATGGCCGCGAGCTGATCGCCTTCGGCGGTGCCCCAGCCCCATGGCTCGTAAATGGTCCACAGCGGCATATGGGCGAACACCACGACAGGCTGACTCGCGGCACGTCCCGAAAGATCGTCCTTCAACCAGGCCAGCTGATCGTCGCCAAGAGCGCCAAGGCCGCCGGCCTTGAAGCTCATCACGTTGACCAGAGCGATGAAATGCACGCCGCCGGCATCGAAGCTGTAATAGCCCTTGTTATTCGAAGGCTTGCCGTAGCGCGCGAAGAATTCCGTTCCCGGCCCATCGGTCACATCGTGCTCGCCGGGAACCACATGAAGCTCGCTCACCCGCAGGCGCTTGAGTAGCTGCTGGGCGGTGTCGAATTGCTCCGCCTTCGAAAGATGCGACACATCACCGGTGTGGATGGCAAAGGAGGGCTGTTGCGGCAGCGCGTTCACCATATCGATGCTGCGGTTGAGCGTGCCGATCACATCGGGATTGGCATCCTTGTTGAAGCCGATATGGGTGTCGCTGATCTGCACGAACAGCGGGGTTCCGATTTGCGTAACCGTGGCGGCTTGCGTGAGATCGACGGCGCCGAAGACGCCGCTCGATAGCGTGAACAGCGTGCCGGCGCCAACGCCAAGGCATTTTAGCGCGGCACGCCGGGAAGTCGTCTCGTCGATCATGTCCAGCCCTCGATGTTTCGAGGGTCCAGACCGGCCGGACTCGTGTTTTATTCCGGCTCGCTGCGCACCAACTGCACGAATTTGCGCATTTCCGCTTCTTCCATGTCGGACACGGCAGCGAAATCGAGGTCGCCGCGCGTCCAGAACAGCATGCGATAGCCACGCGTCACGGTTTCATTCGGCAGGTGCGCTCCGCTGTCCGCCCAGACGAAGAGATCGATCTCGTGGCGCCCGTGGCGGTAAACCACCACCGCCGCACGGTTGCCGGCGATCTCGTCTGTCCGTCCGCCTGCGAGCGCGAATCCTTGTTGCGCAAAATCGGCTACCGGCGGGGAGAGCGGCACACGTCCGGCAAACCAGGGTTTGACGGTGTGATGACTGCTGGAAACGACCTGAATAACGTTTCCGGTCATCAGCGCCTGCGTGTGAGCGTCGGCAACCGATTGCGCTAGCGTGCCGGCGGTTGGCGGAAGGATCGCGAGAATGGCGAAGGCCGCCGCAAGCGCCGAAACAGCCGCACCGCCTGCAGCGCCCGTCCAAAAGCTGCGGCCGCCTAGCCTGAAGGGCAAAACCCTGGCAGACGGGCGCTCCGCATCGAGTGCTGCGCCAATCCGCGCGCGCAAACCCGTCGGTGCCGCGTGGCGGACGAGGTTGCGCCGGATCGCATCGCTCAACAGCGCGGCATCCGTGCTGAATGCCTGACAGTCCGCGCAGGTTTCCACGTGCCGTTCGGCTTCCGCCGCGGCGTGGCCGTCCAGTTCGCCGTCCAGATAGGCTTGGGTGCAAAGCAGCTCGGGACAATTCATGTGCGCGCCTCCTGCATCCATTTCTCCTTGAGCATGGCGCGGGCGCGCGCGAGCCGGGACATCACCGTACCGATGGGAACGCCTGTGACCTCCGCGATCTCCCGATAACTCATGTCTTCTATCTCCCGCAGAATGAGCACCTCGCGGAACTCGTTCGGCAACAGCGCAATTGCTTCGTCCAGCTTGCGGCTTTCGCTGGCCCGCATGGCAAGCATCTCAGGGCTCGCATCCGGCGAGACAAGCGGGTTCGCATCCTCCTCGGGCAACGGCGTGTGGCCGCGGCGTTTCGTGTCGGACCCCACATTGCGCGAGCAGTTGCGCACGATCGTGAGCAGCCACGCCTTGATGTCGCCGCCGCGGAATCCGTCGAAGGCGCGGAAGGCGCGCAGCATCGCGTCCTGCACGATGTCGTCGGCGTCGGCGGGCGAGCGCGAGAGCCATCGTGCAAGATTGTAGGCCGCATCGAGATGCGGCAGGGCTTGCGCCTCGAATCTGCGGCGCCGATCGTCCACAATGTCCAAAGACCCTGGCCCCACCCGTTTTATTCCCGACCCGCCGACCATTCAGTCGGCAGCAGGTCGTGACCATGAGTGTACCCGAGGTCGCGCACAATGGACCACCGCGACGGTTTCCGGCTTCGTTCGTGTACCCTGCCCAGCAAACAGGGGCGCCAAGGTTTGGCGCTCCCCTGCTTCGGACCGCGCTTGCTTGTAGCCATC
>DASYBT010000061.1:0-3309 GCA_036500585.1 Rhizomicrobium sp.
CCGCCGCCGTCGCTCCGGACCAGATAGAACCGCAACCTTGCTCACGTTTGCTCATTTGCTTGCAAATCAATCAGCAAACTATCGCGTCGTCCGTTAAGAAGCCGGCGTGAGCGCTGAGCAACGGTTGATTTCAGGGATGAGCGCGGTGAGGATGAAGCACCAAAGAGTTCTCAGCCAGGCGAGGATGCGGCGGAAGTTGTGTCCGACAGCTGAGAGGATGACGTTGGCGGCATCGCCGGCGCGGCCTTTGAGGTAGCAGCGGCCGAGGTGACCATCGGATTTGAGGTGTCCGATGATGGGTTCGATGGCGGAGCGGCGGCGCAGCTCGCATTTGATGACCCCGAAGACGCCGCGCTTCTGGCCGGAGATGAAGACACGACGTGGATTTTGTACGTCGTGGCCGCGATATCCCTTGTCGACATAGGCTCGTTGGATCGCGCAGCCGGTGAGTGTTTCGGTGCGGTCGATGACGTCGCGCAGGGTGTGCCCGTCGTACGGATTATCGGGTAGCGCCCTGGCGTGCAGCACGAACAGGCCGCCGGGCGTCCGGCGGTTGTTGGTGACGATGGAAGCTTTGACACCAAACTCGTATGGCGCGGCCGCCTTGCCTTTGCCGATGCATTCGACCTCCGGGGCGTGGAAGGAATAGATCTTCCAGCCGCGCTGGCGCTGCTGCTGCGAGCGGATCTGCCAAGCTCGGCTGAGCGGGAGGGCGAAGGCGTTCTCGAGCACAGCCTGGCCTTCGATCTTGCGGCGGATATCGCGGATGATCCGGCCCAGCCGACTGCGCAGAACCCGCAACTGCCGCTGATGCCGCTTGAATTGCTTGGCATGGGCGTAGCGCCCCGCCATCATGGCAGCGGTCTTGGCAATGCGGAGATAGGACTGCCGCAGCTTGACCCGGTGCTTCCTCGCCAGGCGGTTGAGCCCCTTGATCGCCGCATGCAGCAGCTTGGCATCGGTCGGGAAGGTGATGGCCTTCGGCTGCACGGTAGTGTCGACCGTGACCCGCTTGAGGTCCTGGCTGCGTAACGCGCCGGCGCCGTGCGCCACCCGCAGGCTCTCCGCCAGCAACAGCTCCAGTTTGTCGCCGAGCCGCTTGCGCCAGTGGCTGAGGTCCGAGCGCTCGTGCGGGAAGCTGTGCTGGAAGAACTCTTCGCCGGTGAAGTACTGGAAATACGGGTCGTGGACCCAGCGCTCGCAGACCCCCTCGTCGGACAGCCCGTAAATGTGCTTGAGCAACAGCAGCCCGATCATGAATCGGGTCGAGATCCCCGGCCGACCATTCTCGCTATAGAGCGGCGCTATCTCGCCGTCGATCCAGCTCCAATCGACCCTGCCGGCGAGCTGAACCAGTTCGTGCTTCATATTGATGATCTGGTCGAGCCTGGCCCGGAACAGATCGCCCGATCCCGTCGTCATGTGCTTCTTCGGTCGCATCGCCACCTCCGATGCGAACACGGAATCACGGCTGGCGATTCGACGGAATCCTCAAAATGAAATTGCAGGGATCCGATCCCAAAAGTACCGTAACCCTGCAATCGAAAAACCAGTCCAAAACGACAAATGCGATTCTAGCTCAACCGCTTAGACGTTATTTACGGACGACGCGATAACCATCACCCCCTACCATCAAGCCATCGCAATATCTCCGCATTGATCTCGCGCGGATAGCAATGGCTGAGGTCGTCGATCTCGCGATAGATCACATCAACTCCGGCAGCCGACAGCGCCTCGCTGGTGTGGCGGGCGACCTGCACCGGAAACATCCAGTCGAGCCGGCCATGCACCTGGAAGATCGGCAAGCCGCGCATTCTTTCCGCATCGGCCATCTCCGCCATCAGCGGGTGAAAGGTCGACGCGACAGGCGCGAGATGGCTGAACGGCGAGGCTTGGTCGAGGCCGCTAACGTAGCAGAAAGTGCCGCCGTCGCTCATGCCGGTCAGCAGCATGCGGCCGGAATCGACATTCCACCGGCTGCGGACCGCATCGAGGATGCGCATCAGATTTGGGGTATCGTTGTCCTCGCCCATCAAGGCCCAGGTCGAACCCGTCGCCGTCGGCGCAATGACGATGGCGCCGTAGCTGCGTGCGTCGCGCAGCCAGCTCCAGAGGAAATTGCGGCCGTTGCCGCTGCCGCCATGCAGCGCCATCACCAGCGGCCAGGCGCGGTCCGCCGTGTAATATTCGGGAACGTAGAGCGAGAAGCCGCCGCGGCTGCCGGGCTCGTTGTGGTCGTGCATGACGCCGGTATTATCGGCGGCCGGCCGCGCCAGCCTTTCCTTCAAGGCTTCATCGTCACGCAGCGTGGAATCGAGGAAGAAGTCGCTGATCGGCGGAAATTTTGCCGCGAGCGGATAGAGTGCCTCCTGCGCGCGCGGTGCGTAGCGCAGCGCACGAAACACCGCGACGAGATCGCCCTGGCCGCGCTCCACGGCGCGCAAGCGGGCGAACGCCGCCAGCGCCGCTTCGCTCGCCGCGTCGAGCGCGGTCCGCACATCGGAAAATTGCGCCGGCCATTCGGCAAGCCCGTTGCGCGCAGCCTGCAGCGCCTCTTCCGGCGCGCCGATCGCCTGCATCACGCGGCCGAAATCCGGCGGATTGAGATGCCGCGCGACAACGCCGAGGGCTTCCAGCGATTGCAGGAGCGGCGGCAGCACGGCCACGATGTCGTCGACGACGGCCTCGCTCATCGTCGGCTTCCCGGTGCGGCGCAATGCGTGACGTGTGTCAGTGGAGCTTCGGTCCCTTCAGCAGCCTGGCCCGATCGGTCGAGGCCAGCACCACGTCGAAGGTGACGCCTTCATGATGCACGGTCAGCGGCACGTCGACGCCGGCGGCGCCCAATCCCCATAGCTTGCGGTAAAAGCCGGCCTGGGTCGTGACCTTTTCGCCGCCGACCGCGAGGATGACGTCGCCGGCCTTCAGTTCGGCGCGCGATGCGGGCCCCTTGTCAGAAATACCGATGACCACCACACGGTTATCGATCTCGGTCGAATACATGCCAAGCCAGGGCAGCGCCGGTGTGTTGACCTTGCCGAACCGGCGCAAATCATCGAGCACGGGTTTCAGCAGATCAATCGGCACGATCATGTTGACATGCTCGGCCTTGCCGCTGCGCTCGCGTTCGAGCTGCAGCGAGCCGATGCCGATCAGTTCGCCGCTGCTCGAGATCAAGCCGGTGCCGCCCCAGTTCGGATGTGCGGGATAGGTGAAGATCGCCTCGTCCAGCAGATATTCCCAATAGCCGGCGAACTCCTGTTTCGCGGCGATCTGGCTTGCGACCGAGCGGGTGCGGCCGCCGGCGCC
>DASYBT010000062.1:0-8300 GCA_036500585.1 Rhizomicrobium sp.
GTGCGCTAACTCCGCGAGCGGTTTCTCCAGCGTCTGCATTTTCGGACGGAAGGCCTGGTTCATCTCGCCTCCGTGGCTTGCCACCGCCGTGATGGCGCCGAAGCGCTCGGTTGTTCGGTCGACGCGACGGCGAAAATGCTCCAGCACGGCAAGGTTGAGTTTTGCCAGTTCATCCGGGGCCCGTAGCAGCGACGAAAACCACTCCACGGCAGCCGCCGACTTGATCCAGGCAATATAGGCCGTGCGATCCTCGCCGAATCGCTTTTCGATCAGGTAAGCGTCGACCGGTGAATCGTGGAGGCCGATCTCAAGCGGCGGCGCGATACGGCCCGCCAGCCGCGCGAAATCGGCGAAGCGGCGGCGCTCGGCCTGGGAATAGTCCCACAATAGAAAAAATGTGCCGGGGAGTTGCTCGCGCTTGTGGATGTCTATGAAGGCGGCGCAGCCCGGCACGTCGCGCAGGTGAATGTCATAGCGAAACGATACGCCGCGCGGCACCGGGTTGCGGATCAACGCTTCGCAGGAGTGGAACGTGCAGCTGCTGTCGCGCAGGAACGAGAGCAGCGCCGCGAATTCGTGCTCGACAAGCTTGCGGTGCGAGCCGGCGCGCGCGCGCGTTGCCATGTTTCGGCCGAACGACACGATGCCGAGCATCAGGCGATATCCTGATAGCTGCGGGTGCGCACGCCCATCCAGTAATCGAAGATGCTGCCGAGATCGAGCGCGATGCCGCCGCGCCCCTTTGCTTCGGCGATCGCGATCTTGCCGCCATAGCCGGCGCCGACAAGCACCAGCCTTCCCTTGGGCCAGTCGCCCAGTTGGCTGATGACGCCATCCAGATACTCCGGCAGCGCACCGGGTATCGCGACGCTTTCAAACGCATCGCCCGAGTGATGACGCGGCGGGATGAGGATGTGGTGCGAGGTTTTGACGCCGAACCGATCCTGCAGAGCATCTGGCAGGCGAGGGTGACATGAAACCACAACCGCCTCGTCTGCCGGCTGCAGAAGCGCTGGATAGAGTTGCCAGCGCTCGATGTCCTGGTGCAGATGGGCCGAGGTGAAAACGCCGGTTTCGAACGCGCGGAAACTGGACGGCTGCGAGAGTGCGTTCAGAACGGCGAGAATTCCCCGTCCCGTGCGCGTCGCCGCGAAATCCTGCGGCACATCCAGTTTCACATCGCGCAGAATGCGCGCGACCGTTGGAATCCCCAGCGCGTCGGCATCGTGGATCGATTCCGCAATCCTTCGCGCCAGCGCCGCGCGTGCCTCTGAGGAAAGCGGCCCGCCCCACCACACCCCCTCGCGCTCTGCGGCATCGGCGTCGAAACGCCCGGCGAATGAGGCAGGGTATCCGATCGCATTGCTCTCGCCATCGCCGAGGCGGATGAAGGAGAACGGCGTCGCATGCGCGAGATGCTCGCGGACGATAGCGATAAAGGATTCGCACTGCTCACGGGAAACATCCGTATCGAACAGGCACTGGCGCGCGGTTTGCCCGAGCGATTGTTCCAGCCTTGCCGTGCGCTCGATCATTTCCGCCGCCGTTGCAGGGATTCCGGCGGCGCGCGCTCTCGTAAGCACCTGTTCGCGGGGGCTGCCTGTCTGCTGCGCCGGGAACAGCAGCGATAGCGTTCGGGTCAAACGAAGCTCGGCGGCAGCACAGTCTGCCCTGCCGTACAGCGCGCCGAGAAATCGCGAGATGCTGTTTCGCGCGCCTTCCGGGCTGCCGTCACGAAGATGAAGATGTGCGAGGCCGATCGCATAGTCGGCATCGGGCGCGTGCAGCTTTCCGCTGCGAACCAGCCTTGCCATCGCCGCTTCGGCGTCGGCGGTACGGCCGGCAGCCAGAGCCGAATCCACATTGCGGCGGATGAAGCCCGCACTGCGCGGCACCTCGGCGGAGGCTTGCTTCCAGAAATCGGTAAAGTCCTGTCGCGGGTGGAGGCGCGCCAAGGCTTGTCCTTTGAGGCGCCAGGCCTGGTAAAGGTCGAATTCCTGGAGGCGTTCGGAGCAGGCGAGCGCCTCGTCCGGCCTGCCGTCCCGCAACGCTGCGCTGCCTTGTTCGACAAGCCGCCTTGCCTCATCGGCCCGGCTGCTGGGCAGGCCGGCGCGAACGGCGACTTTCGCCAAAACATTTCGCAATTTCAGCCCCATGCCGGCTCAGGCTCCCCAGCAGGGCGGTTGCAAAACGGCCCGGCAAATGCTTTTTCCCGGACGCTGGCCAAATCCCGACGCGCTCTCTGGATCGGGCAGCGGAAGGTCGCCCCCAGCCGTGGAGCATAGGGGCGGGCTGGGAGTGGTTGCAAGTTCCTGATCGGATTACGCAATATGGCCGTTTCTGGCGGCCATGCACGGAAGGGGTTACACGTCTGTCATGAGTGGCGATCCGCGTTTGTCGCATTTGAAGCGGCTGGAGGCCGAGAGCATCCACATCATCCGGGAAGTGGCGGCGGAGTTCCGCAACCCCGTGATGCTCTACTCCATCGGCAAGGATTCTGGCGTGATGCTTCATCTGGCGATGAAGGCATTCTATCCATCCAAACCGCCGTTTCCGCTGCTCCACGTCGACACGACGTGGAAATTCCGCGACATGATCGCCTTCCGCGACGAAACAGCGAAGCGGCTGGGACTGCATCTGATCGTCCACATCAACGAGGATGGCGTGCGGCGCGGAATCAATCCGTTCGACTCCGGCTCATCGCTGCATACCCAGATCATGAAGACCGAGGCGCTGAAGCAGGCGCTCGACAAATACGGCTTCGATGCCGCTTTCGGTGGAGCCCGCCGCGACGAGGAGAAGTCGCGCGCCAAGGAGCGTGTGTTCTCGTTCCGCAATGCGCAGCATGCGTGGGACCCGAAGAACCAGCGGCCAGAACTCTGGCGCGTCTACAACACGCGCGTGAACAAGGGTGAGAGCATCCGCGTGTTCCCGCTGTCCAACTGGACCGAGCTGGACATCTGGCAATACTCGCTGAAGGAGCAGCTTCCGCTCGTGCCACTGTATTTCGCGGCGCGCCGCCCGGTTGTCGAGCGCGACGGCGCCCTCATTATGGTCGACGACGACCGCATGCCGCTTCATCCCGACGAGAAGCCGGAAATGCGCATGGTGCGTTTCCGCACCTTGGGCTGCTACCCCCTCACGGGTGCCGTGGAGTCGGAGGCTGCGACGCTCGAAGAGATCGTCATGGAGATGTTCACCGCGCGCACCTCGGAACGCCAGGGCCGCGTCATCGACCACGACGAGAAAGCGTCGATGGAGAAGAAGAAGCGCGAGGGATATTTCTGATGAACTACATGGCGCAACATTCCGACCTCGCGCGCTTCCTGGCGGAGCAGGAGAGCAAGTCCCTGCTGCGCTTCCTCACCTGCGGCAGCGTGGATGACGGCAAGTCTACCCTGATCGGGCGACTGCTGTACGATTCCAAGCTGCTGTTCGACGATCACCTTTCGGCCCTGGAGAAAGATTCCAGGAAGCACGGCACGACCGGCGGCGATATCGATTTTGCCCTGCTGGTCGACGGTCTGGAGGCGGAGCGCGAACAGGGCATCACCATCGACGTCGCCTATCGCTTCTTCGCCACCGACAAGCGCCGCTTCATCGTCGCCGATTGCCCCGGTCACGAGCAGTACACGCGCAACATGGCGACAGGCGCGTCGAACTCCGACTTGGCGGTGATCCTCATCGATGCGCGCAAGGGCGTGCTGGTGCAGACGCGCCGCCATGCCTACATCGCGTCGCTGCTCGGCATTCGTAATGTCGTGCTTGCGGTCAACAAGATCGATCTCGTCAATTTCTCCAAGACCGTGTTCGACGAGATCGTCGCGGAATTCCGCGCGTTCGCGGAGAAGCTGTCCTTCGCCGACATCGTCGCGATTCCGATGTCGGCCCGCTTCGGTGACAATGTCATCGAAGTGTCGAAGAACACGCCGTGGTACGAGGGCCCCTCATTCCTGTCGCACATCGAAACCGTCGATGTGGAAAGCGCGCTGGCCGACAAGCCGTTTCGCATGCCGGTGCAGTGGGTGAACCGCCCCAACCTCGATTTCCGCGGGTTCTCGGGCACGATCGTCGGCGGACATGTCCGCCAGGGCGACAGGATTGTCGTGGCAAAGTCCGGCAAGGACAGCACCGTCAAGCGGATCGTCACGATGGACGGCGATTTGGCGGAAGCCGCAGCCGGGGCGGCGGTGACGCTAACGCTGGCGGATGAAATCGACATCTCGCGCGGCGACGTGATCTGCGCGCCCACAGCGCGGCCCGAGGTCTCGGACCAGTTCGCGGCCCATGTGCTGTGGATGACGGATGACGAAATGCTGCCCGGACGCCAGTACCTGTTGAAGGTCGGCACCAGCACCGTGTCGGCGACCATCAGCGAGCTCAAGCACAAGGTCGACGTGAACTCGCTCGATCACCTGGCGGCGAAAACGCTGCAGCTGAACGAGGTCGGCTACCTCAACATCTCGACAGCGCATCCGATCGCATTCGATCCGTACACGGAGAACCGCGACACCGGCGGCTTCATCCTGATCGACCGCTTCACCAACGCGACGGCCGGCGCCGGCATGATCGATTTCGGCCTGCGTCGCGCCACCAATGTCCACTGGCAGGCCCTGAGCGTCGACAAGCGACTGCGCGCGCGATTGAAAGGGCAGAGCCCCGCCGTCCTGTGGTTCACCGGACTCTCAGGCTCCGGCAAATCGACGATCGCCAATCTGGTGGAAAAGGCGCTGCTGAAGGATGGCCGCCACACCTATCTGCTGGATGGCGACAATGTCCGGCACGGCCTCAACCGCGATCTCGGCTTCACCGACGCGGATCGCGTCGAGAACATCCGGCGCGTGGCAGAAGCGGCGAGGCTGTTCGTCGATGCCGGCGAGATCGTGCTGGTGTCCTTCATCTCGCCGTTTCGCGGCGAACGCCGCATGGCACGCGAGCTTCTCGAGAAGGGCGAATTCATCGAAGTGTTCGTCGATACGCCGATCGAGATCTGCATGCAGCGCGATCCGAAGGGCCTGTATCAGAAGGCTGCCGCGGGGGAGATCAAGAACTTCACCGGCATCGACAGTCCGTACGAGGGGCCGGAGAATCCGGAACTGACGCTCCACACGGTGGAGACGACGCCCGAGGAATTGGCGAATAAAATCCTCGGTTACCTGCGGGAAAACGGCTACATCCCTTGATGTCGCGGACGGGGCAATGCGCCGGGACGCTGCCTTCATCGCTGCCAGAGATTGACCGTGCCGGCAAAGGCGGAGAAAAAAGTACCGAAATCGCCACACCCCCCGGCTTTTCGCCTGAAACCACGCTGTTTGGTTGACACTTCGCAGAGGCAACGGTAAACGGACTTATCAGCGAGCAGCATGTGAGGAGGAGTTAATGGTGCGCAAGTGGGGTTCTGCGGTCGTCGCGGCGGCCATGTTGGCCAGCACAGCCGCATACGCGAATGACGTGCAGCCGTCACAGGGGGCACTGGCTCCTGGTGGTGCAGCGGGCGTTCACGAAGCGGCAATCTTTGGCGTCCCGACGGCGACTGCCCTGTTGTTTACGGCAGCGATCATCGCGGTAATAGCCATCACGGTTTCCAACAGCGGCAACTCGTCTTCGTCCAAGACGACGACGGCAAGCCCGTAAAAAGTTCGCCGTTCGCGGCAATAGTAGGCCTGCGCCTGCGGTGCTTTCGAGCGCCGCGGGCGCGGGCTTTTTCATCTGGTGCGTTCGCACTCCGCGGGCGCAGGCTCTTTCATCTGGTAGATAGCGGCTCGCATATGCAGTGACGGAACTTCTGATCCCGCGATTGACAGCCGCGTTATGAAGCCGGGATAGTGCACAAGGCGAGCGAGGAGGATTTCATGGCGCGCAAGCTCATTTCGGCGGTCGCTGCGGCGGCGATGATGGCGAGCAGTACGGCTGCTTTCGCCAGCGAACCACAGGAGGGAGCGCTGGCTCCCGGAGCGCCGGCGGGCATCCACCAAGCTGAGATCATGGGCATGGATACCGCGACGGTTCTGCTGATCACCGCCGGCATCGTGGCCGTGATCGTCATTGCCGTATCGAACAGCGGTAACGGCTCGACCTCCGGCACCCACTGACCGAATCGGATATGAAGCGCCTCACGCGCGCCGCGAGGCCGGGTGAACGCTTCCGGCTACCGTCCCGGCTGGCGGAGAATTTCCGTTTCGATGGGGCCGAGCTTCGGATTCACGTACTGGATGGCGTGCCACACGATCCCCGTGGCCGGAGAGATCCAATAGCTGTTGGTGAAATCCCAGTCGATTTCGCTGCTATGGCAATTCTCGTCCACCCGAATCGTTTGGATCTTCACGTTGAAATTCTGCACGCTGGCCGGGCCCCGCACTACCGATGTGCAATCGACCGGAATCGACATCAATCCCAGATCGGCAAAGTCCAGTTCCCAGCGTGAGCTGCCGGCTGCTGTCGTCGACAGTTCTGCATCTCCCGATATCAGCCGGGCGTCGGTCAGATCATGATCCAGTCCGGCGCTGCGGACGATTCGGCCGTTGCGGATCAACAGCGCCATATGGGATGCGGACGTCCAAAGCTGCTCGTGACCATTGTCGGTGGCGAGCACGAGCATTCCCTCAGAGCCGCCGTCAATGCTGACGCCGATGCTCGCATAGGGGATCGCGGCCGCCTGCTTCATCGCGACGCGCGAGTGCTCAAAGCTGAGCAGGCGCGTACCCATGCTGTAGACCTCGCCCCAATCGCTTCCCTGCCGCGAACTGCAGCCCACCAGCGCAAGCGCCGCCAACATGAAGGCGAGAGCACGGGAGACGTTAAGGCGATGCAATGTCACTGAAGTGCCCATACATTTCGCCGTAGCTGGTACGGCGCGTCTCGTCATAGAGCGAGTCATCGTTATCCAGCCGCTGGCCACCATCGCGGCTCAGCGGGCGGAAATCCATCTTGGCCTCGGATTGCGTGTAGATCGGAAGCATCCATTCGAGCGGGATGCGGATGATGATGCCCTTGTCGAAGCTGCCCTCGCCGAATTTCGAGAACGGCACGTTGGTGAAGGTGGCAAACGCACCAATCTCGACGCCGGTGTCGAAGCGGCGCGAGATCTCGATGGTGCCGCCCCAGTCGCCGGCGAGATAGCGGCCGCCATGGACCGCGAAGCTGAGGCCGTACCATGGCGATTCGTAGTAGATGTTCACATGACCGGTGACCACATTGTACGAACGCAGGTCCAGTAGGCGATCGAATCCGCGCTGCCACACCTGGTAGGCGTCCGCTCCGATGGCCCAGCGCTGGCCCTCCGGGCGCCACAGGATCTGCCCGCCGACGCCGGCAAACATGTCCTCGAGATAGCCCGCCTTTACTTCTGTGAAGACTTCGCCCGTCGGCCGTGCCCGCCAGGTCGCCGTGAGGCTGGATAGGCCATAGGCGCCATGCTTGTAGTACTCGCCGAAATCGCTCCGCACGTGGGGCAAGACGCTGTTGCTCACAGCCGTTCCGGCAAGACCGTTGTAGATGGCGAGGTCTGCCAGCCCTTCGAGCGTAAAGCCGGGCCACACATCCACATAGCCGTCGGCATCGCCGAAGATGCCGAAACGCGCCGGCGCCTTGGGGTCGAAGAACGAGCGCGCAAGGCGCGGGAACACGGACCAGCCGAACCGCGGATAATTTTGTTGCTGCGCATCCAGGATGGGATTGTCAATCGGCGCGGGCGAGAGCGAAACAGCCGAATCCAATTCGGCAGCCGAGCCGTTGTAGCTCAGGATGCGCTCCAGATCGCTGCGGAGAATTTTCGTCTGGCGCGTCGGCACGCCGCGGTAGAGGGAAATGAGCCGGAAAATTTCGACGTTGGGCGGCGCATCGGCGAGAAGCACGCGTGCCAGGCGGCCGACGGCATCGGTTTCGAAGAAATATTTGTCGTTCTCGAAATAGACGACGATCGTGTTGGTGCCGGTGGATATCCCGTCGACTTCCAGGCGCTGAGCGGAGGCATCCTGCCTGATCTTGTCGTTCAGCGCAGCCCCCGTGAGGCCCGCCGTTGCGCTGCCGCCGACCGGCAGACCGGTTGGGTCCGGCGCAGCGTCATTTGATTCCGCCTTATCCAGCGGCCAATTGTCCCGGACGGCCAGCTCAGCGAGGCGCGAGTAGTCCTCCACATTGCAGAGCGTGACATTGCCTCTCTGATCATTCAGGTCGGTCACGGCGACCGATGTGACACCCGAAATCGATGTGGACGCGATCTGTGCGAAGATGCGGCACTGCGACTTCATGTCCGCCGGGCCTTCGACATTGATGGCCAGCGTGTGCCCGTCGATTTCGTA
>DASYBT010000063.1:0-11290 GCA_036500585.1 Rhizomicrobium sp.
CGGATGGTGCAGACAGGCCTGAACAACCTGATGGCGGGACGCACCACCATCGTCATCGCGCACCGCCTGGCCACCATCCAGCGTCTGAAGCGGATCGTGGTGATGGACCAGGGACACATCGTCGGCGAAGGCAGCCATGCCGAACTCGTCGCGGACGGCGGCCTTTATGCGCGCCTCGCCGATCTCCAGTTCAGCCAGGGCGTCGCGCTGGCTGGCTAATAGCCATTGCAATGTGGGCTGAAATGTGTATGATGGGCACGAGTTATACACCTCATACACATGCGCACGAACATTGACATCGACGACGAACTTTTGTCCTCCGCCATGGCCGCGGCGCGCCTTCCCACGAAGAAGGCAACGGTCGAAGAAGGATTGCGCCTGCTGCTACGTCTGAGGGGGCAAGTCGAGGCTCTTCGCGAGCTTCAGGGCATCGGCTGGACTGGCGACGATCTGAGCGGGCGCCAACGGGTCAAACGCAAGCGCTAGCCATCGGCAGCCGTATAGTGCGTGTCGAGGTCGCGCTCTAGATCGCGTGCGGCCAGCAGGTAGTGCACGCCGGCCCAGGCAAACAGCAACGACATCGCCACGACGGCATTGCGCACGCCCTCTGCGGAAGCCGCGCGGCACGCTGCCGCCAGCGTGGCGTTGGCGTCGGGTGGCGGCGCGCCGGCGGGACACATTTGCGCAAAATTGCCGATGGCGAATGCAACATGCGCGAACAGATCGCTGAGGACTCCGATCAGGGTGGGCCCGAGGCCGATGCCGATGAGTCCCAGCACGATGTTGACGACGAACGCCGATGAGGCCCGCATATCGGCGCCGACCATGTTCTGCGCCAGCGCCAGAGTCGGCGTCCAGAACACGAACAATGCGATATGTCCGATCAGCAGCACCGCCACGGCCGCAAAAAGCGTGCTCTGCATCGCGCCGAGCGCAAACAACGGCGTGGCGATCAGCAGCGCGATGGCCGGTGCGCGGACGTACCAGCGCCGGTCGCGTTTGGCGGCCCAGTCCACGCCGAACCCGCCGAGCAGCAAGCCGGAGGCCATAGCGGTGCCTGCCATCAGCCCGAGAATGCGGCCTGCTTCGGCCAGCCCAACATGGAAGTTGGCGACGAAGTAGCGGGCGAAGAATTGGCCGAGCGCATTGAGCGAAATGGCCGCCAATCCCGCACCGATCAGCACCTGCCGGAACGATTTCTTCGCCCACAGAAAACGGATCACAGCGGACATCGACGGCGGCGAGGCGGCGACTGCACGGCCATCACTCATGCCGCGCGGCGGATCGCGCAAGGTGACGAAGGCAGCGGCGGCCAACAGCAGCGCGGGAACGGCAATGACGAAGAACCACATCCGCCAGCCGTAATCCTGCGCAAGCCAGCCGCCGATCACCGATCCGCCGATGGCGCCAACCGGCGCGCCGAGCCAGATGATCGCGGTGACGGACGCGCGCTTCTCTGCCGGATAGTGATCGCCGATCAGTGAGGCAACCGGCGGGCCGAAGCCCGTGTCGCCTGCGCCGACACCGACGCGACACAATAGAAATTGCCAGAAATTCCGCACCAGCCCGCACAGCGCCAGCATGGCGCCGAGAACCGCTGCGGCAATCGCCACGATACGCGTGCGGCTGCGATGCTCCGCCAGCCGCGCAATCGGTAAGGCGAGCAGCGAGAAGAAGATCGCGAAGCCGAGGCCAAGCAGGAGGCCCAACTGCGTATCCGACAGGTGAAGATCGTGCTTGATGGCGGGTGCGGTGATCGCCATGCCTTGCCGGTCGGCGATGTTGAGCGCATTTACCAAGAGCAGCACGAACAGCAGCCAAGCCCGATAGCCGCGCGAGAAACCTTTCACGGCGGGAGCGTTTCGCGATGAAGCAAATATCTCTTCGCTCGCCGACATGCCCGATCCTTTACCACCACACGCACATCAGGCGCGTCACCGGACATCCTGTCAAATTGTTGTACGAACGAACGATGCGTCGGCTAAGGTGCGCAAGGCTTCGGCCCACATAATCCAAACTTCCAATTGTCAGGTGACCATGAGTGTGAAATCCGATATCGAGATTGCCCGCGAAGCGAAGATGCTGCCGATTGCCGAAGTCGCGACGCGCGCCGGCATTCCGCTGGATGCCGTCGAGCCGTATGGTCGCACGAAAGCGAAGGTCTCGCTCGATTTTGTGCGCGGCCTGGCAGAGCGGCCGAACGGCAAGCTCATCCTCGTCACCGCGATGACGCCGACACCGGCCGGCGAAGGCAAGACGACCACCACCGTCGGCCTCGGCGACGGCCTCAACCGCATCGGCAAGCGCGCCATCATCGCGTTGCGCGAGCCGTCGCTCGGGCCGTGCTTCGGCATGAAAGGCGGCGCCGCCGGCGGTGGTTATGCGCAGGTGGTGCCGATGGAGGACATCAATCTCCATTTCACCGGCGACTTTCATTCCATCGGCGCGGCGCACAATCTTCTCTCGGCGATGATCGACAACCACATCTATTGGGGCAATGGACTCGATCTCGACTCGCGCCGCATCGCCTGGCGCCGCGTGGTCGACATGAACGACCGTGCGCTGCGCGACATCGTGGTGGGGCTCGGTGGCACGGCGAACGGTTTCACCCGCCAGACCGGCTACGACATCACAGTAGCTTCGGAAGTGATGGCAATCTTCTGCCTGTCGCGCGATGTGAAGGACCTGCAGGAGCGCTTGGGCAACATCGTGATCGGCAACACGCGTGGGCGAAAGATGGTGCGGGCGCGCGAGGTGAAGGCGGATGGTGCGATGACCGTGCTGCTGCGCGAGGCGCTTGCGCCCAATCTGGTGCAGACCCTGGAGAACAATCCCGCCTTCGTGCACGGCGGACCGTTTGCCAACATCGCCCACGGCTGCAACTCGGTGATGGCGACGACCACGGCGCTGAAGCTCGCCGATTACGTGGTGACGGAAGCCGGGTTCGGCGCCGATCTTGGCGCGGAAAAATTCTTCGACATCAAATGCCGCAAGGCCGACCTGTCGCCAGCCGCTGCCGTGATCGTGGCGACGGTGCGGGCGTTGAAATTCCACGGCGGCGTGAAGCGCGAGGAGCTGAACAAGGAGAATGTCGCCGCGCTGAAAGAGGGCCTCGCCAATCTCGGCAAGCATATCGAGAACGTGGCGAAGTTCGGGGTGCCGGCGATTGTCGGCATCAACCGTTTCTCCGCCGACACGGAAGCCGAGCTTTCCGCCGTCGTCGAGTACTGCAACGCGCGTGGCGTTCCGGCATCGGTGTGCTCGCATTGGGCGGATGGCTCGAAGGGCACCGTCGATCTTGCGCAAAAGGTGGTGGGGATCGCCGACACCGGAAAGGCGAAGTTTGCGCCGCTCTATCCCGACGATCTCGGCCTTGCCGACAAAGCGCGCACCATCGCGCGCGAGATCTACGGCGCCGAGGATATTTTCGTCGACGGCCCTGCCGCCGCGCAACTCAAGCAATACGAAGAGGAAGGCTTCGGTTCGCTGCCGGTGTGCATGGCGAAGACGCAGTACAGCTTCACCACAGATCCCTCGAAGAAGGGCGCGCCCACAGGCCACACGATGGAAATCCGGGAAGCACGGCTGTCGGCCGGCGCCGGTTTCGTGGTGATGATCTGCGGCGACATCATGACCATGCCCGGCCTGCCGCGCGTACCCTCCGCCGAAGCCATTGGGCTGAACGAACGCGGCGAAGTGGTGGGCTTGTTCTAACGGGAAACGCAGGAGCGGAATTGCTATGCGACTGATGCCGATCCTGCTCATCTTCAGCTTCTCCGCAGTCGCTCCGGCCTGGGCAGACGCGTTAACAGCCTGCGACTTCGTCAGCCAAGCTGAAGTGGAGAAGCTTCTCGGCGAGATGGTTGCCGGGCCTACGGTGACAGACGAAAACCTCTGTGCCGGTCTGTGCCCAACCATCAATGCATCGCGGTGCGACTTCAAGACTTTGGCGACATCGCACGCGAAGCAACTCTATCTCTCGGTAGAGCTACCGCCTTACGAGTTCTCAATGCAGTCAGAGCGAAATATCTCTGACAATAACGCGCGCGAAATGCGTCATGTCAGCATCGCGGATGTGTCTGGCTTCGGTAAAGGCGCGTTCCGGTGGTATAGCGCGGATATCGAACAAACGTTGTTTTTCGCCAATCCAGGCCCAAGCGTTCGCTTTATGGTGCAGGAGATCAATGTAGAGCCAAAGGCTGCGCTCACCAACGCCATTGCAGTTGTGACTACAGCCTTGGACAAATACCGTTCACTCCCCCTTCACAGATCGAAAAGGCATTCGAATTCAGGACCATTGGCGGCACCTACCGATGGCGCCCATGAAGTGGAATGGACATCGGAGACGACTATTCCGCCGCTTCGAGATGCGTGGTGCCGTTCAAGCGGTCGCGGATTTCGGTGAGCTTGTGCTCGACGTGGCGCGAGAACACGAACTGCGCCGGCCGCGCCTGATCGAGCCGGATGTCGGGTGCGGTTGGGCCTTCGGTGCGCACGCCTTTGCGCATGACCTTCAGCGCCTTCAGCGGGTGCTTGACGCTGTCGTTCACGGCCGTGGCTTCGAAGCCGCTGTGCACCATGCAGTTCGAGCACTTCTCGTAATTGCCGACGCCGTAAGCATCCCAGTCGGTTTCTTCCATCAGCTCGCGGAACGTCTTTGCGTAGCCCTCGCCGAGCAGATAGCAGGGCCGCTGCCAGCCGAACACGGTGCGCGTGGGATTGCCCCACGGCGTGCAGTGGTAGGTCTGATTGCCGGCCAGGAAATCGAGGAACATGGCGGACTGCGTGAACGGCCATGCCTTGCCGCCCTCGCCGCGGGCGAAGATGCCGCGGAACAGCTGCCGCGTCTTTTCCCGATTGAGGAAGTGCTCCTGATCCGGCGCGCGCTCGTAGGCATACCCGGGCGAAACCGTCATGCCGTCGACGCCCAGCCGCTTCACCTCGTCGAAGAAATCGGCGACGCGCTCCGGCTCGGCATCGTTGAACAGGGTGCAGTTGATGGTGGTGCGGAAGCCTTTCGATTTGGCCAGCCGGATCGCGTCCACCGCTTTCTCGTAAGTGCCTTCCAGACACACGGACTTGTCGTGCATCTGCTTGTCGCCATCCAGATGGATCGACCAGTTGAAATGCGGATCGGGCGCGTAATCGTCGATCTTTTTGGCCAGCAGCAGCGCGTTGGTGCAGAGGATGACGTACTTCCCGCGCGCCAGGAATCCGCGCACGATCTGCGGCATCTCGCGATGCAGCAGCGGCTCGCCGCCGGCGATCGAAACAACCGGCGCGCCGCACTCGTCGATCGCTTCCATGCATTCGTCGTACGACAGGCGCTGGTTCAGGATCTCGTCCGGGTAATCGATCTTGCCGCAACCGGCGCAGGCGAGATTGCAGCGGAACAGCGGCTCCAGCATCAGCACCAGCGGATAGCGCTTCCGGCCAAGCACATGCTGCTTCACGACATAGGCGCCGACGCGGGCCATCTGGCCAACTGGAATACCCATCAGTTCCTCAATTCCGCCGGAAGCCGGAAGGCAATGTGCTCGGCCTTGCCGGGCAATTCCGAAACTTCAACCGGCCTGATTTTGCGCAGCGCTTCGATGACGTCGACGACAAGTTTCTCCGGCGCCGATGCTCCGGCCGTCAAACCGACCGCATGCTTGCCTTCGAGCCACGTGGGATCGAGCTCGGTTGCATCGGCGATCAGGTAGCTCGGCACACCCTCCTCCTCGCCGATCTCACGAAGCCGGTTCGAATTCGAGCTGTTCTTGGCGCCGACCACCAGAATCACATCCACACCCAGTTGGCAAAGCTCGCGGATCGCGGTCTGGCGATTTTGCGTGGCGTAGCAGATGTCCGACGTGTCCGGCCCCACAATGTCGGTGAACCGCTGCCTGAGCGCCGCGATGATGTTGCGCGTATCATCGGTGCTCAAGGTCGTCTGCGTCACATAAGCGACGGGTGCGTCCGACGGCACATCGAGCGCCTCGACCTCCGCTTCCGACGACACCAGATGAACCGGAGCGCCCACCTGCCCCATGGTACCTTCCACTTCCGGATGCCCGGCATGGCCGATCAGGATGATCGTGCGGCCGCGCCTCACATATCGCTTCGCTTGCAAATGCACCTTGGTCACCAGCGGACACGTGGCATCGAGGACGGGAAGGTGACGGACTTGCGCGTCGTTGACGACCGCCTGCGGCACGCCATGTGCACTGAACACCGTCACGGCACCGTCGGGCACTTCCGACAATTCTTCCACGAAACGCGCGCCTTTCGCCTTGAGGCCATCCACCACGTGCCGGTTGTGGACGATCTCGTGCCGCACATAGACCGGCTCGCCGTATTTCTCGAGCGCACGCTCGACGATCTCGATCGCCCGCACGACGCCGGCGCAAAATCCTCTCGGTTGGGCAAGGATCACCCGCATCACTTGCCTCCCGCCGTTCCGGCCCGGTCCAATTCGGCAACGAGTTCGCCGCAGTCGCGTTCCAACATCGGCTGCCGCAGGCCGTCGTGGGGAACAAAGGACGAAACTGGGGACATGAAACAGGCCTCGAACCGCTTTCGGCACGTGGGTTTCTATCCGGTTCCCTTCGCACGGGCAAACGGCGCCGGTCCGTGCCACAGTACCCTCACATTGCGGACATGATCGTGACCTTAGGATGATGACATGAGACGAATCGCGCTTGCCCTCATCGTTCTGTTCGTGGGCCTTGGCCCCGCTCTGTCGCAGAGCTCCGATCCTGCCGCGCAGCAGATTTCCCGCTTCTACGATGCGCTGCTCGCCAGCATGAAGGGCGGCAAGTCGCTCGGCGTACAGGGCCGCTACAGGAAACTCGAGCCGGTCATCACGCAGGTGTTCGATCTGCCGGACATGACGAAATACGCCGTGGGTCCGGCGTGGGACAAGATGTCTGCCGCGGACCAGCAGGCGCTCATTCGCGCCTTCACCCGCATGACGGTTGCCGACTACGCCAAGAATTTCGACAGCTACGATGGCGAGCAGTTCACCGTCGATCCCAACGTGCAGACGCGCGGGCAGGACAAGCTCGTCAGCACCAAGCTGATCACCGCCAGCAAGTCGGTCACGCCGTTCATCTATCGCATGCGCGAGGCGGGCGGGACGTGGAAGGTGGTGGACGTGTTCCTGAACGGATTCGTGAGCGAGCTGGCGACCAAGCGCTCCGATTTCGCCTCAACAGTGGCGAGCGGCGGCGCCTCGGCTCTCGTCGCCAAGATCAACTCGCTGGCGGATAATCTGCTGAAGGAAGGCTGAGCGGTCCGCTCAGACCTGACTTCTCACCAACCAAAAAATTCGTCATCGCCCGGTCGCGCGTTCTTGCGCGATCCTGGCGAGCCATTTTAGCGCATCAGAGATGGATCACCCGGATCGCTCGCGAGAAAAGGCGAGCGACCGGGTGATGACGACTTGTTGGTGTGGAAAGTAACGCTAATCGCAGTAAGCAATGGCGCGGGCTCTAGCTGATATTGGGTAACCGATTCGACCGCGCTCCCGCCGCAAGGTTCAGGCGGCCATCGCCAGCGGCTCGCCGATGGTGAGCGGCTGACAGGTCCAGCTCTTCAGCTCCGGTAGGCAGGTCCTGGCAAAATAGGTGAGGTTGCGCTTCACCTCCTCATGAGGCATGCCGCCGGTCCACAGATGCGGGAACAGCCCTTGCGGCTTGCGCGCTTCGATAATTTCCTCGAAGCGCTTGAGCACATCCGCCGGCCGCCCGAAGAACGACTGCTGCACCACCCCTTCGACGGCGCCTTCGACGTCCTCCGGCTTTATCCGCATCGCCTTGTAGGCTTCGTAGCCTTTGCGCGTTCCAAGCTCTTCCGACGTCAGCTCATAATGCGCGATGGCGGAGCGGAAGGTGTTGGCGGCGTAAGTGCGCGCGAGCTGCTCGGCGCGGTCGCGGCTCTCGTCGATGAACACGAGATTGGAGACGAACGGCCCCGGCGGCGGCACATTCGGGTGATATTCTTTCCACGCGGTGAGCCACGGATCGTCCGGCGTATCGGCAGTGGTCGGAATGTGGCCGGCGGCAAGCTCGACCTTGCCACCGCCGAACGGCGGACGATTTGTCGAAGTCGTCATCGGCTGGTTGAGGAACAGCCGCGGCAGGCCAAGCTTGGCGGTGACGCGCAGCGAATCCGGTGTGCCGCCGGCGACGAAGGCGCGGCCTTTCAGTGAGCGCAAGGGACGCGGACGAATCTCGCGGCGCGGTTGCTGGAAGATCTCGCCGCCTTCGATGAAGCCCGTCTCCATCGCATTCATCACCAGCGCCACAATTTCGTCGAACAGCTCGCGCGCCTTCGACTGATCGATGCGCAGGCCCTCGTATTCCAGCCGCGCCAGCCCACGGCCGAAACCCACCACCAGGCGGCCGCCCGACAGATGATCGAGCCACGCGAATTGCTCCGCCAGCCGCACCGGATCGTGCCACGGCGCCACGATCACCGCCGTACCGAGCCGCATGTGCTTGGTGTTGGCCGCGAGCCACGCATGCGTCATCAGCGGCGCCGGGCTGATCGAGTAATCGTCGAAATGGTGCTCGGTCATCCAGATGGAATCGTAACCGAGCGCTTCGCCGAGCAGGATCTGCTTCAGCTCCTCCTGCACGAACTGCGCATCGGGGAGCTTCATGTAGTTCGACCAGCCGGTGCAAAGACCCACGTGCATTGCTCTCTCCCTTAATCGGCGACGCCAAGGCCCCAGCCGCCGTCGATGACAATCTGCTGGCCGGTGATATAGTCGCTGGCCGGCGACGACAGGAACAGCGCCAGCCCCGCCATGTCCTTCGGCCAGCCGACGCGATGCATCGGCACACGCGCGGCGACCTTCGCTTGCGTCTCCGGATTGTGCGCGTGGCCGCCGCCGATGTTGGTGACGAAAAATCCCGGCGCGATGGCGTTGACGCAGATGTTGTACGCCGCCAGCTCCAGCGCCAAGTTGCGCATGAAGTGCGCCGCGCCCGCTTTCGCCGCCATGTAGGCGCTGCCGATCACCGCTTCCTGTGTGAGCCCCGCGAGTGACGTGGTGATAATGATGCGTCCCTGCTTTCGTGGACGCATGTGGCGCGCGGCGGCACGGCAGGTGGCGAACACGCCGTTGAGATTGATGTTGATCGTGCGCTCCCAGCGCTCGTCGGTGTAGTTTTCGATGGCGCCCGCTTCCACGCGGTTGCGCTTGTCGCCGACCCAGGCATCCAGATAACCGATGCCGGAATCGATGCCGGCATTGGCGAAGCACACGTCGATCTTGCCGTATTCCTTCGCAGCGTTGTCGAAGGCACGATCGAGCGCCGGATGATCGGTGACATCCACCACTTCGCCGCGCACATCGTAGCCCAGCTCCTTCAGCCGCCGCGTTTCCGTGGCAATGCGCTGCGCGTCGATGTCGAGCAAGGTCACGCGCGCGCCGTTCTCCGCCAGCGCTTCCGCGTAACCGAGGCCCAGGCCGCTGGCGCCGCCGGTGATGACAACGCCATAGCCTTCCACGTTGAACAGGTCGGCGATCTTCACCGCTGAAGCGTCCCTGCTTGCCGGTGAAACACTGACTCAGCCACGGCAATCGAACGCGATTGCCAGTGCACAGAAACAAGCCCATTCGCGAACCATTCGGCCACGCCTTGCCAGCGCGCGCGCTCGCCTCCTAACATTCGCCAAAGCTAATGCAGGAGACGGGCGATGCAGCGGATGCGGTTCGGGATTTTCATGCCGCCGTTCAACGCGCCGGCGACGCAGAACGCGACCTCGTCGCTCCAGCGCAACGTCGACACCATCCGGCTGCTCGACGATCTCGGCTACGACGAGGCTTGGGTCGGCGAGCACCATTCCGGCGGCACGGAGATCATCGCCGAGCCGATCCAGTTCCTGTGCTACGTCGGCGCGCTGACGAAGCACATCAAGCTTGGGCCGGGCGTGGTGTCGGTGCCGTATCACAATCCGCTGTGGGTGGCCGACCGCATCATCCTCGCCGATCATCTGCTGCGCGGCCGCGTGATGTTCGGCATGGGGCCGGGTTCGCTGCCGACCGATGCCACCATGATCGGGCTCGAGCCGAAGCAGTTGCGGCCGTCGCTCGATCACGATGCGGGTGTCATCCTCGATCTCATCAAGGGCAAGACGGTGTCGGTGAAGACTGACCGTTACACGCTCCAAGATGCGCAGTGCCAGCTCGCGCCCTATTCGGATTTCGACGTCTGCGTTGCCGCGTCCACCTCGCCGGCAGGTTCGATGCTGGCCGGTCGCCACGGCCTCGGCCTGCTGTCGCTTGGCGCGCTGATGCGCGAGGACATGAACCTCATGCATCTGCATTGGCACCGCGCCGAAGCGGAAGCCGAAAAGGCGAAGCAGAAAGTGAGCCGCGAGAAATGGCGGCTGGTCGGGTTCATGCATCTCGCCGAAACGAGAAAACAGGCGATCGAGGATGTGCGCTACGGCCTCGAACATTTCGTGCGCTACACGCAGGATGTGCTGGCGCTGCCCACCTTGCGCGTCAGCGGCAAGTCGTTCGAGGAGCACCTGGCGTGGTTCACCGAAGGCGGCGCCGCCATCATCGGCACGCCGGACGACGCGGTCGCGCACATCAGGAAGCTGGAGGAGCAATCCGGCGGCTTCGGCTGCTATCTGATGGTCGCGAACGATTTCGCCAGCTGGGAAGCCACCCGCAAGCACTACGAATTGTTCGCGCGCTATGTGGCGCCGTGTTTCCAGCCGTCACAGGCGCGGCTATTAGCGTCCGAGCGCTACGCCGTCAGCCGGCACGCCGAACTCGATGCGGCGAACGGTGCTGCGATCCAGGCGTGGACCGATCAGCATGCGGAAGGCGCGGGCAAGCAGGTCGGCACCGGCGCGTTTGGGGAGCGGTGAACTTTAGTCCGGCAAGCGAAGGAATGAAGTCGTTACTGTTCGCGGCTGCTAGCTCCGTCATAACCGGAAACGCGCAGCTACGGATGCCTCCCGACACACAGTCGGTTTTGAACTATTTTGACTGTCAAATTGCCGCCGAAGACAAGTTTGACGACCTCAAGGCGGACGCGACCGCAGTCGCCCACCGCCATTGCCGAAGCATGCGAACCGAATATTGGGCGATGGTTTCGCTATACGAACGGAAAGGCCAGCGCGCGTTCATCAGCAACTACGACTTCGGCCCTGTCGACGGTTGAGGCGAGGCGCTCTTTCCGTCGCCCATCGGCTCCATGACGGGTTTGCAAAGAAACGACCCTCCCCTTGAGGGAGGGTCGAAAATTCGACGCTGCAAGCGGAGAATTTTCGGGGAGGGGTA
>DASYBT010000064.1:0-1543 GCA_036500585.1 Rhizomicrobium sp.
CCCGCCGCGCAAGGCGCTGGTCGTGCACGCAACTTACGACCTGACGTTTCTCAAGCGCTATTCGCTCGAAGTGCTGGAGAACTTCCGTCGCTACGGCGTCGACTTCGACTCGCGCGTGCTGCCCTGCGGCCACTACACCACTGGGGAAACTCCCTACAAATACATGGACGGCTGGTTCCTCGGATCCTTTGTCCATCGCGCCTTCAAGGACTTCAAGGCACGGAGCGCCTCCGTCAATCGAGCTTCCTCGGGAGAACATGCTTCTTCCACGCCACCGGAACGGGACCTCATCGCTCGCTAGAACAGGAGCGCAGGAAATCGCAGCGTAGCCAAACGTTGGAGGCTAGGAGCTTGCGGCTGGAAGCTCTAGAATTACTCCATGCCCAGCCAGACCACGTCCGTCCCATCCGGCATCCAGTCCCGCACGCTTGCCCAGGCCGACCCCGCCGTCGCCCAGGCGATCGCTAACGAAGTCGCCCGTCAGCACGAGGGCCTCGAGATGATTGCGTCCGAAAATTTCGTCAGCCGCGCCGTGCTCGAGGCCGCGGGATCGGTCTTCACCAACAAGTACGCGGAGGGCTATCCAGGCAAACGCTACTACGGTGGTTGCGAATTCGCCGACGTCATCGAAAACCTCGCCCGCGAACGCGCCAAACAGATTTTCGGGGCCGAGCACGCCAACGTGCAGCCCCACTCCGGCTCGCAGGCAAACGCTGCGGCCTACATGTCCGTCCTGCAGCCCAGCGACACCATCCTTGGCCTCGATCTTGCCCACGGCGGCCATCTTACGCATGGCCACAAGCTCAACTTCTCCGGCAAGCTTTATCGTGTTGCCTCCTACGGCGTTCGCAAGGATACCGAGGTCATCGACTACGACGAGCTGGCCGAGATCGCGCGCCGCGAGAAGCCCAAGCTCATCATCGGCGGCGGCAGCGCCTATCCACGCACCTTCGACTTCCCGCGCATGCGCGCCATTGCCGATGAAGTCGGCGCCCTCCTGCTGATTGACATGGCGCACTTCGCCGGCCTGGTCGCGGGCGGCGTGCATCCCTCGCCTGTGCCCCACGCCCAATTCGTCACCACCACAACGCACAAAACGCTGCGCGGCCCCCGCGCCGGCATGATTCTCTGCCAACAGCAGTACGCTGCGGGGGTTGACAGATCGGTTTTCCCCGGCCAGCAAGGCGGCCCGTTGGTCCACATCATCGCCGCGAAGGCGGTCGCCTTCGGCGAAGCGCTGGAGCCCGGCTTCCGCGACTACGCCGCGCGGATCGTCAGCAATGCAAAGGTGCTCGCAGAAGAGCTTGCCGGCCACGGTTTCCGCGTCATCTCCGGGGGCACCGACACCCACCTGATGCTCATCGATGTCTTTGACAAAGGCATGCTCGGCAGCGAAGCCGAAACCGCGCTCCACGCCGCCGGCATCACGGTGAACAAGAACGCCATCCCCTTCGACACCAATCCGCCGATGAAGCCAAGCGGCATCCGCATCGGCACCCCCGCACTCACCACCCGCGGCATGGGCAATCAGGAAATGCGTATC
>DASYBT010000065.1:0-15926 GCA_036500585.1 Rhizomicrobium sp.
CGCGACCGCCGCGCGCCGAAGCCCGCGATATTCTTCCGCCAGCTGCAGCAGTTCGCGCGCGTAAGCCGATGGCTTCACGCCGGCGTCTATCACCCGGTCGTCGGCCGCGATCTCCGCATCGCGGCGCATGGCGCGCGCGCCGATCCACGCGAGCGGATTGGGCCAGTACAGCGCGCACGCCATCAGCGACAGAATCTGCGCCAGGCTATCGCGGCGGCGCACATGGGCCAGCTCGTGCAGCAGCACGGCGCGCCGGCGTTCGCTGGACCAATGCACGGCTTCCGCCGGCAGCAGGATCACCGGGCGGACGAAGCCCCACGTCATCGGGCCGCTGTTCTCGCTGGCGAGCCTCAGCTCGCAACCGGCGCAATCGGGATCGATGTCATCGCTTGCGATACGGCTGCTGCTCATGTGCAGCGCGTTGACGCCGATGGCACCGAAGAAGAGCCGCATCGCCGCCCACAGGAATCCGATTGCCCACAAGGCAAACAGCGCCAGCGCCGCATCCCGCGTGGTGATGTTCCGGGTCCGCTTCGCGGCCACACGCACAAACGGCTCTGTCGCCAGCGGTGCCGATGTCGTGCCAATTGCAGCGACTGCCACGCGCGTCGTCGTGACGTCCGCCGCGCGATGCATCACGATCTGCGGCGGAACGACCACCGCGGCAACCGGCAGCATCAGCATGGCGCCGAACGCCGTCAGCCACACGAAATGGCGCAGCGCGGCACTGCGCGCAAATCGCGCGGCAATGGCGGCGCCGCCCAGCAAGAGCAGGGAGCCGCCGAGACATTCGGCAGCGAACAGAAGCGTGCGCATGGCGAAGAAAGAGGTCATCGTCCTTCCTTCCTGGCTTGTTCGATCAGTTTGGCGAGTCGGTCGAGATCCTCACGGCTGAGGTCGGCATCCTTGCGCGTCAGCAGCGCCGTCACCGCGCGCTCGACGGAATTGTCGAAGAAGGTCTGCAGCACGGAATCGATGGCGCGGCGTCCCATCTGCTCGCGCGCCACTGCGGGTTCATAAATATAGCGGGTGCCGTCGGTCTTGTGCCGCACATGGCCCTTGTTCTCGAGGATGGTGAGCAGGGTGCGTATGGCGGTGTAGGTAGGCGGATTGGGGATTTCTTCAAGGATCTGCGCCGCCGAGGCCTTGCCCAGCTTGTACAGCGCATCCATGATCTCGCGCTCGCGGCGGGAAAACGGGGCTTTGGGTTTGCCCCTGCGCCCGCGTGCAGTCCGATCGTCTCTAGCCATGCCAAAAAATTGGCACGCCGGGCTACCCTTGTCAACTGCCGGAACCATTCCGCCATGCTCGCGTTTCTCTTGAATCGAGACCGGCGGCTGCTTTCGGTCGCTTCGGTGCGCCTAAACGGGGGAAATCATGCGGAATTGGAAGGGCCTTTTGGCCGCCGGCGCGGCCGCTGCCGCACTGCTTGCTCTAGAGGCCTCAGCGCAGGCCGCATCGGGTCATTACCACATTTTCCGCGCCACTTCGTTCGAGTCGCTGGCCAAGCTGCCGGCGCCGCCGCCGAGCGATATGAACTACTACGGCGGACCGGTCTTCTCCGACGTCAAGGTCGAGACGGTAATGTGGAACAAGGACGTGCTGCAGAACACGCAGGACAACATCCCGCTGTTCACTGCGGCACTGGTGGACAGCACCTTTGTCGATCAGCTCGGCGAATATCACACAACGCATGTGACGGCGATCAACGGCCACAAGGGCACGCACCAGACCATCTCTCGCGGAACCTATCTGGGACAGGCGGTGCTTACGCCGCACAACACGTCGACCGTGCTGATGGACTCCGATGTCCAGAAGGAGTTGAAGCGGCAGATCCGCGAGGGCGTGTTGCCGCCGAGCGACGACAATACGCTCTACATGATCTACTTCCCGTCCAACATCACCATCATTATCGACGGTCAGGCGTCCTGCGCCGTGTTCGGTGCCTATCATTTCGCGACGATCGACACGAAACGCTCCAGGAAGCGCAACATCTTCTACAGCGTGGAGCCCGAGTGCAATTCTGGTTTCGATTACCTGACCTTCGCCGCTTCGCACGAATTCGCCGAGGCAGCGACCGACAACGTGCCGACGCCGCTGGTGAACCCGGACTATCCGCAGGCGTGGAACGACGACACCGGCTCGGAGATCGGCGATAAATGCTCGACGAGCGGCACGCTCGCGTCACTGGCGGGAAGCTGGCAGGTGACCCAGGTCTACCTCAACAGCCTGCACGGCTGCAGCACGACCGCCACCTATACGAGCCCCTAGCCGGTTCGGCGCCTACAGCCCCGGGCGCTCGCCGGTCACTGTCCAGGTGTCGGCGCCATCGAATTTCAGGATGCGCAGGTGTGTGAGCAGCTGCATTAGCCTTCGATCATCGGATTCTCTATCGCCGGTTCCGTGTGCCCATGCCGACCGGGCGCATTCCTCGACAGGCATTTTTCGCAACGCCACCATTCGCGGCCGGCGCATCGACTCTTCACGATTCGCAAAAAACATGCGCCCAGGGGGAAACAATGAAAATACTCGTCACAGCATCGTTGGTTACATTTTCAATGTTGATGGCCGTCGGCGCCTCGCCGGCCATGGCGAATTCCGACGACGTCAAATGGATCGGCCAGTGCATTTCCGACAATCAGGATCAGCATCAGACGCAGCAGGTTACCGCCGCGTACTGCGCCTGCATGAACGACCAAATGTCGGACAGCGAGACCCAGTCCATCACGCAGTGGGAAAAGAGCCACAAGAAAGAAGCCGACATGTGCAGCCAGAAGGCCGGCTGGAAGGGTTGAGCGGCCCGTTCCTTTTATGTGGAAGCCCCGGCTGACGCCGGGGCTTTCGTTTTACGGAAGCGCCGTGGCGTGTCCGTCAACGCGGGTTACTCGGCCTTGAGCCCGCGCGTGTTCGGCCGGAAGCCGGCGGGCGCGGGTGATCATCGGCGGTGTCGAACCGGCCGATCCGGTCCTCGGTGAAGATGTGAAATTCCGGCGCGATCGCGTTCGGATCGTCGAGCGAGGCGATGGTGAAATCGATGGTGTCCGGCTGGCAATCGGCATGGATGGCCAGTTGCGTGCCGCAATCGCGGCAGAACCCGCGTTCGCCCAAAGCTGTCGAGCGGCGCTTTGCGGGCGCGCCGTTCGCGATCAGGAACTTGTCCAGCGGCACGGTGGCGAACGCCAGCACCGGCGCGTCGGACGAGCGCCGGCAAATGCTGCAGTGGCAATAGCCGGCATCGAACGGCTCGGCCTCCACCCGATACCGCACCGCGCCGCACGCACATCCGCCTTCGAGGGACATCGCATCTCCTTTGCCGGACGAAACGCTGGGTCTCTCCGGTTGTATCCTTCCGGTTCCGCGCGTATGATCTTGCACGGGCTGGGGGAAGCATGGACTTCTTCAGCAAATTCGGATTGCCGGCCAAGCTCAACACCGCGCTGTTGTTGCTCACGGTGGCTTTGCTGTTCGTGATCACCGTCTGGCTGGATGTGCCGCCGACGCCCACCTTGTTCTTCGGCGCCGGAATCCTATTCGTTTTACTTGCGCTGACGATCACCGGCGTCATTTCTATGTTCGCGCACAAGCCGCCCAAAAAAGCGCCGGGGGCGAATGCGGACGATGGCTAGATCCCGGATCGCCGCGCTGCTGCTGTTCGCGGCGCTCGCCGCGGCGGACTCCGCGCACGCCATGCCCCCTCAGCATGGGCAAGGGATACGCTGCCGGCTCGATCGCGGACCGCGCGCCGGTCAGGTGATCGACGTTTCGCCTCTTCCTCTTGGCCAAGCCTGCGGCGACGGCCGCGGCAGCATGGGCATCATCGTCTCGCCACAGACGCCGTACATCGCGCACCATGCGATGCATCATCATGCGATGGCTTACGGCGTGGGCCCCGCGCCCAGCGCGCGGGGCGTCACCATCAGCGCCCAGGACCAAACTGCACGGGAAGCCTTTGAGGGCGGGGCGACAAGCGCGCCGGCGGCTGAGGCACCTGCGCCGCCGCCCCCACCACCACCGCCGCCAGTTTCTGCCGCCCCACCGCCGGTTCCTGCCGGCCCGCCACGGGCCGTGAGCACGCGCGTTTCGCAGATCACGCCCTATTACTGGAAACGGCACCAGCCGGAGCCGCCGGCCCCGTTCTACTTTTACCTGCTATTCGGACAGGCAAGCCCGCCGTCCGTGCAGCTGGCGGCATTGCGCGCCGTGATCTGCGATTTGCATCGTTCGCCCACCGATCTGCCGACGACGCTGCCGCGGCACGAGGCACCGCTGCTCCTGCCGGTGGTGAACGGCTTCAATGCGAGGATCGGCGTTCAGCCGACGGAAGCGCAGCTCGTGCGGTTCCGGAATGAGAGTTATGACGGCGGCCGCGCCCAGAACATCATCGGCCGCATGGGCCTGTCTCCCGGCAACGTTTACCTGCTGGCCTCGCGGCGGCCGATCCGCAAATTCCCGAAAGGGGCGGCAGTCGCGGCCAATGCCGACTACCGCGCCGTCTATGTCGACCGAACGCATCCGTACGAAGGCATCGCGCTCCGCTCGATCATCGCCGAGGCGTATGAGGGCACCCTGTTCGACGGCCAAAGCTCGCGCGATGTCGGCTATGCGATGGTGTCGTTCGTTTACCGGCTCGGCTCCGTGGTGGCGACCGTCATTCCGAGCGCCAGCGCAGCGACCAACCCGGCAGCTCGGGATGACCGCGGCGTTTGCGAAGCTGACGACTAGACCAGCGTGGCGCGAAGGTGCGCGCGGCGCGCCCGATTGCGGCAATCATAGCCCGCGGCGCTCGCCCGTCACCGTCCAGGTATCGGCGCCGTCGAATTTCAGGATGCGCAGGTCGGTGAGCAGTTCCGGTGGCATGAGGCGAACGTTCACGCCCATGCGGTCGTACGATTTGTCCGCCGGCGACCAGTGCGTGAAAACTCCGCACACCTTGCAGCGATGGAATTCGATGTCGCGGTCGTCCCACATGTAGATGTCGGTGGCGCCGCTCACCCGCACATCCTTCGGCGAGTAGTACGCCAGCACCGCTCCGGTCCGCCGGCAGATGGAGCAGTTGCACTCCTTCACCTCCACCTCATGCGGAGGCTTAGGAACTTGCACCTTCACCGCGCCGCAGTGGCATGAGCCTTCAACCATCGAAATCTCTATCGCCGGTTCCGGATGGATCATGCCAACCCGCCGCCTCCGTTGACAGGCATTTTCCGCATAGCCGACCATCTCGACGCGCCAGGCCGGAAATCGAATGGCCCGGGCTCCGGACCATACCGCACCGTGCCGCCCACGCACCCCGCCCTCATGCGCCACGTCCGAATCTCCTGATTGACATTTCTCCGTTGTAACGCGATAGTTTACACGTGATCGAATCGTTCCGCAGCAAGCCGCTTCGCAATCTGTGGGAGAAGAACGATCCAAGAGGCGTCAGCCCGAACGCACGGCCGCGGATCGCGCGCATCCTGTCGATCCTGGAGAGCGCGGAAACTTTGCGCGATCTGGATGTGCCGGGCTTCCGCTTTCACGCCCTGACCGGCTTCACGCCAAGGCGCTATTCGATGCGTGTGACCGGAAACTGGCGGATCACGTTTGCTTGGCAAGACGGCGTCGCCAGCGCCGTCGACCTGGAGGACTATCATGGCGCCTAAGCGCGCATTGCCGCCCACCCATCCCGGGGAGATTTTACGCGAAGATGTGCTTCCCGCCCTCGACCTTTCGGTGATGGAAGCGGCTGACAAGCTTGGCATCACGCGTCAGACGCTTCACCGCATCCTCGCGCGGCACAATCCACGGGCGGTGACGCCGGAGATGGCCGTGCGGCTCGGCAAGCTGTGTGGCAATGGTCCGCGGCTGTGGCTCAACCTGCAATCGGCTTACGATCTCTGGCACGCCGAGCGCCGCATCGACATCCGCAAAATCCCGACCCTCCACGCGGCAGAGTGATAGCCATGGAGTTGCCGGACGCAGCAGCTTCCCCCGATGGTGATCTTGTGAAAGAGGTCTACGCCTACTTCGGCCTCTGCATGTATTTCGCGCAGGTTTTCGAGACGGGATTGATCAATGTTCTTACACTCCTTGAGACCGCTGCAGCGAAGCCGTCTTCTCAAACCGAACATGAGGCAATTTTTGATTCGCTTTATGCGAGGCATGAGTCGCTTACATTCGGAAACTTATTGCGTGCGCTAGCAAAACACGGTCTCATTCCATTCAAACTTCTGGAAGAAGCGAGGATTCTAAAAGCAGATCGCGACCATCTAGCACACCGGTTCTTCCGTGATCACGATCTCGATTTCGCTACGGTGGGCGGGTGTTACTCGATGATCGAGAGTTTAGAAGTCCGTCGCGCCAAATTTAGCGAGCTGGATAGGCGGATTTCCGCCGTGGTGTACCGGGCGTACGAAGCCTCAGGGCAAAGCTCAAAATTGAAGCGTGTAATGGATAAGATTGAGGCCGAAATGCTTGACGAGGCTCGGGACCGGTCCATCGTTAAGGCAGGCAACGATGAAATGTCTCATAGATAATTTCCTGCATCGTTGCCAGCAGCAGGATTCGTGCTGGATGCAAGACCTAACGCGCGCCCTATATTCCACCCATGGCGCAGAAAACGGCATGATTCAGCGCACGCGTTGACGCGGGCGCGGCAAGGGTTCGGCGCCGAGCTTGTCCGACATGCTTCACCACGATGTGCCGTGCGTTCATCAACGTATCCCTCGCGCCCAATTGCGCAGTTGCCGTTTGATGTCTGAAACCGGTGGGATGAGCGGGTAGGCCAGTCCCGCCGTTTTCGCCGGCATCTCCAGCCGCTCGGCGGCTTTCAGAAACTGCGCGGCGGCAATCAGGCGCGGCTGCAGGTCTCCGGTCGAACCCTCCGCTGCGGCAGCCATGCTCTTCAGCGAAACCAGACGTCCAAGCGCGGACCTCTTGTCCGGCGGCAGGCGAGCCAGAATGCCGGCCGCGGCGGCGGCCGCGGCGCCGGTGATGTTCGGCTTGGCGGCCACGCCTTTTCTTGGCGCATCCTCTCCGGGTGGCAGATCGACGTATTGCTGCCGGCTCGCATAAAGGTCTGGCCAGCGGCCGGAGGTGGTGGGAATTGACGCGAGCCGTGGACAAAGCAGGCAGATCAAATCGTACGCGACGCGCCCCATCGCTCGCTCCGGCGGATCGATGGAGAGCGAGGCCGAAATTCCGGCCGGCGTCGCCAGCGGCGAAAATGTCAGGGCATTCGTCGTGCGGATGCGGGCTCCCAGGCCGAAATGTAACCGGTTGCGATAAGCGGGATAGAGCATGTCGAGATCGGTCAGCGGGTTTCCGCTGGCGAACGCGCAAATCTCTTTCCGGACCTCATCGCGGATTGCCTGCTGCAGGCGAGGAGAAACATCGGCGGACGACAATCGGTCGTGGAGAAACCGGTTGAAGAGTTCGCCGCCATCCATGTTGAGCAGCCGGTCCTCTCCATATTTCTTCCCGATCGGCATGGTGAAGAAGCCGCGCATGGTCTCGCCGCAGCCGCCGTCGACAAGCAGCTCATCTCGCGGCGCGGACTCGATGAAGCCCTCATTGCCATCGAGCTTTCGCATGCCCCAGTTCAGCTGAAATCCGCGCTCGAACGCGACATCGGCCGGATAGTAATGCGCAGGCGCGCGCACAGCTTCGCGCAGATCGAAGAGGCGACGCAGGCCGCGGGCAATCGCGCGATCCGGTGAATTGCGCTTGCCGTAGGTGTAGAAGCTGAAGGTGTTCTCAAGCCGCGCCGCGAGGATCGCCGCGAGCACAATGCGGCTGTCGATGCCGCCCGACAGGCTCACCACGAGATTGCCCCCGGTGTAGCGCGTCGCGATGGCGCTCACGTGCGAAACAATCTCTTCGGCGGCGCGCGACAACAGCGTGCGATAATCGCCGCGCGTTTCGTCGAAGCGCGGCGCTGCGCTCGTTCGCAGCCCGTGACAGTCCAACATGGCCGAGGTGCCGGCCGGCAGCAGCGACAGTTCGGCAACCGGCGTCCGGCTGCCGAGCGGCGTTTGATACAGAAGAATTCGCCCCGCGCCGCAGGCATCGAGCCGCGGCGGGCAATCGACGCTCTCCAGCGCCCGGATGGCGAGCTCGATCCTGTTGGCGACGATCTGGGGCGCTTGCGACCGGCAATACAGTTGGCTGAGGCCAAGCCGGTCGGCAAGGAACGCGAATGTGCTCTCTTCGCATGCCACCATGGTGCCGTTGCCGCAGATGTGCGGTGCGGATAGGGCCAGTTGCGCAAGAGCCTGATCGCCCGGCATCAGCGGGCGATCGGCGAAGAAGTATCCCTCGGCATAGAGCGCGCGGTCCGCACTGAGATGCCGCTCCGGCGCCGTCCCGAAGAACAGCAAGTCGCACTCGTCGGGCGTCGCATGGGAATGGACCAGGCGAAGGCCGGCTTGCTCCATGGCGGCGACGAGGCCGGCCTTCCTGGCGCGGTGCCGCGGCTCCTGCAAACGGACGCCGATGTGATCCGCAAAGGGATACGCCATCCGATGAAAGGTCATCGCCGGCGCGCGCGACTTGTCAGCATTCGTCCTCGCGTCCGATGCAAAACGAGCCAACGTAGCCTATATTCCCGCCATGGCGCATAACAATGGAATGATACCGCGCGTGAAAGGCGCGCGGGGCAACGGCAGTAGGAGCGTTCGATCAGCCGTTCCGTGGATGCCATTGCCGATCCAGACGGAGACGGAAAAACGGGGTACAACTAAAACCTATGTTGTTCGCGCTGCCGCTGTGTGGCCTTGTCGCAAGTTGCGTCCACCAATGCCTCCACCTCAAAGAGGTTGCCGTAAGGGTCAAGTTGGTTGCGCTGGTAGTAGAAGTCGCCCGTCACCCGGTTGAGCGAGACGTGATAAGTCCTGTTGCCGACGCGGCCACGCAACTCGATGTCGGTGTCGTCCCACCTCGCAATGGCGCATTCGCGGCAGATGTTGTCGTAGTCACCGACCGTTCCTCGAATGCCCGCGTCCTCATTAAACGTCTCGAGTTGCCTTGGCTCATCCGACAGCCGCAGGTCGAGGTCCGCGCCGTGCGTCGCAGTGCAGTGCATGTAGGTATAACCATCGTCGCTTGCGCTCCTCTCACCGCTCCTGTCACCTAACGCGCGAGGCGACGGTTGTTCGTGCGTCATTGGCGTCCCCCAGGGCGTGATTTCCGAGCCCGATTGTGCGTACGAGGGTGTCAAGCCAAAAGAAAACGCGGCAGCGCCAATCGCTATCAAGACCTTTCTGAGCATCAAGGATTACCCCCTAGGCCGTTCGACGGTGACGGCAAAACTATTGGTGTCGTACGTGGAAGTGTCGATGATGATCGTGTATCGGCTCTTGTACGCCACACCTTCCGTCAGTACACCGAACGCGCCGGTGGCGGGCACGGTTTTTCCGGCGCAGGTCACGGCCCATCTCTCAAACTGATCGACTAGATAGAGGAGGTTGTGGTCGCCCCATTCATGGCCACCTTCGGGAGTCGCTTGCGTGTCGAAATCGCAGTCTATAGTTTGATATCTGGTACTCGCGGTGCACTTTCTAGCGCCTGGCAACCGCACGGTCATCTGTCCGTCCGCATCCATCAAGGAATTCACATCGCCCGCTGCTACCGCGGCAGTGATGCGATCGAGGGGTTCACAACTGGGAACCGAAGCCGCTTGCGCAACACCTGCTACTGAAAGACAGGAAGCCACGGCAACGGAAGCGATAACATCGGCTCGACGCCCCGTTCTTGGACCGGTGAAGATGTTGGCAGCCATGTATTCTCCCCAATTTCCCACGCACAAGTGTAACACTTTGCGGTTTTGGCCAAAAAGCGCTGCACAAACAGCCAGCATATCCTATATTTGGACCATGGCGCATAACAACGGGATGATGCCTCGCGCGAAGGGCGCGCGGGGCAACGGCAAGGGTCCGCGCGGGCTGTCCGACAACGCGGCGAAATTCCGCGCGGCGGCGGATGCGGTGCCGATCGAGCCCGCGGGCACGGCCTACGATCCCGGTCCGCCGAACCTCGACCAGATCAACGCCAACATCGTGCAGAGCGGGATCGGCAACCTGCCAATCCACGGCGCCACCGGCGCGGAGGTCGCCGGCTTCGTGCCGCATCGCCCGGTGCGGCCTGAGAAATCGGAAGGCGGCAAGCGGTTTGTGCTGGTCAGCGAATACGAACCGGCCGGCGATCAGCCCACCGCCATCAAGGAGCTGGTCGAGCAGGCCCGCGCCAATGAGCGCGATCAGGTGCTGCTCGGGGTCACCGGCTCCGGCAAAACCTTCACCATGGCGAAGGTGATCGAGGCGGTGCAGCGGCCGGCGCTCATCCTGGCGCCCAACAAAACCCTCGCCGCGCAGCTCTACAGCGAGTTCAAGCAGTTCTTCCCGGAGAACGCGGTGGAGTATTTCGTCTCCTACTACGACTACTACCAGCCGGAAGCCTACATCCCGCGTACCGACACCTATATCGAGAAAGACTCCTCCATCAACGAGGAGATCGACCGCATGCGCCACGCCGCCACCCGCGCCATCCTCGAGCGCGACGACGTCATCATCGTGGCCAGCGTCTCGTGCATCTACGGCATCGGCTCGGTGGAAACCTATTCCGGCATGGCGGTCTCGATCGCGAAGAAGCAGCGCTGGGACCGTATGGATCTGATGCGCCAGCTCAGCGCGCTGCAGTACCGCCGCAACGACGACAATTTCGTGCGCGGGGCCTTTCGCGTGCGCGGCGACACCATCGATCTGTTCCCGGCGCACTACGAAGACCGCGCCTGGCGTATCGAATTGTTCGGCGACGAGGTCGACTCGATCTCCGAGTTCGATCCGCTCACCGGCAAATCGGCCGGCCAGCTGGACAACATCAAGGTCTATGCGAACTCGCACTACGTCACGCCGCGGCCGACCCTCCAGCAGGCCATGAAGGGCATCAAGCAGGAGCTGATCGAGCGGCTGAAGTGGCTGCGCGACAATGGCAAGCTGCTGGAAGCGCAGCGCCTGGAGCAGCGCACGCAATTCGATCTCGAGATGATCGAGGCCACCGGCTCCTGCGCCGGCATCGAGAATTATTCGCGCTGGCTCACGGGGCGCAAACCCGGCGAGCCGCCGCCCACTTTGTTCGAATACCTGCCGGACGAAGCGCTGGTGTTCTGCGACGAAAGCCACGTCACCGTGCCGCAGATCGGCGGCATGTATCGCGGCGACTACCGGCGCAAATCCACTCTTGCGGAATACGGCTTCCGCCTGCCCAGTTGCATCGACAACCGCCCGCTCAAATTCGAGGAGTGGGACGCGATGCGCCCGCAAACCGTCTACGTCTCCGCCACGCCGGGCCCGTGGGAGCTGGAGCGCACCGGCGGCGTGTTCGCCGAGCAGGTGATCCGCCCCACCGGCCTCATCGATCCGCCGGTGGAAGTGCGCGACGTCGCCACCCAGGTGGACGACCTCATCTTCGAATGCCACGCCATCGCCAAGAAGGGCTACCGCGCGCTCGTCACCACGCTCACCAAGAAGATGGCGGAGGACCTCACCGAATACATGCACGAGCAGGGTATCCGCGTGCGCTACATGCATTCCGACGTGGAGACCCTGGAGCGCATCGAGATTATCCGCGACCTGCGGCTGGGCGCCTTCGACATGCTGGTCGGCATCAACCTGCTGCGCGAGGGGCTGGACATTCCGGAATGCGCGCTGGTCGCCATTCTGGATGCCGACAAGGAAGGCTTCCTGCGCAGCGAAACCTCTCTCATACAAACCATCGGCCGCGCCGCGCGCAATGTGGACGGCAAGGTTATTCTGTATGCGGATCACATCACCGGCTCGATGGAGCGGGCGATGGCGGAAACCACGCGCCGGCGCGACAAGCAGCGCGCCTACAACGAGGCGCACGGCATCACGCCGCAAAGCATCAAGAAGAACATCGCCGATATCATGGGCAGCATGTACGAGCGCGACCATGTGATGGTGGGCGTGGGCGACGGCTTCGCGGAGGACGGCCAGGAATTCATCGGCCACAACATCCGCGCGCATATCGCGGCGCTGGAGAAGCAGATGAAGGAGGCGGCGAGCGATCTCGAATTCGAAACCGCGGCGCGCCTGCGCGACGAGATCAAGCGGCTGACCGCGGTGGAGCTCACCATCGCCGACGATCCCTTCGCCCGGCAAAGCGAAGTCGATCAGGCCTCCGACGCCGCCGTGCGCGGCGGACGACGCAAGAGCAAAACTTCACCTCCCCCTCGTGGGGAGGTCGACGCGCGCAGCGCGTCGGGTGGGGGGCAATCGGATGTGGGGCAATACACCGCCGACTCCATCGACGACGCCTTCCTCAAGGCCGTCCGCGACGGCACCAAATCGGACGCGGACTTGTCCTCCGAAGCGGCGAAGCCGCGTAGGAGGATGAAGCGAGCCGGCCGCCCGAATGTCCCGAAAACCTTTGGCAGCAGAAGCCGCTAAGCTTGTCGCCTTGCCATTCCTATGTCTTCGGAGGCAGCGCGGTGACCTCCGCCTCAGAGTCAAGGAAGTCGAGTGCGGATGGGGTACGCCGGGCAATATGCTGAGAAGGAGTATTTATGGCAATCCATGGTACAATTTGGCTCTTGAAAGTGAACTTTATGTGGGTAAAGGTACATCGGCAAAAGACGAATTGACCGTGGAAGACGAGATGGATTCCAAAAACTTCGTATCCTCGGCCGCTGGGCGCCTCGTCCCAACCATCAACGGACAGCAAGCATTCGTGCCCGCGCCGTTACCACCGAAGCTAGACACAAGGCTATGTCATTCAGCGCTGTCCGAGGCGGACCAGAAGCTGGGCGAATTACGAGGGATCGGCGCATATCTTCAAAATCCATATTTACTCATTACTCCGCTTCAACGCAGCGAAGCTATCGCCTCTTCGAACATCGAGGGTACTTTTACATCGCTTCCCGAACTGCTCCTGCTCGAAGCCGGAGCTGAGGATCACACCCGGACATCGGATACCATAGAAGTGTTCAATTATGTGCGCGCACTTCAATACGGAGTCCAGCGGCTGGAGGAGCTGCCTGTTTCAAACAGGCTGTTCTTGGAACTTCACGAAAGGCTGTTGCGGCGTGTTCCACGCGCACGACGCGGCCATTTTGCTCCTGGCGAGTTCCGGACCGCCCAAAATTTCATTGGAAAGCAGCGCGATATAACGAAAGCACGTTTTATTCCGCCGCCACCGCCCCTCCACATGGATTGCATGCACGAATTAGAGAAATTTATAAACCGCGACGACTACGGCGGTCTACCGCCCTTAGTGTTTTTGGCCCTTATTCACTATCAATTTGAGGCAATACATCCTTTTCCGGATGGTAATGGTCGAGTAGGTCGCATCCTTATCCCTATTATATTGAAGCAGAGGTCTTTAATGCCACAACCACTGCTCTATATGAGTCAGTTCTTTGAAGATGATAAGGAGGAGTATGTCGACCTGATGCTTGCCGTGTCTCAGAAGGGTGCGTGGGAGCCGTGGGTAAAGTTTTTCCTTTCAGGCGTCGTGAAATCGTGCACGAAAACTATTCAGACGATTGACAAGATCAAGAACCTTCATCGCCTGTATACCGAGCGCTGTCAGCAAGCCCGTTCATCGGCGCTGCTTATCCAGATTGTAGATGCTCTATTCGCTCGGCCAATCACTTCAGTTCCAGCTGTTCGGGATTTAACGAAGACCAGCTATCGGGCCGCAAAAAACAATCTCGAAAAGTTGGTGCAATACAAAATCCTGAAAGAGGGATTTGGCGGCGGCCGCCCGCGGTATTACTTCGCATCTGAACTCATCGACATATTCGAGCAATAGTCACGCGAGCAGAGCGGTGACAAATTTGCGGGACAGCTCAGCTATTTAACCGGTTGTGGGACGCCTGCAGCTTCTGAGAACGAGCGGCGTCGGTCCACCGGGAACGGAGGGGGTGGTGGGGCCGGTTTGTCGGATGAGGCCAGCACTCGGGGGAAAAGCGACTGTGGCGAGCGCCCCTTCTCATTGCGCCAGCGGCCGCGCGGGAACAATTCCAGACACGGCCCTTCGGAGCAGGACGCCATCTGCACGGCCGTCGGCGAGCAGACCATCGGATCGGCCCAAAGATCGGCCAGAAGATCGGCCAAATGGGTGGCGTTTTCCGCACTTTTGTCTTAGAATCCGGCGGTTATGCGGGGCAAGAAATCGGCCAAAACTGAAGCGGTTGAGAGCGTTTCGCGCATCGAACCTGCGCGCCTCGAAGAGATACCGGAAGCAATCTCCGATCTGATCGCCGAGCTTTCCGCCGAAAGCGCCAAGCTGGGCAAGGGGCTTCATCCGCGCACGGCAGCCAATCTCGCCGGCCTCGTGCGGATCATGAACACCTATTACAGCAACCTCATCGAGGGCCATAACACCCGTACCAAGGATATTGAGCGGGCGCTCGCCGGCGACCTCGAACGCGACAAGGAGCGCCGCAATCTCCAGCTGGAAGCCGCGGCGCATGTGCGAGTTCAAGCGGAACTGGATGCCATGTTCGCCGAAGGCAAATTGCCGGATCCGGCATCGCCCGATTTTCTTCTGTGGCTGCATCGCGAATTCTACAAGGGCGCGCCCGAAGAGATGCTGCGCATTCGCAGCGGGGGTCGTGAATTCATCATGCAGCCCGGCGCCTGGCGCTCGCGCCCGGAACACGACGTGGCGGTTGGCCGGCACCAGCCGCCCTCCAGCGCGCGTGTCGTAAACTTCATGACATATTTCGCCGAGCGCTACCGGTTCGACCGGCTGGGAAAAGGCGCCAGGATCGTCGCGATTCCGGCAGCCCATCACCGGTTCAACTACATTCATCCGTTCCCGGATGGGAACGGGCGTGTCAGCCGATTGATGAGCCATGCGATGGCGCATGCGGCCGGAATTGGCGCGCACGGACTTTGGTCGATCTCGCGCGGCCTTGCCCGCGGCCTGGAAAGCCGCGGCGACTACAAGCGCATGATGGATCACGCGGACATGCCGCGCCAGGGCGAACGCGACGGCAGAGGCAACCTGTCCGAGCGCGCACTGACAGAATTTACAGCGTGGTTCCTGCGTGTGTGCCTCGATCAGGTCACCTTTATGGAAAGCCTCTTCGAACTCGACACGCTTGCGAAGCGTCTGGGCACATATGTGGAGCGAAGCGAAAGACTCAAGCCTGAAGCCGTCAGACTTCTTCATGAGGCACTTGTCCGTGGTGAATTTGAGCGAGGCGATGTTCCCCGCGTAACGGGCATGCCCGAGCGAACCGCAAGACGTGTGTTCAATGATGTCGTCGCGGAGGGCTTGCTGGCCTCTGACACGCCCAAGGGGCGAGTGTCTCTCCGCTTCCCCATCGATACGCTCGATTCCCTGTTTCCACGTCTCTTTCCTCAAACCTAGGCGGTGGGCGCGATGGGAACGGAGGGGGTGGCGGGGCCGTTTTGTCGGATGAAGCCAGCACGCCCTAGGGATATCATGAAAGCGATTGTGGCGAGCGCGCTCGCGGCCCTTCTCGTTGCGCCAGCGGCCGCGCAGGAGAGCAAGCTCACCATCGAGCCGGCCCATACGACCGTGATCCGGGAATACGTGACGACTGAGCATGTGCAGCCTGTCGTGGTGAAGATCCCGCTCGCGCTCGGCACCGTGGTCCCGGAAGAGATCAAGACGCAAGCCGTGCCGCTCGGCATGGTCGCCAAAGTGCCTGAGGTGCGGAACTACGAGTACTTCACCGCGGGCGGCAAGGTCGTGTTCGTCGAGCCCTACACCCGTCGCATCGTGCAGATCGTGGAGTGATGGCGCGCTGGCTGTTTCTTCGCTCGCACCTTCCCCTTGAGGGAGGGTCGAACGAACGATGCGGAGCGAGGTCGTTCGGGGAGGGGTGATGCGACGAACAACACCCCTCCCCGAAATTGCTCGCGTGCCGCTCACAATTTCGACCCTCCCTCAAGGGGAGG
>DASYBT010000066.1:0-11775 GCA_036500585.1 Rhizomicrobium sp.
TCGTCCTCGCCAATGCCATTGTCAAAAGCCAGCAACCATGGAACCCTGCCACCAGCCTTGTCTAACAATACAGTCACCCGACCGACTCGCGCGAGAAGGCGCGACCGGGCGATGACGATGGAGAGTTTGATTCCCTTTCAAACAACACCGCTCTAATAGCTCGCGGACAATGCTTTTCTGTAAGCGTTGATGCGGTCGGCGTTCTCGCCATAGTCGGAGACACCGACGCGGCTCTTCGAGCGGATATCCAGCCTGGCCCCCTGGCCGGCGGGCTTGACGCGAATGACAATGTCGTCGGTCAGGCCGAACCAGAAGCTCGTATCCGTCGCCTCGATGCGGCCGTCCTTGGGATCGACGGCCACAACGTTCCAGCCCATCGCGTAGGCCGTTTTCACCGCGTGGCGGAACAGCTTGTCGGGCGGCATCAACTCCGATGTCGCGCGAAGGTCGCTGTAATATTTCTTCTGCAGCTTCCAGGTGGCTTCCGTTTCACCCTCCGGCCCCTTGGCGAGCAGCGGCCCGTCATAGCTCGACGGATTGGTGGCGCCTGGTCTGTCGTTCTTCAGCGCCACGAATTGCGGCGGATTTTCCGTGTCCGTCGATATGTCATGGATCGCCGGCAGCTGGCGCGCGACATACAGCCGGTAGAGCGGCGGCCCGGCGATGAGGATCGAGCCGACGAGCCCGATTGCACCGTAGCGCGTGGCCACGCCGACATTGCCGATCAGGGCGCCGATCGCCCATGCTGCTCCCAGCGCGAATGCCGCGATTCCGAAATAGAGGCACCAGGGAAAGAGCGTCAGCAGCCCGAAATTGTAATCCCAGATGCCGAACCGTGTGCCGAACGCCGCGATCGCTCCGATGACCGCCGATACCAGAACCGCCGCAAAGCTGAGCTTCGCGATGATCGCCAGCACCCGCATTCCAGCCCCTTATTCCGCAGCGGAGGGGAGCCTGTGCTTTCCGAAGCGCTCGCGCAAGGCTGTCTTCTGGATCTTGCCCGTGCCGGTGTGCGGAATTTCATCGACGAACATCACATCATCCGGCATCCACCATTTGGCGATTTTGCCGGAGAGGAATTGCAGCATATCGTCGCGCTCGACTTGCGCGCCTGGCTTGCGGACGACGATCAGCAGCGGCCGCTCGTCCCATTTCGGATGCGCCACGCCGATGACGGCCGCTTCCGCCACCGCCGGATGACCCACGGCAAGATTCTCGATCTCGATCGACGAAATCCATTCGCCGCCCGACTTGATCACATCCTTGGCGCGGTCGGTGATGGTCATGTAGCCATCGCCATCGATGGTGGCGACGTCTCCGGTATCGAACCAGCCTTCGTCGTCGAAGGCATCCTGGCCTTCGCCGCGGAAGTAGCCTTTGGCCACCGACGGTCCGCGCACTTTCAGGCGGCCGAAGACGTGACCATTGCGCGGCAGCTCGCGATTTTCGTCGTCGACGATCTTCATCTCGACGCCGAAGGGCGGATGGCCCTGCTTGCATTTGTAATCGAGCTGCTGCTCGTACGGCAGCTGGGTGAACTTTGCCTTCAACGATCCGAGCGTGCCGAGCGGGCTCATCTCCGTCATGCCCCAGGCATGGGTGACCTGCACATCGTAGGTCTTCTCGAACGTTTCGATGATGGCGCGCGGGCACGCCGAGCCGCCGATCAGCACGCGCTTCAGATGCGGCAGCGTTTTGCCTGTTCTCTCCAGATACTGCAGCAGTCCGAGCCACACGGTCGGAACGCCTGCGGCCATGGTCACGCGCTCGTCGGTCAGCAATTCACAGATGGAGTCGCCGTCGAGCTTCGGTCCCGGCAGCACGAGCTTGGCGCCGGCAAACGGCGCCATGAAGGCCATCGCCCAAGCATTGGCATGGAACATCGGCACCACGGGAAGAACCGTGTCGGCGTTGCGCACGCCGAGTGCATCGGCTTGTCCCGCGATCAGCGCGTGCAGCACATTCGAACGGTGGCTGTAGAGCACACCCTTCGGGTTGCCCGTGGTTCCGGACGTATAGCAGAGGCCGCAGGCTGTGTGCTCGTCGAATTCCTTCCAGGCAAAATCGTCGGCCGCGTCGGCGATGAAGTCTTCGTAGGCGATCAGACTGGGCAGATCGATGTCCGGTAGATGTGCGCGGTCGGTGAGCGCCACATAAACCCGGACCGACGGAATTTTGGGCGCGATCTGCTCCACAAGGGGCGCAAAGGTGGTGTCGAAAAAAAGCGCCGAATCCTCGGCGTGATTGACGATGTAGGCGAGCTGGTCCGGAAACAGCCGCGGGTTCAGCGTGTGATAGATTCCGCCAATCCCTGCGATGCCGTACCAGGCCTCCATGTGGCGGGCGGTGTTCCAGCCCAAGGTCCCGATGCGATCGCCCAACTTGAATCCGGCGCGATCCAGCGCGTGCGCCATCCGGCGCGAGCGGCGCGCGATTTCGGCGTATGTCGTGCGGACGATCGGGCCTTCCACGCTGCGGGTCACGACCTCGCGCTCGCCATGATAGCGCGCCGCGTGATCGATGATCTTGTGGACCAGCAGCGGCCATTCCTGCATCAAGCCAAGCATCGTCCGTCCCTGTCCTGACCTGTTTTGGCCATCATAGGAAGCGGGCGCCGCGGCCGCAATTCGTCTTCCCAAGCCGCCGTGGCCCAACGGCGCAGGGGAGAGCACGGACCGGCGCAGGCGATCAGCAATCGGTATTTCCTCAATGCCTTTGCTTCTGCTACCTCATCTCGGAAATCCGATCCTTGAAACGGTGACCCCATGCCTTTGACCAATGCGCAGATGCGCGACGTGCAGAGCGTTCTCCATCCTTACACCAATCTTGTGAAGCTGCGGGAAACCGGGCCGCTGGTGATCGATCACGGCAAGGGCGTGCACGTCTATGACGATCAGGGAAAAGAATACATCGACGCCATGGCGGGCCTGTGGTCCACCGCGCTCGGCTGGGGCGAGGACGTGCTGGCCGACGTCGCCGCCGCACAGATGAAGAAGCTTGGCTCGGCCCATCTGTTCACCGGCAAGAGTCATGAGCCCGCCATCGCGCTGGCCGAAAAGCTGAAGGAGATCGCACCGTTCCCCGTCGGCAAGGTGTTCTTCGCCAATTCGGGATCGGAAGCGAACGACACCCAGATCAAACTGTTCTGGTATGCCAGCAATGCGCGCGGGCAGACGCAGAAGAAGAAGTTCATCAGCCGCCACAAGGCCTATCACGGCGTGACGATAGGCGCGGCGAGCCTCACCGGGCTTCCCGCCAATCACAGGAGCTGGGATTTGCCGCTGCCGTTCGTCGTCTATGCGGAAGCACCGCATTACTACCGCAAGGCGCTCGACGGCGAGACGGAAGAGCAGTTCAGCGCGCGCATGGCCGGCGACCTGCAGGCGCTCATCGAGCAGGAAGGCGCCGACACCATCGCTGCGATGATCGTCGAGCCGCTGCAGGGTGCCGGGGGTGTGATCTTGCCGCCCAAGAACTACTTCCGCGACATCACGCGCGTGCTGAAGAAGTACGGCATTCCGCTGATCAGCGACGAAGTGATCACCGGTTTCGGCCGCACCGGCAACTGGTTCGGCTGCCAGACCTACGATTTCCAACCCGAGAGCATGACGATCGCCAAGGCAATGTCGAATGCCTATCTCCCAATTTCCGCGGTGATGCTCTCGCCTGAGCTGTGCGACATTATCGAGGAAGAGAGCGGCAAGATCGGCACCTTGGCCCACGGCTACACCTATTCCGGACACCCGGTTGCGTCCGCCGTCGCGCTCAAAGCCATTGAGATCTACCAGGAGCGCAACATCGTCGATCACGTGCGCAAGGTGGCGCCGCATTTCCAGAAGCGGATCGCGAGGCTGGCGGAGCATCCGCTGGTCGGCGAAGCGACGGGCATTGGATTGGTCGGCGGAATCGAGTTGGTCGCCAACAAGAAGACAAAGCAGAATTTCGATCCGGCCACGCTCGTCGGCGCAACGGTGTTCAACTTGGCCCAGCAGGAAGGCGTCATCTCGCGTCCGCTGATGAGCGATCGGCTGGCCTTCTGCCCGCCGATGATCATCAACGATTCCGAGATCGATGAGCTGTTCGACCGTTTCGAACGCGGCCTGAACCGCGGCCTCGATTGGGTCAAGAGGGAAGGGCTTCTGGCGGATTAATTCTTCGCCTTCACGAATGCGCGCCCAAGCGGAACCCATCTATCCGCCAGGACTTAGAGTCCATGGCGCACATCGGCTGACCGTGTTTCTCTACAGAAACAATTGATCGGAAGATCAAGCGGGCTTCGATGTGCGTCGTTCCATTCGCGCGATCAGGAGTTTTGTCATGGCTGGACCGTTCACACTTGCACCGCTTCCCTGGGCCGAAGATGCGCTCGCACCGACAATCTCCGCGAAGACCATCGGGTTTCACTATCACAAGCATCACAATGCGTACGTTCAGACGCTGAACAAGCTGACCGAAGGCACCCGCTACGCCGACATGCCGCTCGAACAGGTCGTCCGTGCCACCGCGAACGGCAAGGACGCGAAAGACCAGCAGATCTTCAACAACGCCGGTCAGGTGTGGAACCACGATTTCTTCTGGCGTTCGCTGGCGCCGAATTCCGGAAAGCCCAGCGGCAAGCTCAAGGAGCGCATCGAGCGCGATTTTGGCGGCTTCGATGAGCTGACGGCCAAGCTTGCCGAAGCGGGCAAGACGCAGTTCGGATCGGGTTGGGCGTGGCTCGTGTCACAGAATGGCAAACTAACGGTCGAGAAGACACCGAATGCCGTCAATCCGATGGCCAAGGGCACCAACTGCCTGCTGACCGTCGACGTCTGGGAGCATGCCTATTATCTCGATTACCAGAACGAGCGGCCGAGATACCTGCAGGAAGTCCTGGCCAAGCTGCTGAACTGGCAGTTCGCGGCGGAAAACCTCGATCGCGAGGACGAGCCGGTTCGCGCCGCAGCCTGAACCGCTTGTGCCATCACTCGCGCGTCCTACACTCGCTCCCGAACAGCCATTCGGGAGCGAGCTATGGAGTACGGGCCCTACGAGCAGATTCAGATCGACGTCAGCGAAAGCATCCTGACCTTGACATTGAATCGTCCGGAGAAGCTCAACGCCTTCACCGGTCGCATGATGCACGAGATGATCGACGTGTTCACAAAGGTGAATACGGACGACGATGTGCGCGCGGTCATCGTCACCGGCGCTGGCCGCGCCTTCTGCGCCGGGGCTGACATTTCCTCGGGCGGCGGCGCCTTCGATGCCGGGCAGCGCGTCGATCGCGAGGAGCGTTACGCCGGCCCGGCCGACACCGTCGAGTTCAGCGATCCGCGCGTGCGCGACGGCGGCGGCCGCCTCACGCTGACCATCTTCGAATGTCTCAAGCCGGTGATTGCCGCCGTGAATGGACCCGCCGCCGGTGTCGGCGCCACCATGCTGCTGCCGATGGACATCCGCATCGCCAGCGCGGATGCGCGGTTCGGATTTGTCTTTGCCCGCCGCGGCATTGTGCCGGAAGCGGCATCAAGCTGGTTCCTGCCGAAGATCGTCGGCATCTCCAAGGCGCTGGAGTGGTGCTACTCGGGCCGCGTGTTCGACGCGAAGGAGGCGCTGGAGGGGCGGCTTGTCAGCGAGGTGGTGGCACCGGATCAGCTCATGGCGCGGGCACGCGCGCTGGCGGGGGAAATCCGTGACAACACGGCCCCGGTGGCAGTGGCGCTGATCCGGCAGATGATGTGGCGGCTGTCGGCCGCGGACCATCCGATGGAGGCACACAAGATCGACTCCCGCGGCATCTATACGCGGGGCCAGTCGGCGGATGTGCGGGAAGGCGTCATCGCCTTTCTGGAAAAGCGGCCGGCGCGGTTCCCGCAAACCGTCTCCAGCGACATGCCACGATTTTTCCCATGGTGGGAGGAGCGGAAATACTCATAAGATGGGCTCGCCGCGGCGCGTGCGTCGCAAGCAGTCTCAGAGAGAGGGAAAGACCATGCTCAAGATTCACGCGGTTTCCGGCGCATTTCTGACCGCCTCCTTGCTTGCTTTCGCCCCCCAAACGGCACTGGCCGATGCTTCCGCGTCCGAGACAGTCACGGCGGCGACGCACGCGGACCTCGCCGCGCAGTCTGCCGACATCAAGGGCGTGCACACCCACCTTCATCATGTGCTGAATTGCCTGCTCGGACCGAACGGCAACGGGTTCGATGCGAAGGAGCTGAACCCCTGCGCCAATGCCGGCCACGGCGCCATTCCGGATACGACCGATGCCGCCAAGCAAAAGCTGCTCAATGCGGCGGCCGACAAGGCGCGCGCCGGCATCATGGCGGCCGATCTGAAAACGGCACAGGCCGACGCTCGCGAAGCGTCTGCTCTGCTGAAACGAAAGTAATCGAAGCCTTTGCAGAGCCTGAGGCGTTCTGCATACGGGCGGCAGCGAGCCCCCACCACATTCCACAGAGGGAGATTGCCATGAAAAGATTGGCCAATTGGGCCGCAGCGGTTGCCGTCGCGGCGACCCTACTGGGGCTTGGCTCGGCGCAAGCCGACGACACGGCTGCCACCTTGGCGCACGCCGACGCCACCATCACGAACCTGGCACACGACCCGATGTTCGCCACCGCACGGGCGACCTTGCGCACTGCGCGCGCGGTGCTGATCGTGCCGCGACTGGTGAAGGGTGGCTTCATCTTCGGCGCGGAAGGCGGACAAGGCGTCCTGCTCGCGCGCGATCGGCGCGGCTGGAGCGAACCGGCCTTCTACACGCTTGGCTCAGCTTCGTTCGGCCTGCAGATCGGCATCGAGGAAGCGGAGCTGGTGATGTTCATCATGAGCGACCGCGCGCTGCGCGGAATCGAAGCGGGAAAGGTGAAGCTGGGCGCCGGCGCGGGACTGACGGTGGTCACGCTTGGGGGATCCGCTGAAGCGGCAACCGCAGCGAACCTGTCCGGTGACATCATCGTGTGGTCCTCGGCCAAAGGCGCTTACGGCGGCCTCACATTCAATGGCTCGGTCATTGCGCCGCAGGATGACACCAACGCCGACTTCTACGGCCATCGCGTGTCGGTGCACGAAATCCTGAGCGGTGCGGTGCGCAACCCCGAAGGCGCGCGCCTCAGCCGCCATCTGGCGACCGTGTGGTGATCGAACCGGCGGCCTACGCCGCCGGCTGGGATGCTTGAACGATGTGGCGGCGCTTGTCGGCCAGCGCCGCCTTCATCGCCTTCTGAAGCTTCTCGAACGCGCGGACTTCGATCTGGCGAACGCGCTCACGTGACACACCATACTTCTGCGACAGCTCTTCCAGCGTCTCCGGTTCGTCGCGCAGGCGCCGCGCCTGCAGGATGTCGCGCTCGCGATCGGTGAGCTCGCCCATCGCCACGGTGAGAAGATCGTGCCGCTCGTCCATCTCTTCGGATTGGGCAAGCCGCGTCTCCTGGTCCATCGTGTCGTCGGCCAGCCAGTCCTGCCATTCGGACTCCGACTCCGACCGCAGCGGCGCATTCAGCGAGGAATCCGGCGCCGTCAGCCGCCGGTTCATGTTGGTGACTTCCTGCTCCGGCACCGCGAGCTGGCGCGCGATCTCTTTGGTGTGTTCGGGCGTCAGATCGCCCTCTTCGATCGCGCTGATCTTGGTTTTCGCCTTGCGCAGATTGAAGAACAGCTTCTTCTGCGCCGCCGTGGTGCCCATTTTCACCAGGCTCCACGAGCGCAGGATGTATTCCTGGATCGCCGCGCGGATCCACCACATGGCGTAAGTGGCAAGGCGGAAGCCGCGGTCCGGTTCGAACCGCTTCACCGCCTGCATCAGGCCGACATTGCCTTCCGCCACCACTTCGGAAATCGGGAGGCCGTAGCCGCGATAGCCCATCGCGATCTTGGCAACGAGACGCAGGTGCGAGGTGACCAGCCGACGCGCGGCTTCCGGATCCTCATGCTCACGCCAGCGCTTGGCGAGCATGTACTCCTCCTGCGGCTCCAGAAGCGGAAACTTCCGGATTTCGGTGAGGTATCTGGAGAGCCCGCCCTCACCCTGGAGCGCAGGAAGACCACGACTGCTCATGCTGTTTCTAACCCCAAGCCCGCCAGTGCCGCCCAAGCGCGGCACAGCGCAAAACACATTACGGTAACGCGCAGCATCGCGGATCGCTCAGGCGAAATTCGGATGCAGCGGTCATGGTCGATATGGGAAGTTATCAAACGGTTTTCAAGTCTCTCAAGGCCTTGACCAGACTGGCGAAATCCTGCGGCCAAGGCGACTCGAATCGCACAGGCTTGTGCAGGCTAGGATGCTGAAAGCCGAGCAGCCAGGCATGCAGCGCCTGGCGAGGAAATTCGGCGGCAGCGGAATACGCCAAAATTTCCGCTTCCGTTTTCGCCTTTGGCGGACGGCGCGCGCGACCATAGGTCTGGTCGCCGATCAGCGGATGGCCGAGATGCGCCAGATGCACGCGGATCTGATGCGTTCGCCCCGTCTCCAGCCGACATTCGATGAGGCTGGCCAACGCGCGGCCCTCGCCGCCGTAACGCTCCATCAGGCGGTAGCGCGTTCGCGCTGGTTTGCCCTGGCTGCGCACGATAGCCATGCGCTTCCTGTCGAATGGATTGCGGCCGATGTCGCCTTCGATCACGCCCTCGCCCGCCCGTGGAGCACCCCACGCCACCGCATGGTAGGCGCGCTCGATGGTGCGCGCGGCGAACTGTTTGGCCAGGCTCGCCATGGCGCGATCGTTCTTGGCCGCAACGAGCAGCCCGCTGGTGTCTTTATCCAGGCGATGGACAATTCCCGGACGCGCCACGCCGCCGACGCCCTTCAGACTGGCGCCGCAATGCGCGATCAGCGCGTTCACCAAGGTGCCATCCGGATTGCCGGCCGCCGGGTGCACCACAAGCCCCGCCTGTTTGTCGATCACGATGAGGTCATCGTCTTCGTAAACGACGGTGAGCGGGATATCCTGCGCCTCGGGGAGCGCGGCTGCCGGTTCCGGCACAACCAGCGCAAACACGTCGCCCGGTTTGACCCGCAGATTGCCGTCACCTATTTTCGCGCCGTCGCGCGACACGCTTCCCTCCCGAAGCAACGCCTGAATGCGCGACCGGCTCAGATCGGGGAGCGCCGCAGCCAGAAACCGATCGAGCCGCAACCCGGCATGCTCCGCGCCCGCTTCCGCGCGGCGCAGTGATCCGCTTTCGGAGGAATTTGACTTGTCCGATTTGTCAGGCCTGCCCGGCACGGCTCCCGCCAACGACGATCCTACCAACACCCGAGCCTACCGCGTGGCCAAGACGGCGACCATCGTTCTCGGCATATTGATCATGCTGGCGTTCCTGGCGCTGGTGGTTGGATTCATCTTGCGCCTCACAGGGCACAGAACGTCGGTTGAGCCGGCGGCCGAGGCACCACAGATTTATCAACTGCGCATTGGCGCCAGGATCACTGACATGAAAGTGGACGCCGGCCACGTCATCCTGAGCATCAAGACCGATCAGGGCCAGGAGATCGAGATCGTCGACGAGGAGTCCGGCCGCGTCGTCACCCGCATCGTCGCACCGAAATAGGTCAAAACGCATAGCCGAGAAGAGCGATGGTGGAGGCATACCGTTTGGCCACGATGTCGCGTGTCTCGGGCGTGTAGTAGTCGCGATAGCTTTCGCCCCTGGGACGAAATTGCGATTTCTCGTTGCCGAGTTGCGGTGGCTCATCGATGCCCGCGCGCGCCAGCGCTTCTTTCCAATCGTGCTCGATGTTCTCGTAGCGGCCGATGAAATCGACCATCACCTTGCCGCAATACGTGTAGAGCTCGAAGTTCTCGCGGGCACGCCAGCTGCGGATGTAGGTCGCGAAATCCTGCGGGCAGTTGCGCACGCGGCTCTTCTCCCAGAAGAACGATGACACCATGCGATCCCACGGATTGCGCTCGAAGCAGAACTTAAAATAGCCGTCGAACACTTGCGCTCCGGCCCGCGTTCGCACTTCGAAGGCCGACATATGGTTCCAGTAGCGCCGGCCGAGTTTGAGGTCCTTCAGGTCGCGGCCGAGTTGCTTGAGCGGCATGTCCTTGCGGAACCGCGGCAGAAACGGCCCGCGATAATTGCGCGGCGCGTAGCCGGCGGGCTGCTTGTCGCCTTTCTGGAAGGGCGGACAGATGTCCTCGCGCCCGCACAGCCCTTCCAGCGCCAGCTCCATGCTGCTGCTTGCCGTCTTGGCCGTGCGGATGAAGATGAACTTGTGTCTGTGGGAAAGGATCATGCGGTCGTCTTGGGCGGAGCCATGTGACGGGCAAGCCTATGCCGGAGCCGGGTGTTGCTGCCAACGTGGCGTTGGTATATTCGCTTTCCCGCCGTCGATGCTCCCATCGTCTAGCGGTCAGGACGCGGCCCTCTCAAGGCTGAAACCGGGGTTCGATTCCCCGTGGGAGCGCCACCAATGTTGGACGACAGACAAGCTTGGACTTCGTCAGACAAAATTGGACCGAACCATCGGGAGGTTCAATTCCGCCGCCGTCGGCTGCCTAAACAGCCCTGCCGCGCAGCAACAGTTTGGCGACCACGGCGGAGACCTGATTTTCATAGCCGCCATCCGACATGTCTTTCAGCCGGTTGCGCAGCCACGCCTCGTCCCATAGTTCCCAACCTTGCTCCGCAAAGTGCTTGCGCAGGCCGTCGCGGTCGGTGTCGGACGCTATGCGCCCGCAGGCCAAGCAAAGCTGCACCGTTGCATTGGGAAGACAAGCCCCTGCTTCCGCGAATTGCTGGCGCAGTCGCCCAAACACCACGTCACGCAGGTTCGCGCTGTTGAACAGCTTGAACCGCGTTGCGTCAGCGTGGTTCGGATGGAAGCCGCGCAATCGCACCCCCGGCGAGTCCAGATAGCTCTTGCACTCGACAACCTTGAGGCTGTTGTCCTTGGCGCGGTAGGCGACAACGTCCAATTCCCAGCGCGGAGCGGACGGGAGCCCAATGGCTCGCTTCTCTTCCTTCGTGAGTTCAACCTTCACCGAGGTGCGGACCCAATAGCCCTCGCGCCAGAGTATCTCCGCAACCACCTGTTCAAAGGCATCCATCGTGCGGCTTATCCAGTAATTGTGATCCTAACGCTCTCCTCGGGCACGCCCAGCGACTTCGCCAATCGACGCTTTGCTTCGGCGATGGTCAACGGCTGTTCTTCGGCGGTCGTGACCTGGGCCTCCATAGCCGTCTCCGCGTCGTCATCTTCGTCGGCCGCGCCCTCTACCGCGTCCAGAGAGACTTCCGCGATGGCAGGGTGCTTCAGGCCCGCACCGGCGCCGACCCGATTAGCTGGGTCATTCATTTCACGCTCATAAAGCGAAATCCAAACTCCGCGCCCACTGGGCAGCGTGTAACCTGCCCCCTTACGCGCGTGATAGGCGCGGTCAAAGCGGTCGCGCATTTCATCGCCCGGCAGCATGTGAATCTTTGCGAATCGCGGATTGTGCTGATCGTCCACGGACGCGGCAACGACCATGTCCACTTCTTCCAGCGTCGTGAAGCCGGTGTCCTGTTTGTTGCGGGGAAAGGCGATCCATCTGTCCTGCGTCGTGCGGATGGAAACGAGCTTGCTGACCCCGCCTTTGGTAATGCGCCTTAAGCTGGATTTTCCCGCGCCCTGCACCCGCTCCACCTTATTTCCCTGCTCCCTCAGGACGCTCTCGGCAGCGGCACGCAGTCCATGGCGAATGGCGACCTTCTCTGGGGTAGCTGATACGTTTGTCATCTTGTTCCACCGTTCCTTCCAATGCTTCTGGTCGGACCCTAGAGCACCGCGCGAGCTGT
>DASYBT010000067.1:0-19487 GCA_036500585.1 Rhizomicrobium sp.
GTCCAAGAATGCCCAGCCACTGCCCCGGCCTGGCGACCGGCAGAAGCGGCCGAACGAAGGGCGCCGCGCCGCGGACTTTCAGGCGAAACATCGAGCCCTTCGAATTCGCTCCGCCCCATAGGGTGACGCCATAATAATAGCCGTTCGTCGCCTGATAGAGCGGCGCGTTTTCAAAGCAGCCGACCAGCCCATTGTTGCAGTCGTTATCCGTAGGCAAGGCGAACTTGTTGTAGAGATCGGTGTATTTTCCCGCGGGCGTGATGCGATAGAGGCTTTCGGGTCCATAGCCGCCGGTAAAGGAGGGCGACGCGCCGTAGAGATTGTCGTCGTTGCCCAGGGTCAATGGCAGTTCGGGATATTCCGCGCTGTCCCTGGCTGCGTCGAATTTGTGCAGCGTCGTCAGCGTGCCGTCGGGGGTGAGCTGGAAAATCGTACCCTCGTTTTGAGGACCGCCGCCCACGTGCGTTTGCCCGTATAGGTTTCCGTTCACTTCCGTCACGCCCGTGCAGGAACAAGGCATGCTTCGGGTCATGCTGTAGAGTATGGTGACCGTCCCGGACGGCGTGATCCTGTACACCGTTCCCGAGCCGTGATCTCCGCCGCCATCGGTTGTGCCATAAAGGTTTCCGTCGCTGCCCAAGGTCAGGTGAATCGCGTTACCGACATAGGTGCCACCAGAAGAGGGAGTGGCGCCGTCGCCGTGCCGGTTCGTAAAGGCATGGAGGGTTGTCAGCTTGCCGCCCGGCGTGACCTGGAAAACCGTGCCATAGACGTTGACATCGTCGCCCCTCGTCGTGCCGTAGAAGTTGCCATCGGGGCCTAGCGTCAGCGGACTGAGGGCTTCGCTGACACCGTTGTTGAAGGCGGGGAAGCTGTAGAGGACGGTGAACCCGCCGCCGTCGGGATCAAAACGGAAAACGATGCCGCTGGAATTCCCGTTGTACTGCCATTCCGTGCAGGTTCCGTAGAGCGCGCCATCCGTGCCAACGGTCATCCCGTAGCCGCAGACATTCCCATCGTCACCCCACCAGTCCACATTGAAGGATCCCTCTCCGTCGGTGTCGTAGATCATCGAATCGTTGATGAAGAGGGCGCCGTATAGCTTGCCGTTCGGCGCCTGTATGAACTCGCCATAGGGGGTGACCTGGTCATTGGCTCCGGTGAAGTCGTACGTGTCCTTGTACGTCGAATCCTTGGCAAGACCGGCCGCAGGTGAGAACAGTGCCGCCACTGCTGCGCCCAGCGCCAGCCGGCGCGCCAGCTTCCCAAGCCGTGTCCGTGCCGATCCACCCGTCTGCATGGTCTGTCCTCCCGATATGTGGAGGGACCATGACAAACCGCTCCCCCAGCCGCCTCATGCATATGGATGAGGTTCGTGATAGTTTCGGCCCGTGCGCCGACAAAGCCTGGGCGGGGACATGGACGAGCAGTTGCTCGACCTGATTTACGAAGCGGCGGTCGATCCCGATCGTTGGCCGGAAGTCGGAGAACGTTTCGCCGATGCCGTGGGCGGCGGCGTCGCAACCCTCACGTTCCGCAATCACACCACGGGGGAAGGCGCTGGCATCGCCTCCCGAATGTGCCGGTACGAACTCGATCGTGTCTGGGGTCACTTCGCCAAGAAAAATCCGCTGCTGAAAATCACGGATCTGCCGGCACGTCCTCGCGTGCTGACGGACGAGGAGAAGCTACCGAAATCGGAATTGGTTCGCACCGAATACTACGCCGATTTTCTCCGCCGCAACGAAATGCATTCCCTGCTCATGGCACGGCTGATCGTCCGCAACGACACCAGCGTTGTCCTGAGCGTCGGGCGGCGCGCCGGATTGGACTCGTTCGGGCACCTGGAGCTGGAGATTGCCAACCGCTTTCATCCCCATCTCGTGCGCGCTTATCGTCTCGCGAACCGGCTTACGGGGATGCGCGTTGTCGACGGCGGGTTGAGGCAAGTTGTAGACCGCGCACCTTGCGCCACTCTGCTTGTCGATGCGGCGGCCCGTGTCCTCTATGCGAACGCCGCGGCGGAATCCCTGTTTGCACAGCGGTCAGGTTTGTCGGTGGAGCGTGGCGCACTGCGGTGCGCCAGGGAAGCGGCCACGCGCCGGCTGCGGGCTGCGATCGCCAAGGCCGCGGCGCGGGACCGGCGGACAAGTGGTGCGATGTCGGTCGAGCGCGAGGGCAAGAAGCCGCTGTCGATCATGGTAAGTCCCCTGGACAACGACAGCCGTTCGCTGTTCGGCGCTGGCTGCGCTGTCCTCGTTTGCGTGATCGATCCGGAGAAGAAGATGCCGGCGTCCGACGAGCGTCTGCGCGTGCTTTTCGGTCTCACTCCCGCGGAAGCCACCCTGGCCGCCCAGTTGCTGCAAGGCTTGGATCTGAAAAGCGCAGCGAGGCAGACAAACGTCAGTTTCAACACGACGCGAACGCACTTGGCCCACATTTTTCAGAAGACCGGAACCAGCAGGCAAGGCGAACTGATCCGGCTGTTGATGATGTCCACCGCCGACGGGATCCGATGAGCGCAATTCGGCAACAGGGTGCGCCGTCCCACAAGTCGCATTATCTATTGAAGCGGCGTCCTAGCTCCTCGCCTGCGCCTTACGTCGCTTCTGCTGTGGACGTGGGCCGCAGATGGTGTTGAGGGCGGCGTCGGCGGTTGCCTTCAGCGCCTTGCGCTCCGTGCCGACGCGCGCCTGGATGGCGAGGAAGTCGAGGACGGCAACGGCGATGATGGCGAGCTCGGCCGCATCCGCCTTTGCGTCGATTTCGCCGCGCGACTGGGCAAGCGCAATCCGCGACGTGACTACGCGTATCAGCCCGTGCAGGCTGCCATGCAGATCGGCGCGCAGCTTGGGATTGCGCAGAGCCTCCGTCAAAGCGGTTCCGACCATGAAGCAGCCACGCCCGTTCCCCGAGCGGTAAATCTCGATCGCGCGATCGTAGAAATCCTGCAGCGCTTCGCGTAAGGGCCGGCGCTCGTCGAGCGCAATGGCGATGGCCGAGCGTGTATCCGCCCAGTAGTGCTCGAGCGCCTTGCGGTAGATCGCACCCTTGTCGCCGAACGCCGCGTAGAGGCTCGGCCGGTTCATGCCGGTGGCGCGGCTCAGATCGTCCAGCGAGGTTGCGGCATAACCCGCCTCCCAGAACGCATCCAGCGCCTTCGTCAGCGCGACTTGCGGATCGTAACTCCGCGGCCGCCCGCGCCTGGCAATCTCTTTTTGTACCATCTCGCAAATAATCCTTGACCGGCTGCAATTTTATGCGATACGGTACAAATAACAAGGATGGCGAATTCTTCAACCGGACGGAGACCTGCCATGGCATCGATACGGCGCGAAGTCAGCGTGGATATCCCGGCGGCGAGCGCCTGGTCGGCGCTGGCCGATTTCGGCAACGCCGGGGCCCTCTTTGCCGGCGTGCTGACGAAATGCCGCCGCATCGGCGATGTGCGCATGGTCACCTTCGCCAATGGGCGGCAGATTGCCGAGCGGCTTGTCGCACTCGATAACGGCGCACGGCGCATCGTCTATACCGCCTTGAACGGCACGTTCTCGCATCACAGCGCGTCGATGCAGATCGTCGAGGATGGGCCGGCGTGCAAATTCGTTTGGACCAGCGATTTCCTTCCCGACGAGGCGGCGGCGAACGTCGCGCCGCTGGTCGAAGCCGGATGCCGGGCGATCAAGCAGAACCTGGAGCAGGCGTTCCAGCCCGCCGCCAGAACCGGCTGAGGCCAGGCCCCCTCTGCTCTCCGGCCTTTGTCGAGGGCCGGGCAATACCATATGAAGCCTGAGGCGAAGGTCAGGGCGGCGCCCAGGGAGGGGCAACATGGGGTACATTGAACAGTCGCTGGGGTCGGGCGAGCGCATCGTCGCCAAGGCCCGTTTCCACTGGTGGTACACCTTCAAGGCGGTGCTGGCGCTGGTGGTGCTCGGCTGGGTCCTCATCGGCATGGTCATCTTCTTCGCCATGATGATCCGCAAATGGACGACCGAGCTGGCCGTCACCACCCACCGCTTCGTGGAGAAGACGGGGCTCTTTACCCTGCGCACCAACGAGATCGCCCTGCAGAACATCGAAGGCGTGCGGGTGGAGCAGTCGTTCTGGGGGCGGATCCTGGGCTATGGCCACATCCGCATTGAGGGAACCGGGGTGGATGCGGTGAACATGCCGGATATCGCCGACCCTATCGCCTTCCGGGCCGCCATCGAGTCCGCAAAAGATGGACTTCCGGCGGAATAAAATTTCGTGCTTGAGGCGCTGGCGATTATCGGCTTGAATTTCGTTATAGGGGTCCGGGGCACGGTGTTGAGCGAGGGAGCGACGCATGAGAGCCATCCGCACCATTGCGCTGATCATCGCTTTCCTGGCGACGACGGAGCCGATCGCCCATTTGCTCGAATTGCCCGGCAAGCTGTCGCTTGATGGCCCCCTGTGGCTGTCGGTGCAGCAGCATCTCTACCGCGGCTGGAACGAATTCTTCGGACCGGTGGAGATTGTTGCGCTTCTGTGCTGCGTGGCCTTGTTCCTGCTGTCGCGGCGGGATTCCGAACACCGCAGCGCCTACCTCATCGCGGCGGTGTGCTACCTGTCGATGATGCTCTACTTCTTCCTGTTCAATGACTGGGTGAACCACTTGCTCAGCACCTGGACGGCGGAGACCTTGCCGGCCGACTGGACCGCCTATCGCCTCAAATGGGAGACGGGCCATGCGCTCGCCGCGCTGTTCTCGGTGATTGCCTTCGCCACGCTTCTGCATGCCAGCATTCGCGAGGCTGCCAACGCGGCGGCGGCGCGGCGGGAGATTGCCCACAGCATTCCCGCCGAGTAGAAGGCGAGCACGTCGATCTTGAGGGAATAAAATGCGACGCCCGATGCTTTTGGGTGCTGCGGCGGTCTGCATGGTCTTTGGTTTTGCGACCGCTGCCACCGCGGCAGGCAGTGCCGCCAGCGGCAAGGAGATCTTCAGCCGCTGCTCCGCCTGCCACACGGTTGCCAAAGGCGGCCCCGACGGCATCGGCCCGGACCTGTTCGGCGTCGTCGGGCGCAAGGCGGCTACGCGTCCCAACTTCTCCTATTCCCCGGCGCTTAAGAATTCCGGCATCACCTGGACGCCGGACAAGCTCGATGCGTGGATTACATCGCCGGCCAAGCTCGTGCCCGGCAACCGCATGGCCTTCGGCGGCATCGCCGATGCGAAGCAGCGCGCCGATCTCGTCGCCTATCTGCAGACGTTGAAGTAGCCGCGGAATAGAACGCCTTCGCTCCCCGTCTGTTTGTTCGAAGGCTGGCGGCCCAATTCACCTTCCTCGTGCTGCCGGTCACTGAAAACATCGCGGGGGTTTTCCATGCGACCGCACACTTTCGGCCGCGCGCGGTTGCGCGCGCGGAGCGGGAGAGCTTTGTTCGCGCTGCTGATCGCGGCACTGTTCGTCGCGAGCGGCAGTTTGCCGGCCGCAGCCTTGCCGGCATTCGCGGTGCAAACCGGCCAGCCGTGCCAGACCTGCCACATCGGCGCCTTCGGCCCTCAGCTGACGCCGTTTGGGCGGCAATTCAAGCTGAACGGCTATACGTTGCGCGGCGCCGATGGATTCACCATGCCGGTGTCGGCCATGGCAATCGCCTCCTTCGTGCACACGGCGGAAGATCAGCCGCCGCCGGCGCCGCATTATGCGCCGAACGACAACACCACCATTGACGAGATGAGCCTGTTCCTCGCCGGCGGCGATGGTGGCCATTTCGGCGGATTCGCGCAGGTGACCTACAGCGGCATTGATCGCGCGGTGTCATGGGACAATATCGATCTGCGCGCCATCCAGCAGACCACCCTGTTCGGCTCCGACGTCGTGCTGGGGCTGTCGCTCAACAACAACCCCACCATTCAGGATGCGTGGGCGACATTGCCCGGCTGGGGCTTCCCCTTCACCGATTCCGACCTGATGCCCGGGCCTTCCGCCGCCACGCTGGTGTCGGACGCGCTGGCGCAGAACGTGATCGGAACCAGCGCATATGCCTGGTGGGACGACCATCTGTACACGGAGATGGCCCTTTACGCGTCACCCTCCACGGGCTTCCTCCAGACGGTTGGCGTGGACCCCGGGGGCACAAGCGAAGTCCGCGGCGTGGCGCCGTATTTCCGCACCGCGTGGCAGCAGGATTACGGCGATCAGAACTTCGAAGTCGGCGCCTTCGGCTTGTTCGCAAACCTCTTGCCCGGCCGCGATCACAGCACCGGCAAAACCGACGGCTATTCGGATCTTGGCGCAGACGCCTCGTATCAGTTCACCGGCACGGGCGAGAACATCGTCACGTTCAACGGCCGCTACGTTCACGAGACGCAGAGCCTGGACGCCAGCGAGGCCCTCGGCACCGCGCTGCACCGCGACCTCAGCCTGGATGAGCTGAACGCGAATGCCTCCTACTACTACGAAAACACGATCGGCGGGACGGTTGGCGCTTTTGACATCTGGGGCAAGAAGGACCCGCTGCTTTATGCCGACAACCGCACCTTCAGCCCCAACAGCGCCGGCTTTATCTTCCAGGCGGATGCGACGCCGTTCGGCGGTCCCAATCCTCCGCTCGGCCCACGCGTCAATCTGCGCGTCGGTCTGCAGTACGTGGCGTACACCAGGTTCAACGGCGCCGGCACGAATTTCGATGGCGCCGGGCACAACGCTTCCGACAACAACACGCTGAGAATCTTTCTATGGACCGCTTTCTGAGTCAGGCCTCGCTCGCGATCGCGTGCGGGTTCGCCTTCGTTGTCATAGGACCGCCGGGGAGGGCCGCAAACATCGATCACGGCAAGGAACTCTTCTCGGCCAACTGCACTGTTTGCCACAACGCGGACAAAGGCGGCCCGAACAAGCTCGGGCCAAACCTATATGGTGTCGTCGGCCGTCCGGCCGCCTCGCTTGCGAGCTTTGCCTATTCAAGCGCCATGAAGAGCAGCGGCATCACCTGGACGCCGGATCGGCTCAGCGCCTATCTCGCGGGACCGCAGAAAATGGTGCCAGGGATTCGCATGACCTTCGCCGGATTCCGCAATCCGTCCGATGCGCAGGATGTTGTCGGTTACCTTGCGACGCTGAAGTAGCCCCGAATGGAGCCCGCACCCACCGGTGCGGCGGAGTGACGCATCTTGGCCGAGATGCTGCTGCACCGCACAAGTGGTTTCAGGCGCTTTAACCGTGTCAGAAACCCTTGTGATGGAGCCGAAGAGTTGCGTTGACATTTCATCAGTCGCGGACCTAGTTTTTGCACCGCAAAAAGACGGCGCAAATGAGGGGCCGGTCCCGCACCTCCGGGTCCGGGGATAAAAACGCCGCCTCTCGGAAGGCATTCGAACCAGCATGAAAGTCCTTGTCCCGGTCAAACGGGTGATCGACTACAACGTCAAAGTCCGCGTGAAGCCGGACGGCTCGGGCGTCGATCTTGCCAACGTCAAGATGAGCATGAACCCGTTCGACGAGATTGGCGTCGAAGAGGCGATCCGGCTCAAGGAAAAGGGCAAGGCGAGCGAGATCATCGCCGTCTCCATTGGTCCGCAGCAGGCGAGCGAGACGATCCGCACCGCGCTCGCCATGGGCGCAGACCGCGGCATCCTGGTGAAGGTGGATGGCGAGGTCGAACCGCTGGCCGTCGCGAAAATCCTCAAGGCCATTTGCGACGAGGAGCAGCCCGGTCTCGTCATTCTCGGCAAGCAGGCGATTGACGACGATTCTAACCAGACCGGGCAAATGCTCGCAGCACTTCTGGGCTGGCCGCAAGCGACATTCGCCCACAAATTGGAGATGGGAGATGGGAAGGCCGCCGTCGAACGTGAAATCGATGGCGGCCTTCAGACTGTCGAGGTGAAACTTCCTGCCATCGTCACAACGGATTTGCGTTTGAATGAGCCGCGCTACGCGTCGCTGCCCAACATCATGAAGGCGAAGAAGAAGCCGATCGCCGACAAGACGCCGGCCGACTACGGCGTCGATGTCACGCCGCGGCTCAAGGTGCTGAAGGTGGTCGAGCCGCCAAAGCGTCAGGCCGGCGTCAAGGTGAAAACCGCGGCCGAACTGGTCGACAAACTCAAAGAGATCGGGGCGATCTGATGGCTTCTCTCGTCATCGCCGAACATGACAACCATTCGCTGAAGGATGCGACGGCGAAGACTGTCGCGGCAGCGGCGCAGGTGAGCACGCCGGTGCATGTGCTGGTCGCCGGATCCAATTGCGGCACCGTTGCCGGCGCGGCGGCAAAGCTCGCTGGCGTGGAGAAAGTGCTCGTCGCCGACGACGCGCAATATGAGCACGCCGTCGCCGAGCCGATGGCGGCGCTGATTCTCTCGCTCGCCGGCAACTATGACGCGATCCTCGCACCTGCCACGACGAGCGGGAAGAACATCATGCCGCGCGTCGCCGCCAAGCTTGACGTGCCGCAGATTTCGGAAATCCTGAAGGTCGTTTCGCCGGACACATTCGAGCGGCCGATCTACGCCGGCAATGCCATCGCCACCGTGCAGGCGCCGGAAGGCAAGAAGGTCATCACGGTCCGCACCACGGCATTCAAGGCCGCCGATTCAAGCGGCAGCGCGGCAATCGAGAAGGTCAGCGCGGCCCCCGATCCGGGAATTTCAAAATTCGTCGGCGAGGAATTGTCGAAGTCGGAGCGGCCGGAACTCACCTCCGCCAAGATCATCGTGTCGGGTGGCCGCGGCATGCAGTCCGGCGAGAACTTCAAGCTGCTGGAAGCACTGGCCGACAAGCTGCACGCCGGCGTTGGCGCCTCGCGCGCGGCCGTGGATGCCGGGTTCGTGCCGAACGACTATCAGGTGGGCCAGACCGGCAAGGTGGTGGCGCCAGAGCTTTACATCGCCGTGGGAATTTCCGGTGCCATCCAGCATCTCGCCGGCATGAAGGATTCCAAGGTGATCGCCGCGATCAACAAGGATGAAGAGGCGCCGATCTTCCAGATCGCCGATTACGGCCTGGTCGCCGATCTCTTCAAGGCGATCCCCGAAATGGAAGCCGAGCTGACCAAGCTCGGCTACTGAGTTCACTCGAACAAGAGGCAATCACGTCCCATGAGTATTGAACGCATTGGTGTCATCGGTGCAGGCCAGATGGGAACGGGCATCGCTCATGTGATGTCGCTGTCCGGCTACGATGTCATGCTCGAGGACGTCAATGCGGAGGCGCTGGAACGCGCCCGCGCCACCATCGAGCGCAACATGCACCGCCAGGCAGCGCGCGGCATGATCAAGGAGGAAGAGATCGCGCCGGCGCTGGAGCACATCCATCTGTCGCGCAACGTCGACGATATGCGCGGCCGCGATCTCGTCATCGAAGCCGCGACCGAGGACGAGAGCGTCAAGCGCAAGATCTTCCAGGACCTCTGCCCGCGGCTCGATCCGCACACGATGCTCGCCAGTAACACCTCTTCGATCTCGATCACACGGCTTGCGGCGTCGACGGATCGGCCGGAGCACTTCATCGGCATCCATTTCATGAATCCGGTGCCGCTGATGCAGCTTGTGGAAGTGATCCGCGGCATCGCGACGAACGACAGCACCTTTCAGGCCGCGCTGGAACTCGTGAAGCGGGTCGGCAAGACGGCAGCGTATTCCGAAGATTTCCCCGCCTTCATCGTCAACCGCATTCTGCTGCCGATGATCAACGAGGCGGTCTACACGCTGTACGAAGGCGTCGGCACCGTGGAAGCCATCGATACCGCGATGCGACTGGGCGCCAATCATCCCATGGGTCCGCTGCAGCTTGCCGATTTCATCGGCCTCGACACCTGCCTGTCTGTGATGCAGGTGCTGTACGAAGGCCTCGCCGATTCCAAATACCGGCCGTGTCCGCTGCTGGTGAAATATGTGGAGGCCGGATGGCTCGGCCAGAAGACCGGCCGCGGCTTCTATGATTACCGCGGCGAAAAACCGGTGCCTACGCGGTAATCACAGTTGCAACAGCAAGCGCATTGCGCGGCGAACGCTTTGCCGGTCGGCATTTGCCAGCGTGCCGATGCGCCGCGCAATCAGCCGGTTGTCGAGAGTGAATAGTTTGAAGCGGACGAAGGACACGTGGGACAGACCGCATGCCGGTAAGTTCCCGATCGCGATGTCCGACGGCCAGTGACTCCGACCGGCGGTCGTCACCATCGCAAACAAAGTCTGACCGTGCGGCGCATTCCAGCTTGCCGGCGATAGCGCCAGAGCAGGACGGGTCTTGGCGCGCGCAACGTCGGTGAAGGGGAATGGAACAACTGCGACGTCGTACAGGTCACAGATCGTCATACGCTTCCGCGTCTTCAGCGCTGTTCCATTCCGATAGGGTCGATTCAAGCGATTTCAAATAGGTCTTATCGAGTGGCTCCGCGCGCGCCAGCGTTACCCTTCCCTTGGTGATCCGGTAGACGAGGGTGTCGCCGGGTTTAGCGTTCAAGGCGTCCCGGACTTCCTTCGGCACGGTCGTTTGCGACTTCTTCGTCAGCTTGCTGAACAACGCGTTCATGGCGCATCTCCTTACCTCCTTACGGTAAGGAAACTAGCGCAGCCGTTCAATAGCCGCGGCTCAGGTCCACAACGTTCTCCAGCATCTCACCGCGCTCGAAGCGCACGATTCCCTTTACCACATACTCCACAGCTGCGCGCGGGTCGGTGATGGCGGCAATATGCGGCGTGACCGTGATCCTCGGATGCGACCAGAACGGATGATCTTCCGGTAAAGGCTCGTGATGGAAGACATCGAGCACCGCGCCGGAAAGATGCCCGGAATCCAATGCGGCGATCAGGTCGGCATCCACGAGATGTCCGCCGCGCGCGACATTGATAACGAATGCATCTTTCGGCAGTTGCGCAAACAGCTTTGCGTTCAGCACACCAGTGGTGGCGTCCGTCAGGGGCAGCAGGCAGATCAGGACGTCGCTGCGCGCGAGAAACGCAGGCAATTCATCTTCGCTGGCGAAGCTCTCGACGGCCTCGACGGCTTTCCGAGTGCGGCTCCAGCCGGCGAGACGGAAGCCGAATGGCTTGAGGCGCTCGGCAACGACGGCGCCGATTTCGCCGAGACCGAGAATGCCAATTGCGATGTCGCTTGCGCGTTTCGGCAGAAGCGCCTGGCGCCATTTGTGCTCGCTTTGCGCGCGATCGAAGAAGCGCTGCATCCGATAGTGCATCAGCACATGCAGCACGCAGAATTCCGCCATCTCGTCGGCCAGCGAATTGCCCACGAAGCGAACCAGGGGAACATGCTTCGGATATTGCGGATCGCTGAGAAATCCATCGACGCCGGCGCCGAGCGAGAATGCAACTCTAAGATTCGGCAAGCGCTGGAGCAGCCCGGGAGCAGGGCGGAAACTCAGCACGTAATCGATTGCATCCGTTGCGTAAGTGTCCTTGCTCTCGACGAAGATTTGCAACTGCGGCGCGAGTTCTGCGAACGGAACGGTCCAAAGTGGCGCCCACGCCGGCGGCACGGCGAGCAAAAGTGTTCGTTCGTTCATGTCCCGCACCGGACCTTAAATTTGCTTGAGCTAGCAACGCGCTTTATGCAAATGCAACATTGATGACTTAGAGGCGATGAGCCCTCCGCAACCTCTGAGACGCTTGGCAGGCGACGGAGACTTGCGGTACACGCAACATCAAATCGGGGAAAGTTCCTTCATGGCACATTGGATCACCTGCACGCAGCTGGATGGCCGCGCGATTGAACTCAATATGGAGATGGCGTTCTTCGTCACCGAAGAATCGGGCGGTCGCGCAGCCGTCTGTTTCGGCAGTGGTGAACGCGACCGCATCGTCGTCCGCGAATCGAAAGAGCGGGTGCTGGCACTCGCTTCTACCGACAAGGTTTTCTAGCGCCGCCGCGATTGGGGCTTTGAACCGTACGGCCCGACTCCGATGCCGCCACCGTTTGGCAGCATCGGTGTCGGCCGATGCGGAACGGCTACGGCTTCTTCGGAGGTGTGCTGCTGCCCTGCTGTTGCGTGCCTTGTTGAGCCGGTGGCGATTTGCCCGGAGCGGGCGCAACCGGAGCCGTGCTGCTGGCACCGCCCATGTTCGTCGCACTCGGCGGCGGGGTGTTGGCCGGTGTGACCGCATTCACCCCATTCGGCCCCTGACCAGTCGTGGCTGCGGCCGGACCCTTTGTCGGCACGAAATCGCCATGCTGTGTTTGAGGGCTGAGCTTGCCGCTCGTGGTTGTCGCGGCGCCGGGGCCCGGTGCGGCCGCCGGCGCTTTCCCGTTTGCCGGTACGGCCGCGGGAGCCGCCTTTGCCGGCTGCGGCGGCGGAATGGGAACCGGGCTGTCGCTCTGCGTGCGCAGATAGGCGATCAGGTTCACGCGATCGTCGGCGCTGCGCAGTCCGGCAAACGTCATCTTGGTGCCGGGAATGTAGGCGCCGGGCGACTTGAGGAACTTGAACAGCTCGTCATACGTCCACGAACCGCCCTTCGACTTCATCGCCGCCGAATAATCGAAGCCCGGATGCGACGCCCGCGGACGGCCGACCACACCCCACAGATTGGGTCCGATCTTGTTCGGCCCGCCCTTGGAAAGGTCGTGGCACTGTTCGCATTTTGTCGAGGTCGCTTTGCCGGCGCTCACGTCCGCCTTCGGCAGCACGGTGCCCCAATCGGGAATCTGCTCTTCGGCGGCAGCGGCCTGCGTGGTGCCGGTTCCGGTCGGTTCGGCCACGCCCTGCACGACGTAGCCGGGCTTCGCCGGCGGCTCTACCTCGAAAATGAAACCGGCCGCGATCTTCACCGCGACCACGAACAACAGTGTGCCAAGCACCGCACCCGCGATCTTGTTCCACTCGAAGGAATCCATAAGGTCAGGCTCCCGTGTTGCTTGCCGGCACTGCTTCGGAATCCCGGGGCGCGGGCGGGCGGCGCCAAGGATTTTGCGCCTGATGCTCCCCCGAGAAACGGGGGGACATTACTAGGCGGAAGGTAAGCGTCATTGCGGCGAAGCGTCGCAACAAATCGAGGGAATCGGCGGTGAATCCCATCGTGATCATCCCCGCGCGCATGGCTTCGACGCGGCTGCCGGGAAAGCCGCTCGCCGACATCGCGGGCGTGCCGATGATCGTGCGTGTGTGGCGTCAGGCGACGGCGGCCGATGTGGGGCCGGTGGTGGTGGCGGCGGCCGAGCGCGAGATCGCCGAAGCGGTCGAGCAGGCCGGCGGAAAAGCAGTGCTCACAGCGCCGGACCTGCCATCCGGTTCGGATCGCGTGTTCGAAGCGCTGACTCTGATCGACCGCCACGAGAGCTATGACATCGTGGTGAACCTGCAGGGCGACCTCCCGGCGCTCGATCCCGGATTTGTCCGCGCCGTTGTCGATGTGCTGGCGCCGACCGGCGCGGATATCGCAACTCTGGCGGCGGAGATTGATGATGCCGCCGATTTCGACAACCCCAGCGTGGTGAAGCCTGTCGTGTCGTGGGACGTCACGGGCACGCGCGGCCGCGCGCTCTATTTCACCCGTGCACGGGCGCCGGCCGGTGATGGGCCGCTGTATCATCACATCGGCATCTACGCCTTCACGCGCGCCGCACTTTCTCGTTTCGTCAAGCTCGAGCCGTCGCCGCTGGAGAAACGCGAGAAGCTGGAGCAATTGCGGGCGCTGGAAGCGGGTCTGCGCATCGCGGTCGCGCGGGTGGACAAGGTTCCGCTCAGCGTGGATACACCGCAGGATCTGGAACGTGCCCGCAAACTGTTGAGCGGCTAGGCATGTTGGTCATGAAATCACTCATCAGTCGCGCCAAACGCGTTGCGTTTCAGGGCGAGGCGGGCGCCTATGCCAATCTCGCCGCCCGCGAGTCCCTGCCGCATGTCATGGCGGTGCCGTATCCGACATTCGAGGATGCCGTGGGTGCCGTGCGCGAGCGCGAGGTCGACCTCTGCATCATTCCCGTCGAGAATTCGCTGCACGGACGCATTGCCGATATCCATCACCTGCTGCCGGAAGCCGGGCTCTACATCGTGGGCGAGCATTTCCATCGCGTGCGCCATCAGTTGCTGGGCGTGAAAGGCGCGAGCCTTGCCGGATTGAAGACCGTGTTCAGCCAGGGGCCGGCGCTGGGCCAATGCCGGAAGATCATCCGCGAGATGAAGCTTGTGGCGCAGAACTGGTACGACACGGCGGGCTCGGCGCGTCATGTGGCGGAGCTGAAGGACCCCAGCGCCTGCGCCATTGCGTCGTCGCTCGCCGGCGAAATTTACTGCCTCGAAGTGCTCAAAGCGGATGTCGAGGACGAGCCGCACAACATGACCCGCTTTCTCATCATGGCGGCGGAGTCCGACGACGCGCCTGCGAGTTCCGGTCCGGTGATCACCACCTTCATCTTCCGCGTGCGCAACGTGCCGGCGGCGCTGTACAAGGGGCTCGGCGGCTTCGCCACCAACGGCGTGAATATGACGAAGCTGGAGAGCTACCAGCTGGGTGGCTCGTTCAATGCGACGCAATTCTATGCCGACATCGAAGGCCATCCCGACGAGCGCCGCGTGCAGCTGGCACTGGAAGAACTGAAATTCTTCACCGACAGACTGTCGATCCTCGGTGTTTATCCCGCGCACCCGTTCCGCAAGCAGGTGCCGGAAACCTGAGTCAGCTCAGCGGTTCATGTCGATAATCGCGCGTGCGGCGGCTTCGCCCATAACGCGGTAGCCGGCCGGGCCGGGATGCAGATGGTCGCCCGAATCATACGCTGGCAGCAGATGGTCTGGATGGGCGGGGTCGCGCACCACGGCATCGAAATCGATCACGCCATCGAAATTGCCGCGCACCCGAATCCACGCATTCACCGCCTGACGGTCCGCTTCGTTCTGCGCATCGGGATGATAGTAGTCCGAGCCCATGTCCGGCGTGATGGGGGCGCCGTAGACGAGAATGCCGTGCGCATGTGCGCGCGTCACGATCTGCTCATCGGCTGCAATGATGCGCTGCACGAGCGCTTCGTGGGCGGCGAGCGGCACTTCGCCGGAGAAGGTAAGGCCGCCGAGATCGTTAATGCCTTCAAGCAGGATCACTGCCTTCACGCCCGGCGGCGTCAGCACGTCGCGATCAAAGCGGGCAAGCGCATTCGGCCCCAACCCATCCGTCAGCAGATGATTGCCGCCAATTCCGGCATTGAGCACGGCGATGTCGCTCGTCGACTCGTTTTCCCGAAGGGTGCGCGCCACGACATCCGGCCATCGGTCATTGCCGTTGGTCGTGGACCCGTGACCATCGGTGATGGAATCGCCGAATGCGATAACGCTTTCCGCGCCTGCGGCCGCCTGTACGTCGAGGCCTTCGATTTCATACCAATGCTCGACCGTCTTGGCGTTCGGCAGTTGCGCCGCGCCCACGAGATTGCCGTGCGCGACAAAACTGGTCGCGCGCGAGCCGGGGTGGCCGGTCTGCGATACGGGCGGCTTGTCGAAATAGAGGCTGATCGCGACATCGCTCGATGGTCCCGCATCGAACGCGACCGGATCGGACACGTAATCGGCGCCGGCGGGGATGGTGACGTCCGGCGCGCCGGAGAACGTCAACGCCTTGTCCGTCGCCGGATCGATGCCGCCATTTGCCGTGGGCCGGGCGATGTGGGCTGCCGCGATGTGCAGCGGCGCCGTGCCGAACGCATTCGACAGCCGCACGCGCAACGCTCCACCGCCAAGCGAGAGATGCACCACCTGGCGCAAAGTGGCATCGGTCAGATCGGCTGGCGCCAGCGCATTCCCCTGCTCGGGTGCCTGCACCGCCGTCGCCCACGATCCTACCCAGTGTTCTGCCGGTGGTTGCGCGTTGGCAACGCGGCCGCCAAGCGACAATGCGAAAATGGCGACGATGAACCGAGCGATGTGCACGACAAATCCCCCTTCTTGCGCTCCCGCACTATCCCGTCCCGTGCGCGCTTGCGCCAGCCTGGCGCTTCTCTTTGCCGCCGATTTGCTCCATGACTCATCAGATCAAGGCGAGCGGGGCATATGACGGCAGCAACCATCGCGGCACAGCCGCGGCACCATCTCCTGAAGATACTGGGTGTGACCTTCGGTGTGGCGGTTGCCATCGGCCAGATCATCGGCTCGGGCATCCTGCGCGCGCCGAGCGAAATCGCCCGCGAGGTGCCAGCGGTCGCGCTGATCATCGGACTGTGGTTGCTGGGCGCCATCCAGGTCTCGCTGGCCGTGAACCTGAATGCCGAACTGGGAACGGCCATCCCGCGCACCGGCGGCGGTTACAATTACGTCCGCCGCGCCATGGGCGACGTGTTCGGCCTGGTCGTCGGCTGGACGGACTGGCTGTCGAATCTGGCGGGCGCAGCCGCCGCCTCCGTTTCGTTTGCCGAATTCCTGCCGCTGCTCGTGCCTGCCGCAGCCGCGCACAAGATCGCCGTTGCGCTCGCGCTGCAGACAGCTCTCTATGCGGCGAACATCACGGGCCTGCGTGAAGGCCGCACGCTGCAGGAGATCACGAGCTTCATCAAGGCGGCGATGCTGCTCGTATTCATGATTGCCGCGGTGCTGCTGATCGCTCCGCCGGAGCACGACAGTCTTCTGTCATCCCCGGCAGCGTTCGGATGGGCCAACATCATCCTGGCCTATCAGCTCATCATGGGCGCCTATGCCGGATGGAACACGCCGCTTGCCTTCGCCGGCGAGAACAGCGATCCCGGCCGCACCATTCCGCGCGCGATGTTCTACGGCATTGCGCTTACGGCCTTTCTCTACATTGGCGTGAACTGGGCCTTGCTGCATGCGCTCGGGCCTCATGCCGTCGCGTCTTCGCCGCTGCCGTTTTCGCTCGCCCTGTCGCGGCTCGGCGGCTCGGTGCCCGCAATCCTGTTTGCCGTGACGGCGATGATCACGGTCGCCAGTTGCTCCAACGCCTGCATCATGACGGCGCCGCGAATCCTGTTCGCGCTGGCAAGCGATCGCCTGTTGCCGCGCGCGATCACCACGGTGAATGCCGGCGGCAGCCCGACCATCGCCTATCTGATGAGCGCGATCGGAACCCTGGCGCTGGCCGGCACCGGCGCATTCGCACTGGTGTTCGGGCTGATTGCGACGCTCAATGCCGTCAGCGGGTTCCTCATCGATATTTCCTATTGGGTGCTGCGCCGGCGCGAGCCCGAACTGCTGCGGCCATATCGCGCCTTCGGCTATCCCGTTCTGCCGATGATCCCGGTGCTGGTGGATTTCTCTCTCGTGATCCTGTTCACCGCCGCGAACTATATCGGCGGACTGGTGGCGCTCGGGCTCGGGCTGCTCTGCGTTCCGTTCGCGATCATCGCCCATCGCGCGCGCAAAGCCGCGCAAGCTTGAATCCAACCGAGTCCGGCGATACCACCGGCACATGAACCTTGCCGTCATTGGCGCCGGTCTTGGCCGCACCGGAACGCATTCGCTGAAGCTCGCGCTCGAGATGCTGGGCTTCGGTCCCTGCTATCACATGGCCGAAGTGTTCGAGCATCCGGGCCACGCTGAAGTCTGGCGTGCGCTGACGGACGGCGCTTCGCAGGCTTTCGATGCGGTGTTTTCCGGCTATCGCTCGGCCGTCGATCTGCCTGTCGCGTATTTCTGGCGCGAGCTTGCCGCCGCCAACCCGAACGCGAAGATCATCCTCACCGAGCGCGACGAGGATGCATGGTTCGAAAGCGTGCGCAACACGATCTTCGAGCGCCTCAAGGCCGATCCGGAAACGGCGCGATATCCGGCGCAGGTTCGCATGGCGCGGCACCTCGTCCTCGAAAAGCTGTTCGGCGACGACCTCAGCCGGGAAAATGTGATCGCCGTCTACCGCCGCCACAATGAAGAGGTGAAGCACGCGATTGCGCCGCAGCGGTTGCTGGTGTTCGAAGGCTCGCAAGGCTGGGCGCCACTGTGCGAATTCCTAGGTGTACCGGTTCCCGAAACGCCTTATCCGAAGACCAACACCACCGAGGAATTCCAGGCCCGCGCCACCAAGGGCGGGCGATACAGGGCGTAGCTGAGGATGCGGGTCAGCTCTTGCGTGCCGGGAGCTTGGCGGCCTTGCGCAAGGTATCATCGATGCGCGTCTGCCAGCCGGGACCCTGCTTGCGGAAGTACTCCAGCACGTCCGGCGAAAGGCGCATGTGCACGGACTTCTTCGGCGCGGCGGATTTCGGGCGGCCGGGTTTCGTCAGTGTGCCTTGCGCAGGGCGGATGACTTTCCCTCCGATCGCGATCTCCGCACGATCCCACTGGTCACCGGTCCATGGCGGTGCGTCGTCAGGGTCCACCCAAGCGCGCCGCGAAGGCTTTCCTTTCTCTGGCATTGCACTTCCTCAGCGAAATAATGTGCCGTGCTTCGAACCGATAGGTCCAAACCACCATCACCATTTTTCCGTCCAACACGCCGTAGGTCTGGTATCGAAACTCACCATAGTCGCGCCGGTCATCGCGTTGTGTGAAGGTCAGGCCATCGAAAATCTCCGTCGCGCGCAGGAAGTCGAGATTTCGCTCCTTGAGCGTCTTCTCCCGCTTGGCCGGATCGAAGCTGATCTTCACCAATTTATGTGGCCACAAAAATGGTCTCTGTCAAGCGACGCAGGCTGCCTTGCGGGGGAGGGACGCGCGCGGTAACAACCCCCCGGCTCCAGACAAGGAAATCCCATGGCCCGCAGGAAAATCGCGCTGATCGGCGGCGGCCAGATCGGCGGCACGCTTGCCCATCTCGTCGCGCTGAAGGAACTGGGCGATGTCGTCCTGTTCGACATCGTGGAGGGGTTGCCGCAGGGCAAGTCGCTCGACCTTGCACAAGCCGGCCCCATCGAGGGCTACGACGTGCGGCTCAAGGGCACTCAGTCGTATGCCGACATTGCCGGCGCCGATGTTGTGATCGTCACGGCCGGCGTGGCGCGCAAGCCCGGCATGAGCCGCGACGACCTGCTCGGCATCAATCTGAAAGTCATGGCGGCGGTGGGCGATGGCATTAGGAACCACGCACCGAACGCGTTCATCATCTGCATCACCAATCCGCTGGACGCGATGGTGTGGGCGCTGCGTCAGTTTTCCGGCGTGCCGCACGAGAAGATCATCGGCATGGCCGGCGTGCTGGACTCGGCGCGCTTCCGCCACTTTCTGGCCGAGGAGCTGAATGTGTCGGTGGAGGACGTGAGCGCCTTCGTGCTCGGTGGCCATGGCGACACGATGGTGCCGATGCCGCGCTTCTCAACCGTCGCAGGCATCGCGCTGCCGGAACTGGTGCGGATGGGATGGATCACGCAGGATCGGCTCGATCAGCTTACGCAGCGCACGCGCGACGGCGGCGCAGAGGTGATCTCGCTGTTGAAGACCGGCTCGGCGTTCTACGCGCCGGCGACCGCCGCGATCGCGATGGCGGAAAGCTACCTCAAGGACAAGAAGCGTGTGCTGCCGTGTGCTGCCTATGTGAATGGGCCCTATGGCATCACCGATCTCTACGTCGGCGTGCCGGTGGTGATCGGCGAGAATGGTGTCGAGAAGATCGTCGAGCTGAAGCTGAC
>DASYBT010000068.1:0-3604 GCA_036500585.1 Rhizomicrobium sp.
GGGTCCCCCCCCGTTTACGGGGGAGGGGGACCGCCGAAGGCGGCGGTGGGGGCGAGTGCCGCACGATGCGTCCGCCCCCCTCCCGGCCTTCGGCCGTACTCCCCCCGCAAACGGGGGGAGAGCCTATGGTGCATCATGACCACCATCGTCCGCTTTGCGCCGTCGCCCACCGGATTGCTGCATGTCGGCAATGCGCGCACCGCCATGCTCAATTGGCTGTTCGCGAAGAAGGAGCGCGGCCAGTTCTTCCTGCGCATCGACGACACCGATACCGAGCGCGGGCGAAAGGAATATGAGGACGCGATCCTCGAAGACCTCGCATGGCTTGGCCTCACGCATGACACCTTCGCGCGCCAGAGCGAACGCACCGAAGCGCACGCCCGCGCGGCGGAAAGCCTGAAGGCCAGCGGCCGACTTTACCCGGCGTATGAATCCGCCGACGAACTCGAGCGTCGCCGCAAGCGCCAGATCGCCTCTAAGCGGCCACCAGTTTACGACCGTAACGCGCTAAAGCTTACCGCCGAGGAGCGCGCCAAACTGGAAGGCGAGGGCCGCCGCCCGCACTGGCGCTTCAGGCTCAGCCAAACGAAAGTGCGCTGGCACGATCTGGTGCGCGGCGATGTCGAGATCGACACGGCGCATCTCTCCGATCCCGTGTTGATCCGCGAGGACGGCCGCTTCCTCTACACTCTGCCGTCGGTCGCCGATGACATCGACTTCGCCATCACCCACATCGTGCGCGGCGAGGATCACGTCACCAACACGGCGGTGCAGATCGAGATTTTCGCCGCACTGGGCGCCAGCGTGCCGGCGTTCGCGCATTTCCCGCTGCTGGTGGGCGCCGGCGGAGAGGCGCTGTCGAAGCGGATCGGCTCGCTCAGCTTGCGCGAAATTCGCGCCGACGAGATCGAGCCGCTGGCGCTGGCGTCGTATCTGGCGAAAACCGGAACGTCGGATGCCATCGAGCTGAAACCATCGCTCGACGCGCTGGCCGCCGAATTCGATTTCGCCAAGATCGGCCGCGCCCCGGCGCATTTCGACCCTGCCGAACTGCGTGTGCTGAACGCCAAGCTGCTGCATTCTACTCCGTATACGGAGGTTCGCGCGCGGCTCGAAGCGCTCGGCATTCCGGCGACCGAACAATTCTGGGACGCAGTGAAGCCGAACCTCACCAAACTTTCCGACACCCGGGATTTGTGGACCTTGGTGGCGGGCCCGATCACGCCAGTGATCGAGGATGCTTCGCTGATCGCCAAAGCGGCCAAGTTGTTGCCGCCCGATCCGTGGGATGACTCAACGTGGACCGCCTGGACCCGCGCCGTCTCGGACGCCACCGGCGCCAAGGGCCGCGGTCTGTTTCATCCGCTGCGGCTGGCGCTCACCGCGCGCGAGTCAGGCCCCGAGATGAAGAATCTCCTTCCCCTCATCGGCCGCCCGCGCACGCTCGCCCGACTTGGAGGAGAAACAGTCTGAGCCCGTCAGCCTGTCGCCGTCGGCGATAGAGTCTGGTTCGCGTCGCGATCCAATGGATCGGGGCCGAAGCGATTTGGGCCGGATGTGCCCGGCATCGCCATCCACACGATCGCCCACACGCAGATCCCGAGTAGCAGCAGCACGGAAACCAGCGTTACCGCGGTCGCCCCCGCAGCTATACCGATGCCGGCAGAGAACGCCGTTGCGATAAGGGCTCCGTAAAAGAACAGTGCCCACCAGGCGGTTCGGTCGAAATCGTGCAGACGTCGGACAAATACTGCAAGCGACGGCAAAAGCAGCGCCAGAGACGAGAGGGCAGCCAACGGCCCCTCGTCGGCTCCGCGGATCCCCGGCCAAAGAATGGCATCGAGAATTCCTGCGGCGATGCCTACCAACACGGTGAACAGGACAAACCACCAGTATTCGGAGCGTCGCGCGCGGCCATTGAAATCCACATATTTTCGCAAACAAATGCGGACAGCCTCGGTAAATCCCATTTCCCCCTCCCGAGCCTAAAGACCAATTCAGCATTTCGAGCCATCGGTGATCAAGACCGCCGGACTGAAGAACCAGCCGCCTCCGCCCGGCGTCTAGGCCTCTTGATTCTGAAGTTTGTTCTCTTTATGTTCTATATCGGCGTTTATGAGATTGGGGAAATGCAGGAAAAACAGCAGCTTAACTTTGAAAAATCCGGCAACAATCAAAAACGAATGCCGGCTGTGGAATTGGTCGCCCAGGAGAAGCCTGCCGCAAAGCCCCGGCCTGTGATCGGCGTCGTGCCGCGCAAGCGCGGCGGGCAGCCGGGCAACCAGAATGCCGCCAAGCGCGGCAAGTACACCAAGCAGAACCGTGAGGCGTGGGCCAAGGTGCGCGGTTCGATCAAGCGGGCCAACGAACTGGTCGCCTGGGTTGACGAGCAATACGGCTTCAAGCGAAAGCGGGGGCGGCCTCGGAAAAACCCATGACGCTTCGCCTCTACAACACGCTGACGCGCTCGAAGGAACCATTCGAACCGCTCGATCCGAAGAATGTCCGCGTGTATGTGTGCGGGCCGACGGTTTACGATTACGCCCATATCGGCAATGCGCGTCCGGCCATCGTGTTCGACGTGCTGTTCCGGCTGCTGCGCCATGTGTACGGCGCCGAGCACGTCACCTATGTGCGCAACATCACCGACATCGATGACAAGATCAACGCGCGCGCCCTGGAATTACGCGGCGACCGCAATGTCGATGTGCTGGAGGTGGTGCGCGAGCTGACGGAGCGCACCTATGGCGTCTATCAGGCCGATGTCGAGGCGCTGGGGTGCCTGACGCCGACCTTCATGCCGCGTGCCACCGAGCACGTGCCGCAGATGATCGCGATGATCGGCGCGCTGATCAAAGCAGGACTGGCCTACGAAGCGGATGGCCATGTGCTGTTTGAAGTGGCGAAGAAGGCTGACTACGGCAAGCTTTCCCGCCGTCCACTGGACGAGATGATCGCCGGCGCCCGCGTCGAGGTGGCGCCGTACAAACGTGAGGCCATGGATTTCGTGCTGTGGAAGCCGAGCGACGCCAACACGCCGGGATGGGAGTCGCCGTGGGGTCGCGGCCGGCCGGGCTGGCATCTCGAATGCTCATCGATGATCGAGGCCACGATGGGCGAGACCATCGACATCCATGGCGGCGGCATCGATCTCGTCTTTCCGCATCACGAGAACGAAATCGCGCAATCGGAAGGCGCACACCACAACCATCCGCTGGCGCGGGTGTGGATGCACAACGGATTCCTCAATGTGGAAGGTGAGAAGATGTCGAAGTCGCTCGGCAACTTCGTCACCATCCACGAGCTGCTGGAGGATTGGCCGGGCGACGTGCTGCGCTTCAACATGCTGCGCTCGCATTACCGCCAGCCGATGGACTGGACTGTGCGCGGGATGAACGAGAGCTGGAATCTTCTCGAGGAGTGGTATTTGCGGGCGGCGGGGTTCAAACCACCGCGTGTTACGGAGGCGTTTCTCGCGGCGTTGTGCGATGACCTGAACACTCCGCAGGCGATAACCGAATTGCACCGCACCGATGCGGAGGAGCTCGCAGGTGGCCTCTCGTTGCTCGGTTTTTCGCTCTGGCCGACTAATCTCGCGGCAAAA
>DASYBT010000069.1:0-2970 GCA_036500585.1 Rhizomicrobium sp.
AGGAGGCCGCCAGGATGGGCGCGAATGGCCGAAAGCTTATCGAATGTCAGATGAATCTTGATCTGTATGTTCAGAGGCTCACTGGCTTTTTGAACGAAGCGATCACGAGCGGCGAGGAATCGTGAATCGATTTTGGATTGAACGAAGCCGCTGGCGCGGCAATCGAGGAGAGATCGCAAAAGCAGGCTCCTGTCTGAGAGGATTGCGGGTTTTCGAAGCCCAACCCTTCAGACAGGAGTTTTCCAATGGCTGAGATCAGCCCTCTTCGCCGCCGCATGATCGAGGACATGACGGTCCGCAATCTGTCGCCGGCGACGCAACGATCCTACCTTGCCGCCGTTTCGAAGTTGAGCCGGTATTTCGGTCGGTCCCCCGATTGCCTTGAGCTGGAGGATATCCGCGCCTTCCAGGTCCACTTGGTGGCGACCGGGATATCCTGGCCGGCGCTCAATCAGATCGTGTGTGCGCTGCGGTTTTTCTACGGTGTGACGCTCGGCCATGACGCCATTCCAGAGCGCATCAGCTATGCGCGCGAGCCGCGCAAGCTGCCGGTGGTGCTGAGCGCCGACGAGGTCGTGCGCTTTCTGGAGGCAATCCCAAGCCTCAAGAGCCGCACCGCGCTGACGACGGTCTATGCCGCCGGACTGCGCGTGTCGGAGGTGGTGATGCTGAAGATCACCGATATCGACAGCCAGCGGATGGTGATCCGGGTCGAGCAGGGCAAGGGCGGCAAGGACCGTTACGTCATGCTCTCTCCGCAACTGCTGAAGATTCTGCGCAGCTACTGGCGGTTGGCCCGGCCACAGCGCTGGATGTTCCCCGGCCGTGACGAGGACCGGCCGCTCGATCCCACCGTATTGCACGCGGCCTGCCGTTCGGCCCGCTCGGCGGCCGACCTGAGCAAAACGGTGACGGTCCATACGCTGCGACACAGCTTCGCGACGCATCTGCTGGAGAACGGGGCCGACGTGCGCATCATCCAGGTGCTGCTCGGCCACGCCAGCCTGGCCAGCACCGCGCGCTACACCCAGGTCGCCACCAAGACCATCAGCAACACGCCCAGTCCGCTTGACCGGCTTCGTCTGGAGGTCGTGCCGTCCGGCTGAGCGGGCACCATGGCTGCGGTTCTGGAGGTGGCGGAGGTCTTCCGCCGCCACGGCGAAGCGTTTCGGCAGGCCCGTGCCGGGCATCTGGGCCGCGTCGAGCGGCGCGTCATGGGCGCCATCACGGCGTGCCGGACAGCGGCGCTCGGCGGCCACCTCGAGCAGTGCGATGATTGCGGCAGCACACGCATCGCCTACAACTCCTGCCGCAACCGCCATTGCCCCAAGTGCCAGGGGCCGGCGCGCGCCGAATGGCTCGCGCATCGACAGGCCGAACTGTTGCCGGTGCCGTACTTCCACGTCGTCTTCACGCTGCCGACGCTGGCGGGCGAGATCGCCTTCCAGAACAAGGCCGCCGTCTATGCGATCCTGTTCCGCACCGCCGCTGAGACGCTCACCACCATCGCCGCCGATCCCAAGCATCTGGGCGCGCAAATCGGCGTCACCGCGGTGCTCCATACCTGGGGTCAGACGCTGCAGCACCATCCGCACATTCATTGCGTGGTGCCAGGCGGCGGCCCCTCGCTCGACGGCACGCGCTGGATCGCTTGCCGCCCCGGCTTCTTTCTTCCGGTGCGCGTGCTCTCACGCCTGTTTCGTCGACTGTTCCTCCAGAACCTGCAGGAGGCATTCGACGCCGGCGAGCTGCGCTTCTTCGGCAACCTCGCCGGTATGGTCGAGCCCACGGCCTTCGCCGCCGAGCTCGACCAACTCAGACGCATCGAATGGGTCGTCTATGCCAAGCCGCCGTTCGGTGGCCCCGCACAGGTGCTGGCCTATCTCGGCCGCTACACCCATCGCGTCGCCATCGCCAACAGCCGGCTGATCTCGCTCTCCGACGGCAAGGTCCGCTTCACCTGGAAAGACTATCGCCAGGACGGCAAGACCAAGCTGATGACGCTCGATGCCAACGAGTTCATCCGTCGTTTCCTGCTGCATGCCCTGCCGGATGGCTTCCACCGGATTCGTTACTACGGCTTCCTCGCCAACGGCCAACGCAGCGACAATCTCGCTCTCTGCCGCCGGTTGCTCGATGCCGATCACGCCATGGCCAATTCAGAGTTCGCGGACGGTCACGCCAAAGGCGATCGGCAGAACTACGCCAGTGACTTCCTCATCTGTCCCGATTGCGGCGGCACCATGCGGCGAATCGCAGCCGTGCCGCGCTCATCAACCTATCAGCCATTCCACTGTGACACGTCATGATCTCATCGCTGCCGATTTTCGTCATCACTGCCACCGAGCTTGCTGCGCGTCCTGTCGCCAACCGGCCAGCTATGCCGATCGACTGCCGCGATACCGACTCCCAAGCTGGCCAACAACCAAACCTGACCTGTTTCTCGCGTTCAGTACCCGATCCGCAAGGTCTTCCTCGCCAAAACAGCGCTTCGCAGCAGTTGCGCGGCTGTCGTCACAGCAGTCTCGCCAGCACGCCGTGGCAACTTTTCCCATAGCGCCAAAACACCCGCGGCTTCGTTCAATCCGGCTTCTGTGAGGTCGCGCATCAGTGCCTGCGGCGCCGTTGTGTGAGCGCGACCTCACAGAACCCTCAAGATTCCCTGCGAGGATGCTCCATGATTCAGTTTCCGTATTGATTCGACGCGGGGGCTTGGATGGGCGCGCCTTATTCTCAAGATTTGCGTGAACGGGTAATTTCGGTCGTCGATGGCGGAATGGGAGCGTACCAGGCGGCGCCGCTGCTGCGCGTCAGCGTTTCCTACATTTCCAAGGCGCTGGGGCGTCGGCGCGCGACGGGCGAGACGACGGCCCGCCCGTCGGGCCGCGGGCCGGCTCCGAAGCTGGCTGCTCACGATGAAGCGCTGCGCCAGCGGATCGCGGCCGAGCCAGACGCCACGCTGGAGGAGAT
>DASYBT010000070.1:0-12258 GCA_036500585.1 Rhizomicrobium sp.
CGGAAACGGGCCAGCACATCGCCCATCGTGTAGTTGCGAACATGGCCCATATGGATGCGGCCCGACGGATACGGGAACATCTCCAGGACATAGGCTTTGGCGCGCGTCGGATCGTTGGTCGTGACGAAGCACTGCCGCTCATCCCAAACGGCTTGCCAGAGCTTCTCCGATTCCTTGGCGTCGTAGCGCGCCATTTCGCAAATCCTTCCCGTCGCCTGCTCCTCGCGCTGAGCCGGCGACAACAAGGCTTACAGCGCGTTTCGGCTAACTTCCACCGCCGCTGGCAAGTCGCAGTTCCCGCGCCCGCGTCAGGATGGCATCTTCCAGCTTGGTTGCCGTGTCGGCGTTGACCTGAGCGTCGGCCCAGCCGGCATCGGACTTCGTCTGACGGAAGACGACCACCTTGAGGCCATCCGCCCTGAGCCGCCGATCGAGGATATAGACTGTCACCCGCATCCGCTCATTCGGCGCCTGGGGGGCGGAATACCAATCCGTAATGATGACGCCCCCAAACGGATCAGCCGACTGCAGCGGCAGGAAGGACAGCGTGTCCAGGCTGGCGTGCCAGAGGTAGGAGTTCACGCCCAACGTCACGTGCTCGCTGGTCGAGGCAATGGCCGTCGAACCGGCGGAACTGTCCGGCGTGTCGACGAGATTCTCGTCGCCACCGCATCCCACAAGAATCAAGCTCACGAGGACGACCGTACAGACTCTGACGATCATTGCATTGCCCTTCTGTGGCGCGAGAGTTCGCGTCGGTCCTTCCCCCGGGCAGCGCTTATACTGACCGGGGCCGGGGTGCGCAACGGCGCGGCCTCGCCGGACAAAGCTCCGATTTCACTTGAGGCATGGGGGCTTACAGGCGAGCATGGCATGTCCAGCCAGGAGGTTTCGGTGCCGGAACCGCATCCACTCGATAGGCTATTCGCGACGATCGAATCACGCCGCACGGCAGAGGCCCAGTCTTCATACACCGCCGAACTCTTTTCGCACGGCGTCCTCAAAATTGCGAAGAAGGTCGGCGAGGAAGGCGTAGAGACAGCGCTCGCCGCAGTCGCGCAGGACAGCCGTGCGCTTGCGCGAGAGTCGGCAGACCTTCTGTACCATCTGCTCGTCCTCTGGGCGGTGTGCGGAATAACGCCGCAGGACGTGTACGCCGTTCTCGCCGAGCGCGCGGAGCGGCCGGCGAAACAACGCGCGAAACCCGATTAGCTGCTCAGGTCTTTTCCTTTTGCCGCGGCCGTGCGCGACTGCGGTCCTTCCGCTTCGGCTTGCCGCGCGTCTTGTCCTCTTCTCTGGCAAGGCTGTTCACCAGATCAAGAATGCGTCTGCGCGCTTTCGGATCGGTGACTCGCGAAAACGCCATGCTCAGTTGGATGGCTTCGCCGTTCACCGGAAGATCCGCAAACGTCGACGTCTCGACTTCCTCGGCAAACCCCAACGGCTCACCGGATCGCTCATCGAGCAGTCCGTCGTAGAAATACAGAATGCCAATGCTGAGGGCGTGGGCCACGTCGAACAGGCGTCCAGCGCCGATCCGGTTAATGCCCCGCTCGTACTTTTGAATCTGCTGAAACGTCAGCCCGAGCATCTGCCCGAGCTTCTCTTGACTCATGCCCAGCACATTCCGGCGCTCCCGAACCCGCCGTCCCACATGTGCATCTACCGCGTTCGCTTGTTTGCTTGCCACAGATCCCGACACCCGATTTGAATTGCGATCGAACCGACTTTAACCGCAATTTTTCAGCGGCGGAAAGAGTTTCGCGGAACGAAACGTCGAATATGGTTAGCGGCACCAACCATCAAACTCACAACTATAAGCAGCAGGAATCCGACATCTCCGCTTTGTGCGAAAATAGTTGCTGAACGTGCGCGCGGAAGTGGTGCGTCGATAACACCTGCGTGATCAACTGCAAGCTGCGCATTCACGCGTCCAAGCGGATCGATGACTGCGGAAATGCCGGTGTTCGCAGCCCGCACGACAGGCAGCCCCTGTTCGATCGCACGCACCCGAGCGACCAGCAGATGCTGATATGGGCCAGAGGACGATGCAGGACCGAACCAGGAATCGTCCGTCACATTGACGAGCCATTGCGGACGATGACCAGGTTGCGTCACTTCGTCCGGAAACAGGATTTCGTAGCAAATCAGCGGACCAACGGGCGGCGCACCGGGGATTTCGTACGTGTGCGGACCATCGCCGGGCGTGAAGCTGCCCGGCTGGTTGACGAGTCTGTCGATGCCGAGCGCGTGCAGCAGCTTTGGGAACGGCGCGTATTCGCCGAACGGCACGAGATGAAACTTGTCGTACGTGGCGATCAGTCGCCCGCCATGCGCGAACATATAGATGCTGTTGTGCGCAATCAGCGTTCCATCCGCCGTGCGCTCGGCCCTGACCGCACCGGTAATCAGCATCTTGGTGGGCGTGAGCAAAGCGATATCGTCCAGCGCCACTGGCTCGTTGGCCAGCAGGAAGGGCGGTGCGGCTTCCGGCCACACGATGATCGTCGGTTCGGTTCGCGATTTGGTGCGGCTCAATCCCACTAGTTCGTGCCAATGCACAGCGCGCAGATCGGCTGCGTATTTCTCGTTTTGCGGGATATTCGGCTGGACGATGCGCAGGCGAACGCCTGGGACAAATTCATCCGGCGTTGTTGCCAGCCGCGCATACCCGAAGACCCACACCGCTGCGAAGATCAAGGTGAGTACGCCGGGAACAATGGCGTTGCGGCGGTCCCGATCACACAGCAACGCCAGCGAGGCACCCAACAGGAGCGTGAGCAAGGTCAATCCGTAAATGCCGATGACGGAGGCGCTTTGCAGAATGGAAAGCGATGCCCCCCAAGCGTAGCCTGCGACATTCCACGGAAAGCCGGTGAGGATGTGACCGCGCAGCCATTCCGCAATGGCGTAACAGGCGGCGAAGGTGCATACGCGCGCATAGCTGTCGCGCCAAAGAGCGGCGGAAGCAGCACAGGCAGCCGCGACGAAGAGCGCAAGTCCGCCGGGAACGCTCAGCGCCACGAATGGGATTTGCCATGCATGATCCAGCGGATCGACGAGAAACGCGTACGCGATCCAGTACAATCCGCCGGCAAACTGGCCGAAACCATACGCCCATCCGATGAGCGCGCATTTGCGAATCGGATGCGATTCGGCTTGCGCTCCATCCAGCAGCAGGATCAGGAGCCCGAGCGACACCAGCAACAGCGGAAACAGATTGTACGGTTCGAACGCCAGCGCGGAAACGAGACCTAGCCCAAGGGCCAGCACGAACCGGGGAACACCGCGCAGACGCCGCGCCCAATCGCCGATCGCCATGCAGGTCCGCGACACGATCGAAGGACGCCGTGCCATGCGTCAGGAAGCAGCTTCGGCCGCGGGGGGACGCAGGCGAAGGCGTTTGATGCGCCTTGGATCGGCTTCCATCACTTCGAACTCGAAGCCGGAATGGTTCACGATCTCACCGCGCTGCGGCACGCGCCCGAGGAGGGAGACCACCAGGCCGCCCAATGTGTCGACGTCTTCCTCGGGATCCGAAGGCGCAAGCGTGATGCCGGTTTCTTCCGCAAAGTCGTCGAGATCGAGCCGGGCATCGACTTCGTAACGGCCGTCGGCGAGCTTTGTCAGCTGCGGCGCTTCCTCCACATCATGCTCATCGCCGATATCGCCGACAATTTCCTCTACCAGATCTTCGATGGAGACGAGTCCATCGGTGCCGCCATATTCATCGATCACCACGGCGAGATGAATTCGCGTCGCCTGCATTTTCAGGAGGAGGTCGCTCGCCGGCATGGACGGCGGCGCAACCAGGATCTCGCGCCGGATGGTGCTGATCGAAACGTCCGGCCACCGCATGATGCCATCCGGGCCGAGTTCGCCCAACCCGAGCACGTCCTTCACGTGAACCAGGCCGGTCGGGTCGTCGAGCGTCTCGCGGTAGAGCGGCAGGCGCGAGTGCTGTGCTTCCCGGAATTTCGCCACGAGTTCACAAATGCCGATCGATTCATCCACTGCGACGATGTCCGCGCGCGGCACCATGACGTCTTCGACGCGCAGTTCGCCGAAGCGCAGAAGGTTGGCGAGCATCACCCGTTCCTGGCGGGCCAGCGCCGGATTCTGACGCTCGCTCTCCTCGATCGCGTCCTCAAGACTTTGCCGGATGGAGTGGGACGGCCGCATCCGCAGCGCCTGTCCGATGCGGCGCAGGAAGGTTGAGAAGGCGTGGGCGTCTTCGGGGTGACCGGGGGAATCGGAGGCGGACATGGTCAATCAGGCACGACGGCGGATTTCATACGGATTGCGAATTCCAAGTTGGGCAAGGATATCGATCTCCAGGGCTTCCATTTTCGCCGCATCGCGCGCTGCTTCGTGATCATACCCCAGAAGATGCAACACGCCATGTACGGCAAGATGAACGGCGTGTTGCGGCAGCGACTTCCCCGCCTGGTCTGCCTCCTCCGCCGTGATGCCATAGGCGATCGCGATATCCCCGAGGTAACCGGGCGGGTTGGCGGCGGCAAACGACAGGACATTTGTGGGGTTGTTCTTCCGCCGATAACGGCTGTTCAGCTGCAGAATCGCGGCGTCCGAGGTCAGGAGGATGGTCAAGCCATTCCCGGGGGGCGCATTTGCACGCCGCAACGCCAGTCGGGCAGCGCTCCGGATGGCCGTCTGAATGCGCGGATGCTGGCGCCATGCCGAATCGGCCACTGTGATGGTGATTTCAGGCGAACGCACAACGTGGGAGATCACGAACCGTTCTCTTTGGCACGGTAGCGAGCGGGGAGCGCTGTCGGTTTTCCGGCATCGTCATAAGCGCGCACGATGCGCGAGACGAGCGGATGCCGCACCACGTCCTTTTCGCTGAAGCGCGCCACCGCCACGCCCTCGACGCCGCCCAGAATCGAAAGCGCCTCGTTCAGTCCTTCGGCACGGCCACCCGGGAGATCGCTTTGCGAAGCGTCGCCCGTGACAGCCATGCGGGCATCCTCGCCCAGCCGGGTGAGAAACATCTTCATCTGCGCGCTGGAGGTATTCTGCGCTTCGTCGAGAATGACAAAGGAATGCGCGAGCGTGCGGCCGCGCATGAAGGCCAGCGGCGCGACCTCGATGACACCGGAATCGATCAGCTTGAGCGTGTGGTCCGGACCCATGACATCGAACAGGGCATCGTAAAGCGGACGCAAGTAGGGATCGATCTTCTCGCGAATGTCGCCCGGCAGGAAGCCAAGCCGTTCGCCCGCTTCCAGCGCCGGTCGCGACAGGATGAGCCGCTCCACGCGCCGCTCGCGCAACAGATGGGCGCCGAACGCGGCGGCCAGGTACGTCTTGCCGGTTCCCGCCGGTCCGACGCCGAACACCAGCGGATGGGTGCGCATGAGATCGAAATAGGCGGCTTGCGCCGGCGATCGCGCGCGCACGGTACGGCCCGACGCGGTCTTGATCGCCGGCGTGCCCAAGCCGCCGGTGGATTCGCGCGTGCCTTCGCGGGACGCGAAGCGGATTTCCGCATCCACTTCGGCGACAGCGGCCTCCTCGCCGGATTCGATACGGGCATACAGCGCACGCAAAACCGCCGCCGAGCGTTCGCGTGCTTCCGCCGATCCTTCCACAGCGACGAGATTGCCGCGGGTGGCAACGCGTACGCCAAGCTGCTGCTCGATGCGGGCGAAATTTCTCTGGTGCGGCCCGCCGAGCGCCGGCAACAAGGAATTGTCGGGAAACTCCAGCGTCACCTGCTCACGGGCGTGTGTTTTCTGTTTGGGATGCGCCGGACTCAATGCGCGGCCGCCCTTCGCCCAGGAGCGTCCGCCGCGAGCACGCCTTTGAGGCTGTTAGGCATCGCGCGTTCGACGAACACGTCGCGCACCTCCCCGATAAACGCCTCGGCATCGTCGACGTGGACCGGCTGCAGATACGGCGAACGTCCCACCGCCTGTCCAATCCTGCGTCCTGCCTTTTCGAACAACACCGGGAAGGTGAGCCCTTCGCAGGATTGGGCGAAAGCCTTCTGCTGTTCGTTCAGCAACGTCTGAAGGGCCTGAAGGCGCGCGCCCTTTACGTCTTCCGGAATCTGCTTTGCGGCAACCGACGCCGGTGTGCCGTGGCGCGGGCTGTATTTGAACGAGAAGGCTTGGGCGTACCGCACCTCGCGAACCAGCGACAGCGTGTCCTCGAAGTCGCGATCGGTCTCGCCGGGGAACCCGACGATGAAGTCCGACGACAGTGCGATGTCTTCGCGCGCCGCCCGAATGCGCTCGACGAGCCGCAGATAATCGTCACGCGTATGCTGCCGGTTCATGGCGGCGAGCACGGCGGTGGATCCCGCCTGCACCGGCAGATGCAGATAAGGCATCAGCGCTTCGACATCGCGATGGGCCTCGATGAGATCGTCGCGCATGTCGCGCGGATGGCTGGTGGTGTAGCGAAGCCGCTCAATGCCGGCGATTTTCGCAAGCTGGCGCAGCAGGCGCGCGAGGCTCCATGCCTCACCGTCCGGTCCTAGGCCACAATAGGCATTCACGTTCTGCCCGAGCAGCGTGATCTCCTTGACGCCATGCTCCACCAGCTGGCGGGCTTCCGTTTCGATCTGCGCCACCAGCCGCGAGAACTCCGCGCCGCGCGTATAGGGAACAACGCAGAAGGTGCAGAACTTGTCGCAACCTTCCTGCACCGTGAGGAATGCCGCCGGCCCTTGCGCGCGCGCCTCCGGCAGCGCGTCGAACTTCTCTTCCGGCGCGAACTCGGTTTCCAGCGCCCGGCCCTCTGCGCGCGCAATCTTTGCGATCATTTCCGGCAGCCGGTGATAGGCCTGCGGCCCCACCACGATGTCGACGGCCTGCTGCCGCCTGACGATTTCTTCACCCTCGGCCTGCGCCACGCAGCCCGCCACGGCGATCAGCATCGGATTGCCGGCGTCGGCGCGGCGCTCTTTCACGCGACGCAGGCGGCCAAGTTCGGAATACACCTTCTCCGCCGCTTTCTCGCGGATGTGGCAGGTGTTGAGCACGACCATGTCGGCATCGTCGGCGGATTCCGCCGACGTGTAGCCGAGCGGCGCCAGCACATCCGCGATGCGCGCGGAATCGTACACATTCATCTGGCAGCCATAGGTCTTGACGAACAGCTTCTTCATCTGAGCACTCAATTCGGGGCGCGGTTATGCGCGATTGGCCGGCGCGCTGGCAAGTTCAGGCGATGGCCGGTTCGAGTGCGGTAGCCGGACGGTCATCGCTTGCGAGCCGCGGCTTCACGCCTGGCTGATACACACCGGCCAGCGCCCGCGCCTGTCCCGCCCGCACGATGCGCTCGGCCGCCGCCGCCAGCGCCTTGCGGCCGCCCACAGTATCCACCGTCATCGGCGGATGGAATTCGACCACCGCATCCATCGGGCCGGTTTTCAGCGCTTCCCACAGATGCGGCACCAGTTCCATATCGCCATACCAGGCGAACAGAGGCCGATTCTCGCGGCCCATGGGGATGCCGTGCAGGCCGACATAGCTGACGGACACCGGCTGCACAGGCACATGTTGCACCTGCCCCGCGTCGCCAACTCCAACCTCGGCTTCCGCGGCGCCCATCAGCGCGCTGCGGAACGGCAGCACGGTATTGCCGTCATCGGAGGTTCCTTCCGGAAACAGCACCAGCGCATCGCCCTGCCGCAGGCGGTCGCGGATTTCGTCGCGAGCAGTGCCGGTCTGGCTGCGTTGCTCGCGCTTGACGAACAGCGTCTCCTGCAGCCGCGCCAGGGTGCCGAAGAACGGCCAGCTGTTCACCTCCTGCTTGGCGACAAACGAGACCCGCGTGGCGCCGGAGAGGACAAGGATATCGAAATACGACGTGTGGTTCGACACCATCAGCACGCCGCGATTCTGGATCGGCGTGCCGATCACCGTGATGCGAATGCCGAACAGCCTGCACAGCCATGTGTGATAGCGATGGGGAAAGCGCTTGCGGCGCGGCAGGCGGAATTTGACCGCGCTCGACTGCCACGGAATTAGGACAAGCGTCACGACTACAAAGATTGCGAGAATAACTGTGGCGCGAAGGGACGGCATGGCAGGGTTTCAGCCGCCGGATTTCTTCTTGGGCACGGCGTAAAGCTCGAGCCGGTGATCGACCAGCTCGAAACCGAGCTCCTCGGCGACCCGGCGCTGCAGCCGCTCGATCTCGTCGTTGCGGAACTCGATCACTTTGCCGGTCTGCACGTCGATGAGGTGATCGTGGTGCGACTCCGACACTTCCTCGTAACGCGAGCGGCCGTCGCGGAAATCGTGGCGCTCCAGGATCCCGGCATCCTCGAACAGGCGCACGGTGCGATAGACAGTGGCGATGGAGATGTGCGGATCTATGGCGACCGAGCGGCGATAGAGTTCCTCCGCATCGGGATGGTCGAGGGCTTCCGACAGCACGCGGGCGATCACGCGCCGCTGGTCCGTCATCCGCAAGCCCTTTTCCGCGCAGAGCTTTTCGATGCGCGTGTTCGTCATCCGTCGGCCACTCCCATACGCGGCAAGCCTAATCGAATTCCGGGGAAATTCCTATGTACCGGCCGCAACCGGCAACGATGCCCGCAGGATGAGCGCGTCATCGTCGACGCCGTAGTAGTCGCGGCGACGACCGGCCTCGCCAAAGCCGAGGCACTTATAGACGGCGAGCGCCGGCGCGTTGCGTTCACTCACTTCCAGAAACATCGCCAGCGCGCCGGGTTTGGCGGCTTCCCCTGCGGCGGCGGTGACCAACGCTTTGCCCGTGCCGCGGCCACGGTGTTCCGGCGTGACGCCCAGCGAGACGATTTCCGCCTCGTCCGCGGCGACGCGATAGAGGATGAAGCCGCATCGCACTTCATTTTCATTCGCAACTAGGGCCGAAACGCCGGAAGAAAGGAGTTCGTCAATCGCCCGGGGATCCCACGGCTGATCGAAGCAGCGGGCGTGAAGAGCCGCGAGGGCTTCGCAGTCGTCGGTTTGCACAATGATCATGCGTTCGCCGGGAGCCGGGCATCCGCTGGCCGCAAGTAAAGCGGCCGCGGCGGCTCCACGGGTGCGGGCGCATTCAGCGCCAGCTTTGCCACCCATTTCGCATCGGGCTGCAGGACGGAAGAAGCGATCGCCAGACCGCCATCTGCGATCCAGCGTACCGATGCTGCCGCTCCCGCCGTCCCGGCGAACGCGACAGTTCCACCGGACGGCACACACCCGCGGATGGCCACGACGGCATCTTCGAGCGGGATCAGCCGCGGCGCAATGAGTACGCCGTCACGCGATGACAAGCCGAAGTAGACTTCGCCGCGCTTGGCATCGTGCAGAGCCGCCGCATATGCCGCGCCGGTTTCGGCGAGGGCCGCGGCGGCCATGGCGTCGAGCGTGGTGATTCCGATCAGCGGAATCTTCAACGCCACGCGCAAGCCCCGCATGAAGGCGAGTCCGACACGCTGTCCGGTGAAGGTGCCGGGACCGGTGGTGACGGCCAACCGATCGAGTTCGCCTAACGCGACGCCGCTTTCGCGCATCACGTCTTCCACCATCGGCGCCAGAGCTTCGGCGTGGCCGCGCTCCATCACCACGCACCGATGCGTCAGCATGCGCTCGTCGCCCAGCAGCGCGACGGAGCAGGCGCCGAGCGCCGTATCGACGGCCAGGATTTTCACGTGCGCAAATCTACTGGACGGCTTCGACCGCGCTCACTTCCGGGATGTAGTGGCGCAACATGTTCTCGATGCCGTTCTTCAGGGTCAGCACCGAAGACGGGCAGCCGGCGCAGGAGCCGCGCATGTAGAGCGACACAATCCCGCTCTTGCCGTCGAAGCCCTTGAAGATGATGTCGCCGCCGTCCTGCGCAACGGCAGGACGAACTCGCGTGTCGAGCAGTTCCTTTATCTGGTCGACCACCTCGGCATCTTCCTCGGAAAACGTTTCGCCATCCTCGTCGCGCTCCTCGCCTGCGCCTTCGATCAGCGGCAGCTCGCGGGTGAAGTGCTCCATGATGGCGCCGAGGATCGGCGGCTTCAGGTGCTTCCAGTCGCCCGATGCCTTCGTCACCGAAATAAAATCCGAGCCGAAGAACACCCGCGCCACGTCCGGGATTTCGAACAGGGCCGTCGCGAGCGGCGAACGCACTGCGGCGTCCCGGTCGGGGAAGTCTGCAACAGCGCCTTCGCCCATCACCTCGCGGCCGGGGAGGAATTTCAGGGTCGCCGGATTCGGCGTTGCTTCGGTCTGGATAAACATGGGGGTCTCCGCGCCTTAGATGGACCCCGTGAGCCTGCGGATCAAGCACGGAATCGGTGCCATTCGATGGGTTGGCGCGGGATGGCCTTACCTCCCCCTTTGTGGGGAGGTCGATCCGGCTGAGCGCAAAGCGCGAAGACGGATCGGGTGGGGGTCTGAAGCTTGGACACCCACCGCCCCCCACCCGCGTCCCCCGCAAAAGGTGCGGGGTCTGCGACCTCCCCACAGAGGGGGAGGTACGAGATTGGCGGTTTTTCTCCAGCATGGCTGCGGATTTTTCCAGCCTCTGCCATATCTTCAGGAGTTCCCGGTGCATCCGCGCGCGGCGGAGCAACAGGCGGACCTCGCGACGGAACGCCTGCATCTCGGCCGTATGACAGCCGGTCTTCAGCGCATTGCGGTTGCCTCTGGGCGCGCCCCGTCTGCGCTTGGGTGGAACGGCCGGGGAATTGTTTTGCAAAAAAACGGTTTTCACGCCGGGCGCGACAGCGTGCGCGCGCGGCGGATCGCCCACGCCAACGCCCGTGATCCCGGCCGGCCATCGTGACGTTTCGGCAAGTCTGGGCGCGTGAGCGCCGGGCATAGCCTCGTCCCTCAAAGTTCGAGGTCTGAAACTAGCTCATATACAGAACAAAGCAAGTAACATCATGTTTCGATACTGGTATATAGCTCTTATTCCTTCTCAGCTCCAGTAAAATCAAAGACTTGGACCACGAAATTCCCCGATTTGCCGAATTCGCGACCGCGCCCCTGCGCTCCCCCCAGAATCGGAGCTAACGCGTCGTCGTTTGAACGTGAATCGATCTCTCCGCCGTCATCGCCCGGTCGCGCCTTCTCGCGCGAGTCGGTCGGGTGACTGTATTGTTAGACAAGGCTGGTGGCAGGGTTCCATGGTTGCTGGCTTTTGACAATGGCATTGGCGAGGACGACGAGTTTCCTGGCAACAGCGACGACGGCCAGTTTGTTGGGCTTACCTTCGGCGATCAGCCGTTTATAGAATGCTTTGAAAGACGGATTGCAGCGAAGGCTTGCGACGGCGGCCATATAGAGAGCGGTGCGCACGCAGGCACGGCCACCGCCGATGTGATCGCCGCGCTGTGAAGTGCCGCTGCGCTGGGGGTGCGGAGCAAGCCCGGCCAGGCTTGCAACCTGATGGCGGTTCAAGGTTCCGAGCTCGGGCAGATCGGTAATGAGGACGCTGGCGACGACGGGGCCGATGCCGGGAATGGAGCGCAGCAGCTCCGCTCTGCGGGCAGCTCGTTCGTCGGCGGCAATGGCATTGGCGAGCGCGGCTTCGACGCGATCGCGCTCGGCCTTGAGAGCGGCGATCACCGTCCTGAGGCTGTCGAGCACGAAGCAGTCGCGCGTCATGCGCAGCCGCGTCTTTTCCTGGACGAGCAGATCCACCAATTGGCGCCGGCGGGCGGAGAGGCAGCGAATGGCTTCGGCCTGTTCGCTGGGCACGGATTGGCGTGGATCGTCCTGCGGCATGGCCATAGCAAATCGGGCGATGAGTTCGGCATCGATTGTATCGGTCTTGGCGTGTTTGCCGACAAATTTGCGGAAGCCTCGTACCCGGCCGGGCTGGACCCGGGTGACGGAAAGTCCGGCGTCGCAGAGGGCGCGGGCGGCCGGAAACTCCAGTCCACCGGTGGCCTCGAGCACGACGCGCATGACATTGTGCTGCTGCAACTGGCCGATCAGCGCGGCAATGCCCTCGCCGCGATTGTCAAACGTGCTGGAGATACGCTGTGGCAGAACAAAAACGTCCAAGCGGGCTTTGGACACGTCGATGCCCGCAACACTGAGTGCTGTCATGAGAAGGTCCTCGCCTGTATGCGGGCTCGCCGACGGTTCCCCTCCGGCGGCCCTCCTGACTGTCCGGACTGAACTCAAGAGATGTGGCCGCGCGCCAACCCGGCTACGTGCCAGAAGTTCTTGCGAGAACCACCGCACTGCGACCCAGCGCGCTACGGCCACATCGCCAGCCTACAAGCCAGCCTTGCCGATATACAGGCGACCCATT
>DASYBT010000071.1:0-7671 GCA_036500585.1 Rhizomicrobium sp.
CCCATGCCTTTCCCAAGCTCCTGGAGCTCGCTGTGAACCGTGTTCCGGCTCTCCTGATCCCCCCAGCCAGCGGAGTTCAACAGCGAATCATTTCCGGCAAATAGCGAGCGGACCAGCGTTTCCGCGGTCCGGTTGTTGTTGGCCAAATCTTCTCTGGCGTCCGAATGACCATCGAGAAGCAGCGTCGCGTCTTGGCCATCGGCACCGATCACCAGATGATCGTCCCGCCAATGGATTTGCAACAACTCGCCATTGGCCAATGCATAAGTGCCGATGAAGCGGCGCAGTTGCGGTTGCGACAGGTGCACATACCCAGGCGGTTCCGACACCGGCGAGCCGCGCATGATATCCGCAATGGCGCGATCTGCGCGGCGATGTACCGGATAGAGGTCCTTGCGCGTGTTGCAAAGCGAGATGATGACAAGCTTGCGGTTCGGCATCCAGTTCAATTGCGCCCCGAACGCGAGAAAATCTCCACCGTGCTGATAGCGCAAATCTCCATTCTGTAACGTCTGCACCCAGATGCCGTACCCATAGCTCTCGTTGTAGTAATCGTCCGACGGCGGCATGGGATGGTAGGACGTGAACATCTTCTTGAGTTCGGCGCAGGGGACGACTGAACAATGCTCGAGGCTCTGTTGCCAGCGGTACAAGTCTTCCACCGTGGAAACGATCATGCCACTTCCCATATCGTTCCATGTCTCGGGCGACAATTTTTCGAGATCGATCGTGGCGCCGCGCTCGTCGTAGCCCTTGGCAAGAGCGCCCGAAGCGTGTGGTGGAAGTTGCGCGCCCCAGAAGCCAGTGGAATCCAGGCCGGCAGGTTTGAAGATGCGTTCCCGCAGATAGTCCTGGAAGCTCATATGCGCAGCCGCCTCGACAATCGCGGCGAGCAAGACATATCCCGCGTTTGAGTACGCCCATTTTGTGCCCGGCGGATAGTCCAGCGGCGTCGCGAGGAGTTCGCGGAGCGCGGATTCCTTGTCTATTGCTTCGTAGCCATGATCCGGCCCGCTGATGCCTGACGTTTGGGTAAGCAGCTGATGAATCGTGATCTCGCGCTTGTCCGGCGGTACTCGGGGTAGATATTTGGAAATATTATCGGAAACGGACAGTTTGCCATCGGCCTCCAGCCGCAGAATCGCGGCAGCAGTGAAGTTTTTGCTCAATGAACCGATATCGAACAGTGTCTTGGGTGTAATGGCTGTCTTGGCGCTTCTGTCGGCAAGACCATAGCCCTTCTCCAGAATGATTTTGCCGTTCAACGCGATCAGCACCGCACCGGAATAACCAAATCCCGCAAGTCTTTGCAGATATGCATCGACATGTCCGGCTGGCGAAGGCTCAGTCGCTGAGGAGATGCTTGCCCCGGAAAGAAGCAGCACGGCAAGGATGAGTGCCCGCATAGCTTGGTTGCCCTTTCTAGCGAGTCAACATGCTGCATGCGGGAAGGAATGGCTTGAACGATTTCAACTTTCTCGACTGAGCGCCCCGGCAAGGCGGCGGTACTTCGCTGGGTAGAGGCCGGTGTAATGCCGAAAGTCGCGGCAGAAATGCGCTTCATCGGCATAGCCGAGGGCGTGTGCGATGTCGGCAATTCGTCCCTTTGCGCGCACCAATTTGGCGCTTGCCTTCCAGCGGCGGCACTTCTGATATTCGCGTATCGTGTCCCCATAGTGACGCTTGAACAGCCTTGTAAGATGAACGGGGTGATACCCTGCGAGGGACGCGAGTTCGCAAAGAGAATGCGCGGCTGCGGGATCTGAATCGTCGATGAATTCCTTCACACGCTTCAACCTCGCGGGCACCCAGGGTTCTCGAATGGGTTTTAGAAGCGTAGCCAGCAATGCACAGGCAAGGTGCTCGACGTCGACAGCGGCCACGCTATCGAGTTTCGATGCGAGCATCAGGAAGCGTGTGAGCACATCGCCCCCGCGATGGTGCCAGACCGGGCACGGCGCCAGTTCCATGCCATCGCTTTCAGTGCCGAACTGAATCTGCAGGGTTCGACATCCGCCGGGACCATATTGGTCGGCATGGGCCGTGCCGGCAGGTCTAAGGAGAACACTCAACGGATGCGCTTCTGCCGTTTCGCTATGGCGAAACTCGCGGATCGATCCGTCAAGTACGAGCGTCAACGACGCACGATCGTGCTTATGCTCGGGCTGCCAGTGCCCTGAAGGATAATCGACAACGTTGATTTCAATCTCGGCATTCGAACTGGGAGCGCCCACGCATGTCTTCCGAATACCCTCGGTCACGCTGCGTCCCATCCGATGCGTCCGCCATATACCCGCATATTGGAAATCGATGGCTCCAGCAAGAACGCGGCCATTGATCGCGCGAACAATCCGTCTTCACGTTCGTAGGCATCGGCGGGATTGCTGTCCTTGATCACCGGCGCGGCGGGTGCGCACCCGCCACCTTTATTGCGCCCGCTACGCGTTGCCGAATTCGGGTTTGTGGTAGGGCTCGACGGTGCCCTTGAGCTTCACGGTCATGGGATCGCCGTGACGGTCCACGGTCTTGCCCGCCGTCACGCGAATCCAGCCCTCGCTGATGCAATACTCCTCGACGTTCGTCTTCTCCGCGCCGTTGAAGCGGATGCCGACGCCGCGCGCGAGCACCGCCTCGTCGTAATACGGGCTCTTCGGATTGACGCAGAGCCGGTCGGGGAACGTCTCGTCGCTCATGATCACCTTCTGGCGCGGGCACACCGGCACAGGTGATAGGCAACGCTGGCCACTCTGCCAAGCCTCCCGTTGCGGACCGGTGCGCTTTTGCTACGGTCCTGCAAGCGGGGGCGGCATGGACAAGTTTGCATTCTTCTTCGGCTTCTACGGCCTGATGCTGGGTCTGGCGGTCACCGAATTGCTTGCCGGATTCGGCGCGCTCGCCCGCGCCGGCCAGCTGCGCAAGCTGGGCGTGCAAACCGGCCTTCTCGCGATGTTTCTGCTGCTGGTGATCTGCGCCACCTGGATCGATGTGGAATTCGCTGCGCGTCATGGCTGACCTCGCAACAACGATGGGCTGGCGCTAAGGGTTTGTTTCGCCGCCGCTGTCATTCGGTTGCGGCTTTCCATTCGCAGCCTCGTTCTTGTTCGTGTCGCCCTCATCCAAATTCCAGTTCACCTTCACGCTCATCGGCGCGTCTGTGAGCTGGTTGTCCTTGATGGCGGGGCGATAGTGCCACTGGCTCACGCAATCGACCGCCGCGTCGTCGAGTGAATCGAAGCCGCTCGACTTCGCCACCTTCACATTGTGCACCGTGCCGTCGGCGGCGACCGTGAACGCAAGCTCGGTCGTGCCTTCCCGGTCGAGCACGCGCGCGAGGAACGGATAGTCGTCGCGGCAATTCTCCGCCTTCACCAAGCTCGGTGGCCGCGACACGTGCTGCACGACGGCCACGCGCACCACCTGCTTCACCACCTTCACCGGTGCCTGCGCCGGCGCCTCCAGCTTCTCGTACAGGTCCCAGAAGAACAGCAGCGACGAACCGGTCGCGATGGCGCCGGCAATCACCACCGCCCACAGCCGATGGCGGAAGTTGGCGCTGCAGAACAGCCCCGACGACACAACGAACACGATGAACTCGATGACGATCACACTCGCCTCGCCCATGGTCAGCGTGGCTGTTCTAACCGGAACACTGCGGCGCAAAAACGGCACAGCCGCTGGGAAGCGGACTGCTTCAATTGGGAAGGGTTTACTGCGTCGCCACAGCCGGGTGCGGCAGCTTCGGCGGCTGCAGCGACCAGATCACAAGCATTACAACGGCACTGCTCGCCGGATTTCCATTTATTTCGGCGGGCTTGAGCTTCAACTTCTGCACATAGGCAATGGCGGCATCGTCCAGTTCTGGCGTGCCGGACGAACGAACCAGATGAGTCTGCAGGATCCTCCCGGCCCGATCCAGGAACAGACCAACACTGGTCATTCCCTCCTTGCCGTTCGTCAGGGCCGACGGCGGCCACGCGGTTTTCGCCGGAATGACGTAATTCAACGCGGCCCGGTGAGCCGCCTCCTCCGCAGTATCGTCTGACAGCCGCCAGGCGACTCGAAGGTGGTTGAGGCACGCGACTGGCGTGCCGCCGGATTTTGCCGGTGTGTAGATGAGCTGTCTCGCGGCGTTAAGAGTCGCATTGTCCAGTCGCGGAAGACCGCTGCTCTGCAGGAGGCTCACATCGGACACGGTACCGTTCACGTTGACGGTGTAGGTGGCGATCACATCCCCTTCCTCGCCGAGGAGATTCGAAAGCGGCGGATAGGAATCCTTGATGGAGATAACGGTCTGATTGACCGGGCGGGTGACGGAGGGATCATCGCAGTCAATCGGGCCCGTCTTCGACGCGGTGGCGGCTGCCGCCATGGGGTCCATCAGCATGAAGATGGCGCACATCGCCGCGCAACCTGGAACAACTCCTCTCACTTCCGCTCCTTCACCTGATAGACGATCTGAGCCTTGAGCGCGCTCACCATCGCCGCAAGCTTCGGACGCACGCGGGCATAGTAAGCGGGATCGCAGGTCTCCGCCGGATGATCGCTGCGCAGCTTCGTCAGCACACGCAGGCCGAATGCGCCGACCCGCTGATATTGCAGAACGAGCGAAACGCCTTCCGTGGAAAGCGAAGCGTTGCCAGGAATACTGATGAACCTGGTGCCTGCCGGAAAGGCAATGCTGAGATCGTTCTGCGCCGACAGCGATGCGCACGAATAGGGCAATCGTCTTTCGGCGGACATGTCGCCGCCGATCGTCGCTGCCGGATAAAACGGCTGGAAGCCGATGTCGCTGGAAATTGCTGCCGGTCCCGGCATGTTGGCGGCATTCGCGACATGGAAGCGGACCGAATAATTGTAGGCATCGGTGAGGGCTTTTATATTGCCGGCATCGAAGGAGCCGGTCGCACCGGGGCCCAGAATGCGGCGGAAAAATTCCGCTTCGTTGCTGCTGTTTATCAGTTGGTAGACGGTGCGCGTCGCCATGGCGGCAATGCCGGTGGCGGTGACCTTCGTCTCGCCGTCCGCCGCGCCGTCCATGCCGATCGTCACCGTCTCCGTGGCGCTCATTGTTGATCGCGCTGCCGTATTCGGCGGCGTGTGCATGACGGCGCTTGTCAGGATGTTCAGGACCGGCTTGCCGCTGTCGCCGGGCGGCAGCTCTCCGAACGGTGCCAGCTGCGCCGTGGAATCGAGAAACAGATCGAACTCCGGCACGTAGTTGATGAGGTGGTCGAAGACGAACGGCGAGGCCGCTTTCGGCAGCTGGTATTCGTTGGTCGCCTCGATCAGCACCGGTGCGCTGACGATCCCCTCGGCAGCCAGCAATGCGGCGAGCAGCACCGTATGATCCTTGCAGTCACCGTAACGCGTCTTGAGCACGGCTGCCGCGTCATGCGGAACGAAGCCGCCTGCCCCAAGCACGATATCGACATAGCCGATATGCGTGGCGACCCATTCATAGATGGCGCGCGCCTGCTCTCGGCGATCGGCGATTCCCGCCACGAGCCGGTCCGCCTCTTCCTTGATGTCCGGCGAGACATCGGACTTGCCGTGAAGCATCTGGCGATAAATGTCGGCGACCTGCTCGTAGCCCGTGAACGTGCTGACGACGAGCCGCGGTCCCGTGTCGAGCGGACTGACAGCATCGCTTTCGTCCACCAGAGGATGATCGTTGCTGTAGTGCCAGGTGCGCGTCGTCATGCCGCTTCCCTTGGCCTGGGCGTCGCCTCCCTGAAGGCCAAGGTTGTCGAACTGCAGCGGCAGCGAATCCGGCGACGTGATGGAGATGCTTCCATCCTGCGTCGCGATGATCTCCGGGAACATGTACTCGCGGGCGAACTGTCCTTCGAACCACGGCCTCGTCTGCTTCGAAGCCGTAACCATGACGATCTCATCCCCCGGCTCCACATCGGGGAAGATCACGGTGATCGTCTTCAGATCCTCGAAGCCCGGCGATGAGCTCGAACCATATCCGCTCAGCATCCCGTTCGACCCTACGTCGATGCGGGTGCCATTGGCCTTCAGGGTGTAGGCCTGCAGGATCGCGAGCTCCTGATATCCGTCGGTGTAGCTCAACGTCGTCTGGCGAAGACGCTCGACACTTGCCTGCGTGAGCAGCCTGTATGCCACCTCGCGCGTCTCCGCGTAGGTGCGATCCGGCATGATCTGCACATCCACATGCAGCTTGACGATCTCAAACGGCTGCGGCTTCCCGGCGCTTTGCGCCGGAGCCACGTCTGGATTCGCAAGAAGGATCGCGCCAAGCGCAACAAGCGCCCGGAAAACACCGCGCAAAGACCATGCCCCTTTTTGTGCTGTGGCGCCCCGCCGCCATGTCGTGCCCGGCAACCAGTCTGCGCGAACCCGCTCTCTTTGCAAGTGTGGATTGTCCCGCTGCGGCAACGCAGACACACCGCCGGCGCCGCTGGACTGGCTCGCCCGCTCCCGGGGAACCAAAGTTCCCAAAGCACATTAATCCCGTGGGCGCAGAGGGTGGGGGAATACCCCAAAACTTGTATAGCAGGCCGGGAATTTCGTCCCTCCGCTCGCATGTCGGGAGGTCAGGTGCGCGGGCACGCGAATAGTCCGTCTGGTTCGACTCAGCCATTCGCAACCATTCCCGGCGAAATGGCCGAGCGGGTGCGCGCATTCGATTGGACCACCACGCCGCTCGGCCCGATCGCGGACTGGCCGCAGAGCCTGAAAACGGCCGTCGGAATCGTGCTGCTCTCTCCGGTGCCCCTGGTGATGCTGTGGGGCGAGGAAGGCATCATGGTCTACAACGATGCCTACTCGGTCTTCGCCGGTGGACGGCACCCCGATCTTTTGGGCTCGAAGGTCCGCGAGGGCTGGCCCGAGGTCGCCGACTTCAATGACAACGTCATGAAGGTGGGGCTTGCTGGCGGCACGCTCGCCTATCGCGACCAGGAGCTGACACTCAACCGCACCGGCAAGCCCGAGCAGGTGTGGATGAACCTCGACTACTCGCCGATCTTGGATGAGAGCGGCAAGCCGGCGGGCGTGCTGGCGATCGTCATCGAGATAACCGAACGCGTCCGCGCCGACGCGGCGCTCCGGCGAAGCGAAGAACGGTTGCGGCTGGCGACCGAAAACGCCGACATCGGCCTCTGGGAGGTCGGGGCGGATGACAACATCACTCTCTTCTACGCGCCGGGCAGCAACGCCTTCAGCATGCCGCAGGACAGGAAGACATCCGTCGACGAATTCCTGTCGCATTTGCCGCCAGCGGATGCAGCACAGATCGTCGAGGCTTTCGCCGCAGCCCGCGATCCCGAACGCCGCGCCGCCATCGATATCGAATATCGCACGCTTGCCATGGGCGACATCCCGGCCCGCTGGATGGCGATCAAGGGCCGCGGCGTGTTCCACGGCGACGGCCGCTGTCTGAGGCTCACCGGCACGGCGGTCGACATCAGCATGCGCAAGGAAACCGAGATCGCGCTGCGCGAAAGCGCCGACCAGCTGCGGCTCGCCACCGACCACGCCGAAATCGGACTGTGGGATGTCGACAACGTCACCGACACGCTCTACTGGCCGCCCCGCGTCAAGGCGATGTTCGGGATTTCGTCAGACCGTCCCGTCACCCTGCTGGACGATTTCTACCCCTGCCTGCATCCCGACGATCGCGAGCGCGTCGGCGCCGCCTATGCG
>DASYBT010000072.1:0-67879 GCA_036500585.1 Rhizomicrobium sp.
TTCTTCTTCCGCAATCACCTGCATCAACTCGGCATCCACTTCAATCGCATCGAGGGAGGAGAGCCGCAGCAGCTTCAGGTCTGGCACGAGCTTGAGGATCTTGCGGACGAGATGGCCGAGCGCCGGCGTTCCGGGCAGATCGGCGCCATAGCTCGTAAGATCCACGCCGGTCAGAACGATCTCGGGAAATCCCGATTCAACCAGCCGCCGCGCCTCTTCGATCACGGCGCCCACAGGCACGCTGCGCGAATTCCCACGGCCATAGGGGATGATGCAGAATGTGCAGCGGTGGTCGCAGCCGTTCTGAATCTGCAGGAAGGCGCGTGAACGGCCGTCGAAGGAATTCACAAGCTGCGCCGCGGTCTCCTTGACGCTGAAGATATCGTTGACCCGCACGCGCTCAACCGCGGCCAGCCCAAAATCTGCGTAGCTGCGCGCCTCCAGCTTTTCCTGATTGCCGAGCACCAGATCGACTTCGGGCATTTCGGAATAGATCTCGGCTTCGGTCTGCGCCGCGCAACCTGTCACGATGATGCGGGCAGCAGGATTGTCGCGCCGGGCCTTGCGGATCGCCTGGCGCGACTGGCGGACCGCTTCGGCCGTCACCGCGCAGGTGTTGAAGATGATCGCATTGTCGAGGTTGGCTTCAACGGCGCGCGCGCGAATCGCCTCCGATTCATAGGCGTTGAGGCGGCAGCCAAAGGTGACGATTTCGGTCACGAAAACGCCCCCAGATCGACTTCGCCGCGGAACGACAGCGCCGTCGGCCCCGTCATGAAGACATGCGCGCCGTCGGTGCCGGCCCATTCGATGGTCAGCGATCCGCCATCGAGTTCAACCTCGATTTTCTTGCCGCACAATCCTCGCCGCTGCGCAGCCACGGCCGCAGCGCAGGCGCCGGTTCCACACGCGAGCGTGACGCCGGCGCCGCGCTCCCACACGCGCATGCGCAAGCGATCCGGCGACAGGATTTGCACGAACTCGACGTTGGTTCGCTGCGGAAACATGGAATGATGTTCGATCATCGGACCGAGCGACGGCGCCATCTCTTCCGACGCATTGTCGACAAACAAAACACAATGCGGATTGCCGACGTTCACGGCAGATGCCGTCACCACCTTCCCCCTCCCCTTGCGGGAGGGGGCAAATTCGAGCGGCGCAAGCCGGGAGAATTTGGGGGAGGGGTGATGCTTGGGCGCCCCCTCCCCCGAATGCTCCTCGCTTCGCGCGTCGCATTCGCCCCCTCCCGCGAGGGGAGGGGGAATCTCGATTGTGAATGCGTGGGTATCGACGTTCTCGCTCAGTGGAATATCGCGCCAGCCAAACTTCGGTGCACCCATATCGATGGTCACTAGGCCGTCTGCATCATAGCAAACAAGCGGGGCACCTTCGGTATCGACGTGCGCTTCGCCCTTCCCACTCTCATCCATCAGCAGGCGTGCGATGCAGCGCGCGGCATTGCCGCAGCTTTCCACTTCGCCGCCATCGGCATTGTAGATGCGCATGAACGCGTCGGCGCCGTTCGTGCTGGACTCGATGACGATCACCTGATCGCAGCCAATGCCGAATCTGCGATCGGCGATTGCGCGCGCGGCCGCGGAATCCAGCGCAAGCGCCTGCTCTCGCGCGTCGAACACCACGAAATCGTTGCCGAGGCCGTGCATCTTCAGGAATGGCGTCATGACCGCGGCTATATAGGCGCGAGCACCGGCGCAAGCCAGACGGGTTGACGCACCGGGCCGAAATTTCCCACAACGCGCCCCTGCTGAGGCGTGGAGTAGATGAATGCATTTCGGCAAATGGGTGATTGGCGCGGTTCTCGTGGGTGCGATGGCCGGCGGCTGGCAGGCGATTGGAGCGGCAGGCATGAAGCCTCACGCGGAAAAAGAAGACCCGTACCTCTGGCTCGAGGATATTCACGGCGAGAAGCCGCTCGAATGGGTAAAGGAACAGAACGCACGCTCATTCGCGGCGCTCAAGACCGATGCGGACTACCAGCCCTATTACGATTCCATTCTCACGGTGCTGGATGCGACCGATCGCATTCCATACGGCCAGCTCGACCACAATTACGTGTTCAATTTCTGGCAGGACGCACAACACCCGAAGGGCATCTGGCGGCGCACCACGATTGCCGATTACGCCAATCCCAATCCCGATTGGGACGTGCTGCTCGATGTCGACAAGCTCGCCGCCGACGAGCACGAGAACTGGGTGTGGGAGGGTGCCGATTGCGGCCCGTCCTTGTCGCGGTGCCTCGTGTCGCTGTCGCGCGGCGGCGGCGATGCGCATGTGACACGCGAGTACGACCTTGCGTCGAAGTCCTTCGTGGCGGATGGCTTCACGTTGCCGGAAGCCAAAGCCACCGTTTCGTACATCGACGACGACACCGTGCTGTTCGGCACCGATTTCGGCCCCGGCTCGCTCACCTCGAGCGGATACCCGCGCGTCATCAAGCTGTGGAAGCGCGGCGTGCCCATCGCTGACGCGAAGGTCGTTTATACCGGCAAGGTCGAAGATGTCGGCGTGAACCCGATGGTGTTCCGCGGGCCCGACGGCAACACGGCGCTGATCGCGCGCGCCGTCAGCTTTTTCCAGACCGAGTATTATTACGTGGAGCCGGATGGCAGTGTGATGAAGCTGCCGCTGCCGCTTGGCGCCGACGTGAAGGGCATGACCAGGGGGAATCTTCTCTTCACACTGCGGGACGACTGGAGTTACGGCACGAACCACTTCACCAAAGGTTCGCTGCTGGCCGTGCCGCTCGCGGCGTGGACGAACGGTGGTGCGGAGCCTCTCGTGGCGACCTTGTATGTACCGGGCCCGCGCTCCTCGATCGAAGGTGTGGCGCCAGGGCGGGATGCCGTCTACGCCTCGATCTACGACAACGTCATCGGCAGCGTGCACGCCTTCCGGCCCGCAGATGCCGGCAAATGGAGCGACACGAAGCTCGATCTGCCCTCCGGCGGATCCACACGCGTGCTGACGACCAACGACTGGGGGCCGGAGGCCGAGCTCACCTTCGAAAGCTATTTGATGCCACCGACGCTCTACCACGACACCGGCGACGACCACCCGATCGCGATCAAGTCGCTGCCGGCGCGCTTCGATGCGTCGGGGCTCGCGATGGAGCAGTTCGAGGCCACCTCAAAGGACGGCACCAAGGTTCCCTACTTCGTCGTGCGCCCCAAGACCCTTGCAGGGCCGGCGCCGACCGTCCTTTACGGCTATGGCGGATTCGAGATTTCCCTCACTCCCAGCTACTCGGCCAATTTTGGCCGGCTGTGGCTCACCAAAGGCGGCGTCTATGTCGTGGCCAATATCCGCGGCGGCGGCGAGTTCGGTCCGGGCTGGCACGAGGCCGCGCTGCTGACCAACCGCCAGAAGGCCTACGACGATTTTCAGGCCGTCGCCGCCGATCTGGTCGCGCGGCATATCACCACCACAAGACAGCTCGGCATCATGGGGGGATCGAATGGCGGCCTTCTGGTCAGCGCCAACATGGTGGAGCGGCCGGATCTGTTCGGCGCGGTGGTCTGCCAGGTGCCGCTCATCGACATGATCCGCTACACGCAGATCGGCGCCGGCGCCTCGTGGGAAGCCGAGTATGGCGATCCGGCGAAGCCCGAGCTGCGCGAAGCCATCCTGAAGTATTCGCCGTATCAGAACGTGAAGGCGAAGGTCGCCTACCCGCCGGTCCTGTTTGTCACCGCCACCTCCGATGACCGGGTTACGCCGGTCCACGCCCGCAAGATGGCGGCCAAAATGGAGGCTCAGGGCCACGACGTGCTGTTCTATGAGAACACGGACGGAGGGCACGCCGCCGCCGCCAACCACAAGCAGGCGGCCGAGATGTGGGCCTTATCCTTTGTATACCTGAAACAGAGGTTGAAACTCGGCAACAGCCCCGCCGGAACAGGCGCGGCGCGATAGATTTTTGTTGACGATTTCTGCCGAAATTGTTGCACGGCCCCCTGGCTCCGGCTTAAATCGAATCACGGGGACGGAAGGGGTACTGGTGCTGCAGCAATCGGAACATCGTCTCCTGCCGGCAAGCCGGTCACGTCCCAGCGGCCGTGGCCGAAGCTCAGCGGGATCGTCCGGCCCCCTGGAGCATGAGGACCTGCCCTATCGGGTGGAACTCTGGAATCCGGAGCGGACATCCGTGGAGCAGGTGCTCGCGATCACGGCAAATGCCAGCATTGGATATTCCGCCTTCTATGCCGCGGCGCGCGATTACTTCGACCGGTACATCACGCTGCGGCATAAAGCTTCCATCATCAATCGCTGGAACGGCCCACCGCACTAGGCATTCCGATATGTGCGTCGGATGCTGAATGGTCTCGGAGTTTTGCGCAAAAGATGATTGCGCCGCAGCAACCGAAAGCCAAAAAGGAGCGCCGGACCGGACCCGCCTCGGCGTCCTTCGATCTGCCCTATCGCGTCGAACTGTGGGATGAGCGTCGCGAAAAGATCGAGCGCATCGTGGCGCGGGCGCACAGCGAAACCCTGGCGCGCGCCATCTTCACCTCAGCCTGCGAACAGTACCCCGGACGGCATCTCAGCCTGTGGCGCGGCCGCGAAAGGCTGGCGGAAAAGGGCTAGCGCCGCTTCACCTTTGCGTGCCTCCTTCGCGGATGGCTTGACCTTGGCGGCGCACCTCTCGCAAAACCGACCCGTCGGGAGGGAGGTCACATGCGCGCACTCATCATCGGTCTCACCTCGCTGGCTCTGGCGGCGGCGGCTGCCACCGCGGCGACGGACAACGATCCTTATCTGTGGCTGACCGATATCCACGGCGCGAAGGCGCTTGCGTGGGTGAAGAAGCAGAACGCGAAGAGCGACGCCGTTCTCAAGGGTGATGCCACATACAAGCAGGACGACGATGCACTGCTTACCGTTCTGAACGCAAACGACCGAATCCCCGAGCCGCGGGTGGTCGACCATCAATGGGTGTTCAATTTCTGGCAGGACGCCAGCCACGTGCGCGGGCTGTGGCGGCGCACCACCATCGCGGATTACGCAAATGCCAGCCCAAACTGGCAGGTGCTGCTCGATGTCGACAAATACGACCACGACACCGGCAAAAACTGGGTGTTTCAGGGCGCGGATTGCACGCCTTCCTTCGGCCGTTGCCTGGTATCCTTGTCCCCCGGCGGCAGCGACGCGCACGAAGTGCACGAGTTCGACCCCAAGGCCGGCAAATTCCTCGACGACGGCTTCAGCCTTGCGCAGGCGAAATCCGAAGCGCGCTATGTCGATGACAACACGATCCTGTTCGGCACCGATTTTGGCCCCGGAACGATCACACCCTCGTCGTATCCGCGCATCGTGAAAATGTGGCACCGCGGCGAATCGATCAGTGCAGCGAAGACGGTTTACGAAGCAAAGCCCGACGATATGGGCGCCAACATCGCGGTGTTTCATGGCCCTTACGGCGTGGTGCCGCTGGTGATCCGCCGCATCAGCTTTTTCACTGCCGACTATTTCTTCGTGAAGCCGAATGGCTCGACCGTTCAGCTGCCGATTCCGCAGGGCGCCGAGATCAAGGGCGTCACGCAGGGCCAGCTCATCTTCACCTTGCGCGATGCGTGGACGCCGCAAGGCGGCAAGCAGATCGCCGAGGGTTCGCTCTGCGCCTTTCCGGTGTTGGATTTCGCCAAGAGCGGCAAGACGCAGCCGGTCGCCGTGCTCTATACGCCGGGGCCGCACGCGATGATCAGCCTTGCCGTCGGCGCCGGCCGCGATGCCGTCTATGCGCCGATCTACGAGAACGTCATCGGCTCGATCCACGAATTCCGCTTCGACAACGGCAAATGGCGCGAGAGCGTGCTGGCGTTGCCCAAGGATGGCTCGACGGAAGTCGCGGCAACCAACGATTGGGGACCGGAGGCCTATCTCACCTACGAGAGCTTCACCCACCCGCCGGCGCTCTATCAATACGACGGCAGCGGAGCGCCTAAGCAGATCAAATCGGAACCGGCGCGCTTCGATGCGAGCATGATCACCGTCACCCAGAACTGGGCGACCTCGCGCGACGGAACGAAAGTGCCGTACTTCCTCATTCGCGCGGCGGGTGCGAAGGGTGCGGTGCCGACGATTCTCTATGGCTATGGCGGTTTCGAGCTGTCGCTGAACCCGTGGTACTGGAACGACGGCCATCGCCCGATCTATCCGGCCGAACCCTGGTTCTCCAAAGGCGGCGCCATTGCCGTCGCCAACATCCGCGGCGGCGGCGAGTTTGGCCCGCGCTGGCATCAGGCAGCATTGAACGAGCATCGCCAGCGCGCCTTCGACGATTTCGCGGCGGTGGCGATGGACCTGGAGCGCCGCGGCCTGACGACGCCAAAACAGTTGGGCATCGTCGGCGCCTCCAATGGCGGGGTGCTCACCACCGTGACGATGACGCAGCATCCCGATCTGCTGGGTGCCGTGGTCTCGCAGCGGCCGCTGGTCGACATGCTGCGCTATACCGAGTTCGGCGCCGGCCAGTCCTGGGCAGCGGAATACGGCGATCCCAAGAACCCGCAGGCGCGCGCCTGGCTGGAGAAATATTCGGCCTACGAGAACGTGAAGCCGAACGTGAAATATCCGCCGATCCTGTTCATCACCGAGACGACGGACGACCGCGTGACGCCGATCTGGGCGCGCATGATGGCGGCCAAGATGGAGGATCAGGGCCACGACGTCCTGTTCAACGAGGCGCTGGAAGGCGGCCACGGCCCCGGCGCCACGCATGCGGAGGAAGCCGAATACTGGGCCCTCAGCTACACCTATTTCCGGCAGAAGCTGGGACTGGAACGGGGTGCCGGATCGGGTGGAGCAGCAAGAACTAGTGCCGCTCCACAATAGGTCGGGCGTCGGTCAGCGGACCGCGGAAATTCCACAGCGGGTATTCGTTTTTATTTTGCGCCATGCAATTCGGCGCGTGCACCAGATGCGGTGTGGGGTGGGCCACCCATAGTGGTTGTTTGCAGTTTGGTGGCAGCAATTCGGATCGGATTACCCCGCAGAGGTTGTTTTCAAATTTTTGAAGTGGCGGACCACCACATGTTGTGGTCCGAAATCGCCGGAGCAGTCGAATTCAAAAAGTGCCGCATTTTTGGCCGCATTGCTGACTGACCGGTCAGTTAGTTACGCAAAAAATTTTAGTGCCTGTTTGCGCGCAATTCGCCCGTCGATCGACCCGTAGGTTTTTGAAAGCCTCTCCCGTTATCGGGACAGACGTGCGCCGGCAGTTGTTTTCAAAATTCTTCTGCGCGATGGCACGCGCGCGCGGCGCAAAGGCCGCGCACCTCGCTTCAGGCGCGGTTTTGGAGACGGCAAGAGTCTACGCGAGCAGCGGCGCGCTGCCAAGCGCAGCAAGACAATTTTGCTTCCGCATTTCGCTTGTGCTCATCGATGTGCGCAGGCCTCCTCAATTTTCAGGTGTTAAGTTCCCCGACCTGCGCACATGCCGAAACGAAGGCATGGTCGAATTCGCGCGACGCCGCCAAACAGTCTTTAAGGATGGTCCGCTACATTGCCGACGACCAACGCAGAGGCCGGCCGATGGTAGAGCATTTGCCCAGTCGCGACATGATGATGGCCGCCGCCTTCATCGCGCTGACGATCCTGATGCTCGCGTGGCAGGTGCTGCGCGCGATCAGCCGCGGCGGGTTGGATGCTATCGGCGCAATTCGGCTGGCCTGCAGCATCTTCGTCCTCGGCATCATGCTTTATGTCGGGTACACGATGCTTTCGCTGTGGACGTAATCGTCCGCGCAAGCCTGCCTCGCCGAAGCTCTCCGCATGTCTGACACTATCATTCTGGAATCGACCGTCACATGCCCTGCTTGCGGCCATAAGAGCCGCGAGACCATGCCGACCGATGCGTGCCAGTATTTCTATGACTGCAAGGGCTGCGGAGCGGTGCTGAAGCCCAAGGCGGGCGACTGTTGCGTGTTCTGCACCTATGGCGATGTTGGCTGTCCGCCGGTGCAGGAATCCGGCCGATCATGCTGCAAAGGCTAACACGCCATGCCCCCAGTCCCCCCCAACGATTGGGTACGTCAACCGCTGAGCGCGGCACTTTGGTGGGGTCTGCCGATCGCGATCGGCGCGACCTTTAGTCTTCTGGGTTTTCCGTTTCGTGTGAATGCCGCCATCTGCGCGGTGCTGTTTTTCTGGATGGCCACCGGGTGCCTGCTCAATGCAAGGCGCTGCCGGCGAGTCCACTGCTACATCTCCGGGCCGGTCTTGCTGCTGGGCGGTGTCTTTGCGGCGCTGGTGGCGGGCGGCGCGATTCATCTCGGTGTCCGCACCTTCGATAACGCCGTCGGCGCGTTCCTTGTGGCGGCACTGCTTTCCTTCGTTCCGGAGATGACCTGGAGACGCTACGCCTGATTCAAATTGAATTGACAGGTGCTGCGCACGCTAAAGCCGCGTTCTCCGGACGCGAATGTGCAGCATGTTGGGGCTCGGCATCATGGCCGATGTCGGATACGAGATCTTTTCGATGTGGGCCTAGATATTCGAAGGCGAGACGAAAGCGAATCCAACACAAATCTACTTCAAGAGCGTTCATGTCATCCGCGCTGCGGACAGCAGTGTCCTTACCGCAGAATGCAGTATATGCCCGATGGGGGCATTCCGAATGGTTCGGATCGTAAGTGAACCACGTCCCTGACGGCCATGCTGTTCGGTATGCCTTCGTAGGATTTTTGTGCTGCACGGTGTATATGAACGGAGAGGGGCCCGCATATCCCCCGAACGTGTTCTTTGAATTGACCTCACCGCATACAGAGGTGACTTGCTCAATTCCCCTTGCGTCATGAACCGTGACAATTCGTACATCGGTGAACCGAGCACTCTCGGGATCGGTCAGACGTTCGCGAATCTTCTGAAGCGCTGTTTGCTTAGTTCGCTGGAGCGCCACGTCCCGGGGTGAAGGGGAACATCCCACCATTGCTAAAGCAAATGCGAGAAGAATCCCGTTTCGCATTCTGGATGGCCTACTCAGTCTGTAAGGTGTGCGTAGGGATGTCGTCGAGTTTGCCTTTTAGTTCGCGCCCTGCCTTCCAAAGATCGAATGTCTGCTGCATGCGCATCCACAAACCCGGTCCGTTGCCGCAGAATCGGCCAAGCCTCAGCGCCATTTCGGCGGTGACCGCAGAGCGTCCAGACATGATGGAGTGAAGCGTCTGCCTCGAAACACCGAGCTGCCGAGCTGCGTCGCTGATCGACAGCGCCAGTTCAGGCAACACAATATCGCGAAGCAATTCTCCCGGATGCGTTGGCCTACGTGTTGTCTGCTGCTCAATGGTCTTGGACGAGGTCGACCTTGTACGCGTCGCCGTCCTCCCACTCGAATGTGATTCGCCACGGTCCATTAACATCCACTCGCCATCGCACCGGCTGATGTCGGCTGTCAGGATGAAGCCGCAGTCCGGGTAACCTCAGGTCGTCCAGCGTCGTCGCGTGATGCAACGCGTCCAGGATTTGCAGCACGCGCCTCACCAAGTCCTGCCTGATCTTCGATGACCGGCCTTTCTCGAACAGTTCCCTCACGCCCTTATGGGCAAAACTTCTGACCGCCATCACAATCTCCCGCATAGGCCAGACAGTTGCTGACCGGACCGCTTCGTGTGTGCGCGTTGTTAGACGTAGCTGCTGGAAGAGTGTTTGTACGGTGAAAAGCGTTCGTAAGGGTGTTCGTGTCGATAGGGCTTGCGCACTGTTAAGGTGCAAGGGAAGCCACAGGGAAGGGTACCTGTCAAGTAATACTTTACGGGTTGACCAGCGAGATTAAGTCACCTAAACCCCGCCCGTTCCGGGAAGCCATCTGACTTTCCGGTCGCCGGATAACCGGTGATCGCCCCCAGGCAGCGCAGGTGCGCCCCCTGGGGCGTTTGTGCTTTGTGAATTGAGGACCGATGTTCGACAGTCTGCAGCAGCGCCTGACCGCCACCTTCGATCGCCTGCGCGGCCGCGGCGCGCTGACCGAGGCCGATGTCGACGAGGCGCTGCGCGAAATCCGCGACAGCCTGGTGGAAGCCGATGTGGCGCTGCCGGTGGTCAAGGATTTCCTCGACAAAGTGCGGCCGCGAGCGACCGGCGCCGAGGTCATCCGCTCCGTTACGCCCGGCCAGCAGGTCGTCAAGATCGTGCACGACGCGCTGGTCGACACTTTGGGCCAAGGTGCGCCGCTGGAGCTGGGCTCGCCGCCGGCGCCGATCCTGATGGTCGGCCTGCAGGGCTCTGGCAAGACCACAACCTCGGCGAAGCTCGGCCTGCTGCTGCAGGGCAAGGAGAAGAAGCGGGTGCTGATGGCCTCGCTCGACGTGCGCCGCCCAGCCGCGATGGAGCAGCTGAAGATTCTCGGCGAGCAGGCGGGCGTACCAACCTTGCCGATCGTTGCCAACCAGACTCCCGTCGATATCGCGCGGCGCGCGATGGCCGCGGCCCGCGTCGGCGGCTACGACGCGCTGATCCTCGACACCGCCGGCCGTCAGCACATCGACGAGCAGCTAATGGCGGAGGTCGCGGCGGTGCGCGATCAGGTGAAGCCGCACGAGACCATTCTCGTCGCCGACTCTCTCACCGGCCAGGACGCGGTGAATATCGCCAAGTCGTTCAACGACCGAGTGCCGCTCACCGGCATCATCCTCACCCGCGCCGATGGCGACTCGCGCGGCGGTGCTGCGCTGTCCATGCGCCACGTCACAGGCGCGCCGATCAAGTTTCTCGGCGTCGGCGAAAAGCTCGATGCGCTTGAGGCGTTTCATCCCGATCGCGTCGCCAACCGCATTCTCGACATGGGCGACGTGGTCAGCCTGGTCGAGAAGGCGGCCGAAGTTCTCGACAAGGAAAAGGCCGAGAAGCTCGCGGCGAAAATGCGCAAAGGTCAGTTCGACATGAACGACCTCGCCGAGCAGCTCAAGCAGATGAAGAAGATGGGCGGCATGACCGGCGTGCTCGCCATGCTGCCGGGTGTCGGCAAGGTGAAGGATCAACTCAGCGCGGCCGGTATGGACGACAAGATGCTGACGCGCCAGGAAGCCATCATCTCGTCGATGACGAAGGTAGAGCGCGCCGATCCGGATGTGCTGAACGGCTCGCGGCGCAAGCGCATCGCGGCCGGCGCCGGCGTGGAAGTGAGCGAAGTCAACAAGCTGATGAAGATGCATCGCCAGATGGCCGATGTGATGAAGGCGATGAAGAAATCCGGCGACAAATTGCCGGCCGGTCTCGCCGGAATCATGCCGGGCGGCGTTGGGCGAATCCCTCCCGGCGTTCTCCCAGGCGGAAGGCGATGAAATTTTGCACACCGTATGGCTCTCCCCCCGTTTACGGGGGGAGTACCGCCGAAGGCGGGGAGGGGGGCGGAAACTGTGTCCGCCCCCTCCACCACTCGCTTCGCTCGCGGTCCCCCACCCCCGCTGCGCAGGGGAGGAGCCACTCCGCGCGAATCATTTTGTGTTTGAGACAACAGAAGGAACCCAAGACATGTCACTCAAAATCAGGCTGTCGCGCGGCGGCACCAAGAAGCGCCCGCACTACAACATCGTGATCGCGGATTCGCATTCACCCCGCGACGGCCGCTTCATCGAGAAGATCGGCTTCTACAATCCGCTCCTGCCGCGCGACCATGCCGACCGCCTGAAGCTCGACCTCGACAAGGCGAAAGCCTGGATGGCGAAGGGCGCGACGGCCTCGGATCGCGTGCACCGCTTCCTGTCGGATGCCGGTGTCGTCGAGAAGCAGACGCACGAGAACCCCAACAAGGCCAAGCCCAAGAAGAAGGCGCAGGAGCGCGCCGTCGCCGCCGCCAAGGCCGCCGAAGCGCCTGCTGCCTAATGGAGGTTTCCGATGGGTGTTGTCCTTGACACCGATCTCGTGAAGCGCGTTGTCGCGGCGAGCGCACAATGAAGGCTGCTGTCACGAAGGCCTTGGAGGAGTTCATTGCGATCCGCAAAGGGGAGAAACAACGCGCCGCGCTGAATTCAGCTCATCAAGGTACGGCTTCCTCAAGGCGCGGGTCGCGTCGTCGCAAATGAACGATGTTCTCTTAGGCGTCGTGATCGGCGCGCAGGGGCTGAAAGGCGAGGTGAAGGTCAAGAGCTTCACCGAGGCGCCTGAGAAGCTCGGCGCCTATGGACCGTTGCATGCGCGCGATGGGCGGCGCTTCGTGGTGAAGTCAGTTCGCGGGGGTAAAGGCAGCAGCATTGTCGCGCTCGATGGCGTGGCCTCTCGCGATGCCGCAGAGGCGCTGAAGGGCGTCGAGCTCTATGTCGCGCGCGGCGCGCTGCCTGCGGTGGAAGCGCATGAGTTCTATCATGCCGATCTGCTCGGGCTGCACGCCGAGGACACGGAGGGCCGCGGCATCGGCAAGGTCATCGCCATCCACAATTTCGGCGCCGGCGACGTGATCGAGATCGAGTGTGATGACGGACAGGGCACGGTGCTGATGCCGTTCACCGCCGAGATCGTTCCGACCATCGATATCGCGGAACGCCGCATCGTCATCGCCGCGCCGGAAGAGGTGGAAGCCGAAACCAAAGGCAGCGTGGAATGAACCACGTCATCCGCGACGCGCGCATTGATGATCTTCCGGCCATTGTGGCGATGCTGGCCGACGACGAACTCGGCCGCACCCGCGAAGATACTCACAATCTTGAGCCGTACGCCGAAGCTTTTCGTCAAATCGACGGCGACACCCGCAACCGCATCCTGGTGGCCGAGAGCGACGGCGCGGTCGTTGGTTGTTTTCAGATCAGCTTCGTCCGCGGTCTGTCGCGGCGCGGCGCCATGCGTGCATTGATCGAGGGCGTACGTGTTGCCGCCGAGGGTCGCGGACGTGGCATCGGCGAGGCGATGATGCGCCATGCCGTGTCGATGGCGAAGGCGGAAGGCTGCGCGTTGGTGCAGCTCACATCCGACAAGTCGCGCACGCGCGCGCATGCGTTCTACGAACGGCTTGGCTTCAAGAAGAGCCACGAAGGTTTCAAGCTCGAGCTATGACCTGGCGGGCGACGGTGCTGACCCTGTTCCCGGAGATGTTTCCAGGGCCGCTCGATGTGTCGCTGATCGGCAAGGCGCGCGCGAACGGATTGTGGTCGCTCGCTGTGCGCGATATCCGTGAGCACGGCCTCGGCAAGCATCGTACCGTCGACGATACGCCGGCCGGCGGTGGCCCCGGCATGGTGATGCGCGCCGATGTGGCGTGTGCCGCCATCGATGCGGCGCGCATGACCCACCCGGATGTGCCGGCCATCTACCTTTCACCGCGGGGCGCACCGCTGACGCAAGCCAAGGTCCGCGCGCTTGGCGAGGGACCCGGCGCCATCCTGCTGTGCGGCCGGTTCGAGGGGCTGGACCAGCGCGCCATCGAGGGCCGAAACCCGGAAGAAATCTCCATCGGCGATTTCGTGCTGGCGGGTGGCGAGATCGCCGCGATGGCGCTGATCGAGGCGGTGGTCCGGCTCATCCCAGGCGTGCTGGGCGACGAAACCTCGCCGGCCGAAGAAAGCTTCGCCGACGGCCTGCTCGAATATCCGCAATACACGCGCCCGCAGTCCTTCCAGGGCCGCGATATCCCGCCGGTCCTCCTCTCCGGCAACCATGCCGAAATCGCCAGATGGCGGCGCGAGCAGGCGGAAAACCTGACCAAATCCCGGCGGCCCGACCTCTGGACCAGGCGCAAGCCATAGGCTATACGCCGCGCCTCTCACTCAACTATCCGCCTGCGGAGTACCTTGCCCATGAACCTGCTGAAGCAGCTCGAAGTCGAGCAGATGAAGGCCGTCCGCGGCGGCAGGGGACTTCCCGATTTCCGGCCCGGCGACACGCTCAAGGTCAACGTCAAGGTGGTCGAGCAGAGCTACGACGAAAAGGCCAAGCAGATGAAGACGCGCGAGCGCCTGCAGGCTTTCGAAGGCGTGTGCATCGGCCGCCAGGGCGAGGGCCTCAACGAGAGCTTCACTGTGCGGAAGATTTCGTACGGCGAAGGCGTGGAGCGCGTGTTCCCGATCTACTCGCCGATGGTCGACAACGTGCAGGTGGTCCGCAAAGGCCGCGTCCGCCGCGCCAAGCTCTATTATCTGCGCGGCCGCCGCGGGAAGTCCGCGCGCATCACCGAGCGTGTGGAGCGCGGCGAGAGCGAGACGGCTGAAACAGCCGCTTCCTGATCGCGTGGTGCGGAAGCATCCTTAATCGCTTTCGGCAAATCGCTTCAGCAGATGATGCGCAATGGCGACGGGTGGCGGCACCCACAGGCCGTCCACGTGCTCGCCGGCCAATAGCGCGCGCAGCTTGGATTTCGGGAGCCAGAACGCTTCCGCCAGTTCGTGATCGTTCAAGGAAATGTCGCGCGATTGCGCCTGCGCAAAGCATCCGATCATCAGCGACGACGGAAACGGCCAGGGCTGGGTGGCGAAATAGGTGACATCGCGCACCCGCACGCCCGCCTCTTCGTAGATCTCGCGCGCCACCGCTTCCTCAATCGTCTCGCCCGGCTCGATGAATCCGGCCAGCGCCGAGAACATGCCCTTAGGAAAGCGCGCTGCGCGCCCGACGAGGCAGGCATCGCCGTGGATCGCCAGCATGATGACCACGGGATCCGTGCGTGGGAAATGATCGGCGCCGCACGCCCCGCAAAGCCTTCGCCAGCCGGCGTCCGTCAAGGTGGTGCGGGTGCCGCAATTGGGGCAGAAGCCATGCCGCTGATGCCAGTCGATCAGCGCCTTCGCTTCACCGAGGATGGCGGCGTCGTTCAGCGGCAAAAGCTGGGCCGCCGTTCGCGCGTCGCGAAAATGGCCGAGGCGGGCAAGCGGCCCGTCCTGCGCAGGATCGGCGGCGGCGGAAATGTCGAGTGCGAAATGCGCCCGCTCGCCATCCAGCCCCAGGAAGATCGAAATCGCATCGGGCCCCGCGACCTCCTCCGCCAAACCCGGCTTCAGAAATCCGGCCTCGGCCGGCTGCGCACCGCCCTCCGGCCCCAGCAGAAACGGCTGCAGCTTCCATAGCGGCCACACCAGCGAATCCGGATCGCGCCGCCTTGCCGCGATCCATTCGGCATCGGTGCGCTTCTCGCTGGCGCGGTTGAGCGGATTGCCGGCGAAGGGAATCGACATGCCGTTAAGGCTCCATCAACCCTATCCGCAGCGATAGCAGGCGCCAGACTTCGGCTCCAGTCTCCACTGGTCGCGCCGGCCGGGTCAGGTTCACTCCGAATTTACGGACCCTGCGCAACACTCACCAAATGCTACAGGTGTTGGGCTGCATCACCACCCAGCATGACTTCCGGTTTGTCGTGCTCGCGGGCATCCTTTGTCTCTTTGCTTGTCTCACGGCAATGAGCCTGATCGCGCGCGCCCGTGCCACCGAAGGGCGGATGCGTCATCTCTGGCTTGCTGGCGCCGGCGTGGTCGCCGGATGCGGAATCTGGGGCACGCATTTTGTTGCCATGCTCGCCTACCGCGCCGGACTCCCGGTGGCCTACGATCCGTGGCTGACGACGCTCTCGGTTCTCATTGCGGCATCGCTGTGCGGCGTCGGGTTTGCGGTTGCGATGACGCGCGCCGGTCCGGCGATCGGCGGCGCCATCACCGGAGCAGCAATCGGGGCGATGCACTATGTCGGCATGGCGGCGGTGCGCGTGCCGGCACATGCGGTGTGGAATCTCGGCTACGTCGCCGCTTCCGTGATCATCGGCGTGTCACTGACCGCTGCGGCGCTCTACATCGGATTTCGCCAGCCGAAAATGAGCGGCTATGTCACCGGCGCCACGTTGTTCACGCTCGGCATCGTCGGCATGCATTTCACTGCGATGACTGCAGTTGTCTATATTCCCGATCCTGCCGTGGCGATTCCCGACGTCGTGCTCGATCCGGCGGCTCTGGCGATCGCGGTGGCCGCTGTGGCCGCCCTGATCGTGGGGCTCGGTCTCGCCGGCGCGCTGGTCGATCGGCATCTGGCGCTGCGCGCGCAATCGGACAATGAGCGCCTGCGCGTGCACGTGGCCGAACTCGAAGCGACGAAGGCTGAATTGGAATTGCGCTCATCCGAGCTGCAGGCTGCCCTGGAAGCCGCAGCCTGCGCCAGCCAGGCGAAGTCGCAATTCCTCGCCACCATGAGCCACGAGCTGCGCACGCCGCTGAATGCAGTGATCGGGTTTTCCGAGATGCTGGTGACCGAGACGTTTGGCCCGCTTGGGAATCCCCGTTACCGCGAATATGCCGGCGACATCCGCGCCAGCGGTGCGCATCTCTTGTCGTTGATCAACGACGTCCTGGATCTGTCGCGTCTCGATGCTGGACAGGCCGACCTCAGAGACGACGATATCGATGTCGCCACTCTGATCGATCAGACCGTGCGCATGGTGCGGGGTCAGGCAGACGCCGCCAAGCTGAAATTGTCCATGCGGCTGGAGCCCAATCTGCCCCGTCTGCGGGCCGACAATCGGCGCGTGCGCCAGGTGCTGCTCAACCTTCTGTCGAATGCCATCAAGTTCACTCCCGGCAAGGGCCGCGTCGAGATTTCCGCGGCCCTGCAGGGCGAGGAGCTCGCCATTGTCGTTGCCGATACCGGCATCGGGATCGCCAAGCAGGATATTCCGCGGGCGCTTTCCCGCTTCGGCCAGATCGACAGCTCTCTCTCACGCAAATATGAAGGCGCCGGTCTCGGCCTTCCGCTCTCCAAGCAGTTGGTGGAGCTGCATGGCGGCCGGCTTGTGCTGGAGAGTGAGATGAATGTGGGAACGACCGTAGCGGTGGTGTTTCCTGTCCAGCGGCTGGTGGCCGTGGAGTTGCGGGCATTCGCGTAGCCTCGGCAAGATTTTCGGTCGCTTATAGCCCTCCGGCCACATTCCTCGTCGAAGCGCGCCGAGCCCGAAAATAGCAATCTTTTTTTGCGGACAAAGCCGCAGCAAAAACCCTATGCTGCCCACTCAACGTGGGGAGAAAAACACAATGCACAAATCGACTCTTACGGTCGCGGGAGTCGCGGCCGCAGTGCTTGCCGTGTGTTCATCGGCGGACGCCAAAGTGACCTACGTACCCATAGCGTTTCCGGCTGGGGCGGTTACCGTGCTGCCCTTCGGGATCAACGACAGCAATATCATCGCAGGCGGCTATACGGATTCAAGCGGCATCCTGCACGGGTTCTATGGCCCACCGGACGGTAGCAACTACACCACCTTCGACCTCACTGACGGAAGCCAGGCAGAGGCGCGAGCCATTTTCAATGACGGCAGCATCACCGGGCTTTCGCTGGAAAGCGGATTCACCTTCGGTGAGGAATACTACCGCTCTCCATCGGGCAAGATCAGAATGCTCAAGAACCCCGATGGAAATATCGCGGATGGTGTCTCTCAAGGCGGCAATGACGCGGGCAAATACGCCGGCGACTATCTCGACACCGATGGAGTTACCCGGCTGGGGTTTGAAGCGAAATCAGGAAGGTACAAGAAGGACTTCGTTCTGCCGCGGCTCCAAGGAGTAACCTCGACCAATCCGCGCCAGATCAACAACCACGGCCTTGTTGCCGGCGGGTATATCGACTCGAGCGGTATCCAGCACGGCTTTGTCCTCGACGGCAAAAAACTGACCTCGTTCGACGCGCCGGGCTCCGTCAACGTGACGACGGCGGAAGGCATCAACGATGCAGGGCAAGTCGCCGGGCTTTACACGGACTCATCGGGCAACCGCCATGCCTTTCTGTATGATTACACCACCGGCCAGTACACGGCGATTGATCCCGGCGATGGGTCAGCCGCCCAAGAGGCTTGGGGCATCAACAACGAGGGCCTGGTTGTCTTCGATACCGGCAGCGGAGCAGCTCCCTATATTTATTGCCCGAAGAGAAAGTCGAAATGCCCGGCGGGCGCCGGAGCAGACGCATACCACGGCACGAATGGACGCGATCTGGCGGCATTCCAATCGGTGAAAAGACAAGCGGCGGTTCCGTAACTTAATGGCCTGACCTTAGTGCGCCGCGGCGCTTACGCGTCGCGGCGTTTTCTTTGAGCCGAGCCGGTCTGTTTGCGGCCGTGTTTCCCCGTGCTAGGCGGTCGCCATGCTTCCTGCATGGTCGGTCTTTGCGATCCTGATGCTTGCTGCCGCGGGCTTGGCCTGCTGGCCTGTGCTGCGCGAGCGGTCGACAGCCAAGCCCGCGAAGCTGCTGCTCGCCGGTGCGATTGTGGCGCTGGTGCTTGGAATCGGTGCTGGCAGCTACCTGATGCTGGGACGGCCGGAGCTTGCGGTTCGCGCCTTTACGCCGGTGGAGAAGCGCGACTATGCGGGTGCGGTGGCGGCGCTGGCCCGCGCCATGTCGAAGAACGGCAACGCGCAAGACGATCCGCGGGGATGGATCCTGCTGGCCCGCGCCTATGCGCAATTGGGCGACCAGCGCGACGCGGCAGCTGCCTATCGCCGCGGCATCGTCACCATGGTTGGCCAGCTCGAGGCGGAGTTGCGCACGAGGCCCGACGATCCCGACGGCTGGCAGCGGCTGATCCGTTCCGAAATGGTGCTGGGAGACGAAGACCGCGCCCGCTCCGCCCTGGCCGGTGCGCGCAAGGTGTTTGCGCAGAACCCGGCCGCACTGGCGGCGCTGGACGCCGAAGCCAGGGACCTCAAGCTCGGCAGATGAGAATCATCGGCCAGAAATGAAAGCGGCGGCCCCCACCGGCCGCCGCTTCGCCCAACGGGCACCGCTCACCTCAGGCGGAAACCCGGCCCTGCCAGACAGGCCAGCATGTCGTTCTGCCGCGCGCCTTGTTGGCATCGTAAAGCTTCATTTGTGCATCCTCGGCGTTCTTGCCCAAGGCAGTCGTGACATAGTCCGATCCGCCCGCGCACCAGACGTAGAACTGGTGCTTGCCGGGTGCGAAGAAATCCGTTTGCTTGCTGGAGGTGAAGTTGGAAGCGACGGCTACGCCCGCGATCGCGACAAGAACGCCGCCCACTGCTGCTCCGACAATCCGCTTCGTCGTCATCAACCCACCTTCGCGTTGTGGCCGTTTCGGCTCGTTCCGTCCCCGGGGAACCTTTCGGCTCCATCTTCATTTCCCGACATGCCCGGGACTCCCAAATCCCCCTTCCCCCAGGCAGCGCGCCAACGCGGCTGACGCTCAACTCTCACATTATCGTAACCCGAGGGGAGAGTCACGCCTTTCTTTGGCGGATCAAACCCTTAGCGAACAAAGCACTAACGGCTTTCGCGCAGTGCGCCGGATATCCCAAGCGCCTTCAGGGCCTGACAGTAATACGGCTGCGGCACAGCGGGCAGGTGAATTTGCCCGCCTGGGGGTGTAAGAGATCGTTGAGGTTGCCACGATAAGCGTTACATCATCGCCATGTCCGAAATGCCCGATCCCCAGACTTTCGAAGCCGCCCGCCGGGCATCCCTTGGCGTCGCGTTGCACGATAGCGCCGGTTTTGAAGGCATGCGCCGCGCCGGCAGATTGGCCGCCGAGGTCCTCGACCTCATGGTTCCGGAAGTCCAGCCGGGCGTCACCACCGAGCATCTCGACCGGCTGGCCTACGAATACGTGCTCGATCATGGCGCCGTGCCTGCCTGCCTTGGCTATCGCGGCTATCGCCACACCTTGTGCACCTCGATCAACCACGTGGTCTGCCACGGCATTCCGAACGACAAACCCTTACGCGACGGCGACATCGTGAACATCGACGTGACCGTCATCGTCGATGGCTGGCATGGCGACACGTCGCGCATGTATCTCGTCGGCGACGTCAAGCTGAAGGCGCGCCGCCTCGTCGATGTCACCTATGAGTGCATGATGCGCGGCATCGCCGCCGTGCAGCCCGGCGCCACCACCGGCGACATCGGCGCCGCCATCCAGTCCTACGCGGAAGGCGAGGAGCGCTGTTCGGTGGTGCGGGATTTTTGCGGCCATGGCGTGGGCCGGGTGTTCCATTCGCTGCCCAACATCGTGCACTACGGCCGCGCCGGCTATGGGCTTGGCCTGAAGCCCGGCATGTTCTTCACCGTCGCACCGATGATCACTCTGGGCGGCTATGGCGGGAAGGTATTGAACGATGGCTGGACGGCGGTAACGCGCGACCGGTCGCTGTCGGCGCAATTCGAGCACAGCGTCGGGGTTACGCCGGATGGGGTCGAAATCTTCACGCGCTCGCCCAAGGGCTACGACAAGCCCCCTTACTGAGACTGTCTTCCTTCCACGCAATCAACGCGTGCTGACACCCGCGTTCTGCTGTGTCTCCAGCAAGCGCGTGAGCTCGGCGATTGCATTGGTGAGCGCGAGGACTTCCTTCTCGCGAAGTTCGTCGATTTTCGCGTGAAGCGCTTCGATCTCCAGCTCGGCCTTCACGTTGATGTTGTAGTCGCTCTCCGCCTTCTTGCGGTCGATGTCCTGCTGCCGGTTCTGGCTCATCATGATGAACGGTGCCGCGTATGCCGCCTGGAATGAGAGCGCGAGATTGAGAAGGATGAACGGGTATGGGTCCCAGCGGTTTACGTAGGCCGTGATGTTAAGGACGATCCACAGCAGCAACACCGCCGACTGGATGATGATGAACCGCCATGAGCCCATCGTCGCAGCGACGAGGTCGGCGACTCTCTGACCCAGCGTGAGGGTCTCCCCCGCCGGGTCGGCCGCTGCCTTGGTGCGAAACTGCTTGCGCAATGAACGCAGCTCGGCAAGCAGCCGCAGTTCGCTCTCGTGCAGCCGGTGGCCATAGCTGTGCATCGCAGACATTTCCCGCCTCCCGGCAAATCAGTCGCCGGCATGGTCGGTTGATCTTCCCTCCGGCGTCAACCGCCTACTGCGGCCGTACTTTCGCCCGCGTCACGAGTGGCGCGACAGAGTGAATTTGGGCAGAGTGTGGTTGGTGGGAGTGGGACGAAAACGTGTCGAGAAAGCCTCGCAAGAAGGATCAGGCGGCCTCCTTCGTTGCCGATGTTTCCGCCGATTTCGAAGTCCAGAGCGAAGAGCCGCATTACGTTGGCCACCGCGAACGCCTGCGCGCGCGGTTTCTCGCAGGAGGTCCCAAGGCTCTTCCCGACTACGAACTGCTCGAGCTAGCGCTGTTCGCGGCCGTCCCGCGCCGCGATGTGAAGCCGCTCGCCAAGGCGCTGATCGCCCGCTTCGGCAGCTTCGCGGAAGTGATCGCCGCGCCGCGCGAACGATTGTTGGAGGCAGGCGGCATCGGGGACAATGTCGTCACGCAACTGAAGATCATCGAGGCCGCGGCGCTGCGCCTGTCGAAATCGAAAGTGCTCAACCGTCCGGCCCTGTCCTCCTGGGCCGCACTCGTCGACTACTGCAGCGCTGCCATGGCGAGAGCCACGCACGAGGAATTCCGCATCCTCTTCCTCGACAAGAAGAATGCCCTGATCGCCGATGAGGTGCAGGGCCAGGGGACTGTCGATCATACGCCGGTCTACCCCCGGGAAATCGTCAAGCGCGCGCTGGAGCTAGCGGCCTCGGCCATCATCCTCGTGCACAACCACCCGAGCGGCGATCCGACGCCGTCGCGCGCCGATGTGGAGATGACGCGGGAGATTGTCGCCGCCGCCAAGGCACTGCGCATCACGGTGCACGATCACCTGGTGGTCGGGCGCGGCGGAACGGCGAGTTTCAAGTCGCTCGGCCTGATCTGAGGAGCGCGAACGGGCTTTCGTGAGCGCCACACGGGCGCTAGAACGGGGCATGCTCAAACTCTCCGATGAATCCCTGCTGCGCCGCGAGGCTTTTGTCGGCGGCGCCTGGAGTCAGGCCGATTCCGGCGCACGCTTTGCGGTCAGGAACCCGGCCACCGGCGAAACGCTCGCGGAAATTCCCGACATGGGCGAGGCCGAGGCGCGCCATGCCATCGAGGCGGCGCACGCCGCGTTCCCCGCCTGGAAAAAGAAGACGGCGAAGGAACGCGCGGGCATCCTTCGCAAATGGTTCGATCTCATCATGGGAGCCCAAGAGGATCTGGCCCGGTTAATGACGGCGGAGCAGGGCAAGCCCCTGGCCGAATCGCGCGGCGAAGTCGCCTATGGCGCAAGCTTCATCGAGTGGTTCGCCGAAGAAGGCAAGCGCATCTATGGCGATGTGATCCCGACCAACGCGCCCGGCCGCCGCATTGTGGTGCTGAAGGAGCCGGTGGGTGTCGTCGCCGCGATCACGCCGTGGAATTTCCCCATCGCCATGATCACCCGCAAGGCGGGGCCGGCGCTCGCTGCTGGATGCACCTTCGTGATCAAGCCGCCGGCCGAGACGCCGCTATGTTGCCTGGCGCTTGCGGAGTTGGGCGTACGCGCCGGCTTGCCAGCGGGCGTGTTCAATGTGGTGACGACGAAGCACGCCTCGAAAGTCGGCGCTGAATTCACCCAGAGTCCGCTCGTACGCAAGTTCTCATTCACCGGCTCCACCGAGATAGGCAAGCTGCTGATGCGGCAATGTGCGTCGACGGTGAAGAAGGTTTCGCTCGAGCTCGGCGGCAATGCACCCTTCATCGTGTTCGACGATGCCGATCTCGACGCCGCGGCCGAGGGCGCCATGCTGTCGAAGTTCCGCAACATGGGACAAACCTGCGTGTGCGCCAATCGGCTGCTGGTGCAGGCCGACGTGTACGACGCGTTCGCCGAGAAGCTATCCGCGCGCATCGCCAGGCTGAAGGTCGGCAACGGCTTCGACGATGGCGTGACGCAAGGGCCGCTGATCAACATGGACGCGGTCGAGAAGGTGGAGCGGCTGCTGAAGGACGCCACCGGGAAAGGCGCCAAGATCGCAACCGGCGGCAAGCGTGACAAGCTGGGCGGCACGTTCTTCGAACCCACCCTGGTGCGCGATGTGACGCCGCAAATGGAGATCGCGCGCGAAGAGATTTTCGGCCCGGTCGCGACCTTGTTCCGCTTCGACAAGGATGAAGATGCCATTCGGCTCGCCAATGACACCGAATACGGTCTCGCAGCCTACTTCTATGCGCGCGATCTGGGGCGCGTGTGGCGCGTGGCCGAGGCGCTGGAATACGGCATCGTCGGGATCAACGAAGGGATCATCTCAACCGAGGTGGCGCCGTTCGGTGGTATGAAGGAATCGGGCTTGGGCCGCGAAGGCTCGAAATACGGCATCGAGGACTACCTCGAAATCAAATACCTCGCCATGGGGGGCCTCGCGTGACGAGGCCCCCCTTCAGTCCGCGACGCTTGCGCGTCGCGTCCAGCTTCCCCCACGAGGGGGGAAGCGGAAGGCTCTTACTTTCTCCTTCCCCCCTTATGGGGGAAGGTGTCCGGCGAAGCAGGAAGTGCGACGCCGGACGGAAGGGGGGTGCAGAGTGATCCCGCGCTACGCCCGGCTCGAGATGACGGCGATCTGGTCGCCGGAAACGAAATTCCGCATCTGGTTCGAAATCGAGGCGTATGCCGCAGATGCCTTGGCGCACCTTGGCGTCATCCCGAAGGAAGCCGCGGCGAAGGTTTGGGACAAAGGCCACACCGCCAATTTCAACATCGACCGCATCGACGAAATCGAACGCGAGGTGAAGCACGACGTCATCGCCTTCCTGACGCATTTGTCTGAAATCGTCGGTCCGGAAGCGCGCTTCGTGCATCAGGGCATGACGTCTTCCGATGTGCTCGACACGTGCCTGTCGGTGCAGCTCAAGCGCGCAGCCGACATTCTCATCGCCGATGTCGATCATCTGCTCACCGCGCTGAAACGGCGCGCGTTCGAATACAAGGACGCAATCACCATCGGCCGGAGCCATGGCATCCATGCCGAACCCACGACCTTTGGCGTCAAGCTCGCCGGCTTCTATGCCGAGTTCGAACGAGCGAAGCAGCGGCTGATCGCGGTGCGCGAAGAAATCTCCGTCTGTGCCATCTCCGGTGCGGTCGGCACCTTCGCCAACATCGATCCGCGGGTGGAGGCGCACGTTGCGACGAAGCTGGGCCTGCACACCGAAGCGGTGTCAACGCAAGTGATTCCGCGCGACCGGCATGCCGCCTATTTCGCCACGCTCGGCGTGGTGGCGAGCTCGCTGGAGCGGCTCGCCACCGAAATCCGTCATCTGCAGCGCACGGAAGTTCTCGAAGCCGAGGAGTATTTCTCGGAAGGCCAGAAAGGCTCCTCCGCGATGCCGCACAAGCGTAATCCGGTGCTGACGGAGAATGTCACCGGTCTTGCGCGCATGGTGCGCGGATACGTGACGCCGGCGCTGGAGAACGTGGCGCTGTGGCACGAGCGGGACATCTCGCATTCTTCCGTCGAGCGCTTTATCGGGCCGGACGCCACCATTACACTCGATTTCGCGCTGCACCGCATGGCGGGGGTTGTCGACAAGCTGATCGTCTATCCGGAACGTATGAAAGAGAATCTCGATCGCACGCGCGGGCTGGTGCATTCGCAGCGCGTGCTGCTGGCGCTGACGCAAGCCGGTGTCGGCCGAGAAGAGGCCTATCGCCTGGTGCAGCGAAACGCCATGCGCGCCTGGAACGGCGAGGGCGACCTCCTGTCATTGCTCAAGGCCGACAAGGATGTGACGCGCGCACTGCCGGCCGCCGAACTCGAAAAGCTGTTCGACCTCGGCTACCACCTGAAGCATGTGGATACGATCTTCGCCCGGGTGTTCGGGGAGAATTGAACGACCTCCCCCTTTGTGGGGAGGTCGAAATGCTGAGCGTCAGCGAAGCATTTCGGGTGGGGGGCGGCTGGCCGCGTGAACGCCGCCCCCACCCGCCTTGCTTCGCTCGCCTACCTCCCCACAAGGGAGGAGGTAGGTCGCATTTTCGCCGTAAGCGCGTTGTCTCTTCTTGCGAGGCGCGGAGGGATTTGAATGGGCGTGCACCCTAGGACTCTGGCGCGGGGCGTATTCGTCATCGTGATGGCGGCCGCGCTGTCCGCCTGCTTCGATCTCACCCAAAATCTCACCGTCGACCGCGGCGGCGGCGGTCACTACGCCATGGCGATCACCGCGCAAGGGCTCCTCGGCGAGGCGCTGAAGGACAAGAAGACCTCCGCCATCGATCTCAGGCACAACAAGGTGCGCACGCGTACGGTCGAGGAAAAAGGCAAGGTCACGCAATACGCGACGATGGATTTCAAATCGCTCGCCGATCTGCACCTGTCGGATGAATCGCTGAGCCTCACCAATCACGGCGCAAGCTGGTTGGGTCTGGGTCCGAGCCACGTCACCTTCCGCCGCACATTCCTAGTCGATCGCGCGAAGAAACAGACCACCGGCGGGAAGGACAGCGACGACGAGCGCTTCGGCACCGAATTGGCGCAGACCATGTTCGGCGACCACACCTATGTGTTCAGCGTGACCGTGCCGGGTTCCGTGGATCGTGCCGGCGCCCTGCACGTCGGACGAACCACCATCAAGCCGCAGATCGCAAATCACGGACTGGACAGCACCGTCACTTGGCGCATGCCGCTCTACACCATGCTGCAGGCCAAGATGCTGAGCTTCGAGGTCGATTTCTCCGCCTACGGCAGATTTCCGGACGCACAATCCGTCCCCACCGGCTGACCTCTGCCGGATTTCCGCCGGCCCTCGGCGGCGTTTGTGCAAATTGCCCGGCAGTTTGACGACGACCCGATCCCTCGCCGTCAGGCGAGATTTACCATGTACGCCGATTTGCCAATGAGCGCTGACTCTGCCAGCGCCGCGCCTTTCCGAAATTGTCAAGGACTCTCTAGACATTACAGTTTGTGATGACGCCCACGCCTCGGGACGCGGGCGGTGGTGACTCTGCCGGCGTTTTGGAGCAAAATAGGTCGCATCGGGAGGGTGTTCCTCCCGAGAAACCGTCGGGGTTTTCAGATGAAATCGAAACTTGTACGCGCGCCCGTATTGGGCGCGTGTGTTGCCGCATTTGCGGCGGTTGCGTCGGCGCAAGCCGATGAAACCGTGTCCACGGTGTCGTACAATGTGACACCAGGCACCTGCAGCAATCCCATCGCCGTACCAGTCAACAACAGACCCGTGCTCGTCATGGGAACGGGGTTCAATACCGGGGAGGAGGGCGTCGGCGAAACAGCACTCCTGCGCGCCAATAGCAGTCCGGCTCTGCTCGATTGGGCCGGCACCAGTGTCTGGGCAAACATCAATGCGATCAGCCCGGAGCGGGGCTGGTCGGAAAACGCCAGCGTCCACATCATGTGGATAAGCTATAGCGGTTATGTCGATCTGCAGACGGCAGGCTCGACGCACGTGATGGTCTGCAATTCGAGCGGCAGCCCGCTGGCACATGCCACCGGCTATCTCACATTCATCTACTGAACGGAGGCGAACATGACACACACGAAACGCGCGGCTCTGTTCGGCGCCGTAGTCCTGTCTCTATCCATCTGCGGCACGGCGCTTGCCGACGAGACGACGGCATCCTTCAATCTCACGCCAGGCACTTGCACGAACCCGATCGCAATACCGGCCAACAACAAACCGGTCATGGTCATGGGCACGACCATTACGGTCTCCTTCCGGGGCGAAGGACACGTGGTGATGCAGCGATACGGTTCCCAAAACCTGCTGGAATGGGCAGGAACGGACTACTACGCCGGCACCGAGAACAATTTTTCGGAAGCACCCGGAGCCCACATCATGTGGCTGGATTACAATGGCAAGGTCGATCTGCAGTCCGCCACCTCATCGCACGTTCAGGTGTGCAATTCGGCCAGCGCGTCGGGCCCGCGTGCGGGCTATCTGACGTTCATTTACTGAGGGAGAGGTATCATGACACACAGCAAAATCTGTGCAGCTTTGTTTGCCGCCTCTCTCGCGAGTGTGAGCGGCATCGGTGCGGCGCAAGCCACGGAAAGCACAATCTCGTATAGTGTTGCGGGGGGAACCTGCAGCAGCCCCATCGCCGTGCCGGCCAACAACAAGGCGGTTCTCGTGATGGGAACGGGCATCATTTGGCCGTACAACGGAGTCGGCTTCGTGTCGCTCCTCCGGGGGAATACCAGCGGCATCCTGAGCTGGTCCGGAACGGGCTTGAAGGACGGGACCATCGGCGCATACGCGTTCACCGCCGGCACACACATCATGTGGCTGGATTTCGCGACGACAGTGGACCTGCAGACCGCGTCATCGACGCATATCCAGGTGTGCAATACGGGCTCTGACATCGCACACGCCGCCGGATATCTGACCTTCATCTACTGAGTATATCGCATCTCGACTTTCAGGCCCGCGGCGACGGCTCGCGGGCCTTTTTCTTCTCACCGTGGCAGCGCGAACGCCACCACCTGATCGCCGCGTTTGGTGTCGAGCTTGGAATGGCCGCCTGCCGCGATCACCACGTATTGCCGCCCCTTCCAGAGATACGTCATCGGCGTCGCCTGACCGCCGGCCGGCAATCGGCCGCGCCACAGTTCAGCGCCAGTCTTCGTATCGAAAGCGCGCAGGTAATCGTCCATCGCCGCGCCGATGAACACGAGTCCGCCCGCGGTCACGATCGGGCCGCCAAGATTGGGCGTGCCGGTCTTGCCGAGGATGTATTCACTGAGCGGCGCCATGTCTTCGGTCGTGCCGAGCGGGGTCCGCCACAGCACCTGACCGTCGTGCATGTCGATGGCATAGAGCAGGCCCCACGGCGGCGGATTGCACGGCATCCCGAGTGGCGAAACGAGCGTCTCGCGCATCATGCCGAACGGCGCGCCTTCGTTCGGCGAAACCTCCTTGTCGAAGAATTTCTCCTGCACGCCGGCAAACTGCTTCTGCGGAATGAGCTTCACCAGATGCATGACGCTCGACACATTCACATAGGCGATGTCGTGTGTCGCATCGAAGGCGAGACCGCCCCAGTTGGTGCCGCCGCCGGTGAAGGGATAGAGGATCGTGCCCTGCAGGCTGGGCGGCGTGTAAAGCCCGTCGTGACGGGCAGCCGCGATCGCGGCGCGGCACTTGCCGCGATCCCAGAAGGTGAGACCGAAAGCATCGTTCGGCGCGATGTGGCTGGGAGCGAGCGGCTGCGGCGCAATGGGAAACGGCTGCGTTGGCCACACCTGTTCGCCGGGCGCGCCGCCTTGCGGCACCTTGCGCTCGACCACGGGAATGAGTGGCGCACCGGTATCGCGGCGGATGGTGAAGAGCAGGCCCTGCTTGGTCGGCTGCAGCACGGCAGGCGCGGTCGTGCCCTTGTAGGTGACAGTGCCGAGCGTGGGCTGCGCCGGAATATCGTAGTCCCACAAATCGTGATGCGTGGTCTGGAACCACCATGCGACACTTCCATCGCTCACATGCAGCGCGACGATGGAATTGGCGTATTTGCCTGCGCCCTTGCGCAGACCGCCGAAGAAATCCGGGCTTGAACTCGATACCGGCAGGAACACGAGCCCCGCCTTTTCGTCGACGGACATCGGTGCCCACACATTGGCGGCGCCGGCGCGGAACGGCGGCGTCTGATCGGACAGCGGATCGAAGCTCCAGCGAGGCGCCCCGGTGATGGCATCATAGGCGTGAACCGTGCCACGCAGCTCGTCGACCTTCTGATTGTCGTCGATCGACGAACCCACAATGACGAGGCCGTGGGTGACGACCGGCGCGGACGTGGTGTGGTTGCGGCCGAAGCGCTTGCCTTCGATCTGCGGCCCTACGCCGATGACGACGGTGCCCCGATTGCCGAAATCCGCGCAGGGTTTGCCGGTTGCGGCGTCAAGGGCGATCAGCCGCCGATCCGCCGTGTTCAGGTAGATGCGGGCGGCACACGCCGATTTCCCCAGCGCCTTCGGATTGTGCCAGAACGCAACACCGCGGCAAATGTAGTCGTTGGGATAGCGGATGTTGGTGTTGAGCTTCGGATCGAACCACCAGAGCTCGTGACCGTCGCCGGGATCGAGCGCCGCCACCTCGTTGAACTGCGAGCAGACGTAGAGCCGCCCCTCGGCAAGGATCGGCGTGTTCTCGAACGACGCGCGCTTCATCGCATCGGCGTGGCGCGTCATGTCGCCGGTCGAGAAATGCCAGGCCTCGGCAAGATCGCGCACGTTGGCGGCCGTGATCTGCCGCGCGGCGGAATAGCGCTGCCCGGCCTGATTGCCGCCGTAATACTGCCAGCCGGGCTCGGCACATTTCGCCGACGGCGCCACGAGCACCGCCGCCAAAGCCGCTGCTTTCGCCCAATCCCCAGTCCGCGTCATTCCTGGCTCTCCCGATGCAGCCGCCAGACGGGCTAAGCTCCGCCCATGTCCGGTCTTCCGTCCCACGATTTCAAAAATGGAATGCATCCGTCCCCAACGAAAGCGCGCAGGGGCGGCCTGCGCGGAATCGGTGATGTTCAGCAATGGCTTGGGACCAGCGGCGATGCACCTGGGACGAGCAGCATTGCCAGGCGGACGCTCGTCATTTGCTGGGCTGCCGCCGCGGTGCTGGTCGGCGTCGTCAACGCCATCAACGTCATCAGCATCGAGCATGACGCAAGCGATGTCGGGTTCTGGGAACCAGTGATCTGGGAGGGCTCGAGCTGGGTCACCCTGATGCTCGTCTTCTGGATTCCGTGGGTCGCGTGGCTCGCCGCGCCGGCGGGGATACGCCCGCGCTGGCGGCTCGTGCTGCACGTCCCCGCGGCGGTCCTGTTCTCGCTCCTCCATGTCGGCGGGTTCGTGCTGGTGCGGAAGCTCATCTACTGGAGCCTCGGCAGCCACTATCAGTTCGGGGAATTTCTGCCGCAATTCGCCTATGAGTTCCGCAAGGACGTGCTCGGATACGCACTGTTCATCGGGGCATTCACGTTGGTTGCCCGCCTGCTGCGGCAACAGCAGCAACCGCAGATGCCGGAGACCAGGACATTCGACATCCGCGACGGCGCACGCCTCATCCGCATCCGCATGGAGGATATCCTGGCCGTGACCGCGGCCGGCAATTACGTGGAGTTCGTGCTGCGCGACGGACGTCGTCCCCTTATGCGAACACCGTTGTCCACCTTGGCGCAGGAATTCGAAAGCCACAGCTTCGTCCGGACACATCGCTCGTGGCTTGTGAATGCAGCGGCTGTGACCGGGCTTCGCCCCGAAGGTTCTGGCGACTACACGGTGGAGATCGGAACGTTCACGGCTCCCCTTTCGCGCCGGTTTCCGCGCGCCTTGCAGCGCTTGCGCGGATAGTCCGACTGCATGCATTTCCGTTAGGAGCAGAGAGGGATATGCAGGCCCGATGATGCTGCGCTCAATTCGGGCCCTGGCGATAGCGTTCGCTCTGATTGTGCCTGCAGCCGCAGCGCCTGCGCCGCAAACCGCGAACGGCGTTCCCGCGAGCCAGGCAGGGAAGCTACCGAGCAGCCACGAACGCTATCAATCGCTCCAGCAGCAGATTCAGAAGACAAAGCCTGGCGTCGAACAGGCGAAGCGGAAGAGCGCAGCCCTGAGGGCGCAAGCCCAGTCGCTGAAAGAAAAGCTGATCGCAACGGTGGCGCGCGTACAGTCCCTGGAGCGCCAGAAAACGACGCTCGATGCGCAAATCGCCAAGATCGAGACGCGGGAGCGCGCCGCCTCGGCGCGGTTTGCAAAGGATCGTGTGCGCGTGGGGTATCTCCTCGGGCTGCTCGAGCGCGTGCAGTCCGATTATCCGCCGCCCATCGCGCTGGAGCCCGAAGATGCCCTGAAAGCTTCGCGCGGCGCGATGGTGCTCGGGGCATCGCTGCCGCCGCTCTATTCCGCCGCGGCCACGCTCGCGCGCCAGATCGGGTCGCTGAATGCCATGCGAACTGATCTGGCGCAGCACCGCGAACAAGCCGCCCGCAATCTGGCGCAACTCGCGAGCGCGCGGCGCGATCTCGATCAACTTGTCGCGAGACGCAGCGCCGAAGCCGTTGCTGCGAACCAGACTTACACCGCGCTGCAGGCAACGCTTGACCAGATCAGCCGTGAGGCCAGCGACCTCAAAACACTGCTGGACCGTGTCGCCGCGCTTCGCAGCCGCACCGGGGAAGGCGGCATGGTTGTCGTGACCGCGGCACACAATCGGGAAAAACCCAAGCGTTCCGGGCCGCGGCTCCTGCGGCCGGTCAACGGCCAGCTTGTGCCCGGCGGCCCGGGGCAAGGCGCCACCATGCCGGGCCTGACCTTCGCGGCCCCGGCAGGAGCCGCCGTTGTCGCACCGGCAGACTCGCGCGTGCTTTTTGCAGGCCCTTACCATAAAACCGGCCAAGTGTTGATCTTGGAATTGACTGGCGGATACGATCTGGTGCTGGCAGGCCTCGACCGTTTGACTGTGAGGCCAGGAGACGAATTGCTGGCAGGAGAGCCGGTCGGCAGGATGGCTGTGGCCAGTGGGCCGAGGCTCTATCTCGAACTCCGGCAAGACGGAAAAGACGTGAACCCGGCGGCATGGCTGGGCATCGACCTGAGGAAGGCAAAAAAATCATGAAGCGGTATGCGTTCGTGGGTGTCGGTGCTGCGGCAGGATTCGCCGCGGCGATGATGGTGTTTCCAGCCGTCTACGGGGCAACCGACCTTTCGACCTACCGCAAGCTCGACGTGTTCAGCGATGCCTTCGAACTGGTGCGGCAGAATTACGTCCGCCCGGTCGAAGACAAGGAGCTGATCAACAATGCCATCGAGGGCATGGTGTCTTCGCTCGATCCGCATTCGAGCTACATGGATGCCAAAGCCTTCGCCGACATGCAGATCCAGACCAAGGGCGAGTTCGCCGGGCTCGGCCTCGAAGTGACGATGGAAGACGGCCTGGTGAAGGTCATCTCGCCGATCGACGACACGCCGGCGGCGAAAGCCGGGCTCAAGACCGGCGACTTCATCGCTGCGATCGATTCCACGCCCATCCAGGGCATGTCGCTCAACGATGCGATCGAGAAGATGCGGGGGCAGAGCGGCACCAAGGTGTCGCTGACCATTCTCCGTCCCGGCGCCAAGAAGCCGTTCGACGTGACGCTCACCCGCGCCGTCGTTCATGTCGACAGCGTCAAGTTTCACAAGGAAGGCGATGTCGGCTACATCCGCATCGCGGCATTCAACGAGCACACCGATGACGGCGTCCGCCATGCGATCAAGGAACTGAAGCAGCAGATCGGCGGCGGTCTCAAGGGCTACGTCATCGATTTGCGCAACGATCCTGGCGGCCTGCTCGACCAGGCCATCGCCGTGTCCGGCGACTTCCTCAGCGGCGGGGAGGTGGTTTCCACCCGCGGACGCCATCCCGAAGACACGCAGCGCTACGATGCCCATTCCGGTGGCGACATGACCGGCGGCAAGCCGATCATCGTGCTGATCAATGGCGGCACGGCGAGCGCCTCCGAGATCGTTGCCGGCGCGCTCAAGGATCACAGCCGCGCCAAGGTCGTCGGCATGACGTCGTTCGGCAAAGGCTCGGTGCAGACAATCATTCCGCTCGGCGAAGGCGGCGGCGCGCTCAGGCTGACAACCGCGCGCTACTTCACGCCGTCCGGCCACTCGATCCAGGCCGAAGGCATCCAGCCGGATTATGGGGTCGCGCAAACCGACCAGGAAGACGCGGCGGAGAAGGCGTTGCAGGAGAGCGAAGCAAATCTGCCAGGGCACCTGATCGGCGAAGGCGCCAAGAAAGTGAAACAGACCATCGTTAAACCGCCGGCGGGCAAGAAGTTCGACGACTTCCAGCTCACCTACGCGTTGGACCTGCTGCATGGCGGAAAGATGGTCGCGAGCTTGGGCGCAAAGAGCGCGCAGGCGAATTGAGGCGCGGGACGCGTTCACGCGCGGGAGCTTTATGAAACCAGTCGCACTTGTGGCGCTGAGCGCCGCTGCATCGTTCTGCGGCGCGCTGGCGCTGTTGCATCTCGCATCGGCGGATTCCGGCGAGCAGCTGACCCGCTTCGGCAAGGCTTACGCCGTGGTCCGGGCGGACTATGTCGAAGAGCCGACCGATGAATCCCTCGTCGAGGGAGCGATCGGCGGCATGCTCGGGCAGCTGGACCCGCATTCTTCGTATTTCGATCCCAAGACCTACGCTGCCATGCAGGTGAAGACCGAGGGCCAGTATGGCGGCCTTGGCCTCATCATCACGCTTGAAGACAGCCTCATCCGCATCGTCTCGCCGATCGACGACACACCGGCGTCGCATGCAGGCATCAAAGCCGGCGACCACATCCTGTCGATAGACGGCAAGCAGGTCACCGGCATGAAGCTCGACGACGTGCAGGACAAGCTGCGCGGTCCGGCCGGCACCAAGGTGAAGCTGAGCGTGATGCGCGAAGGCGTGAAGGACCCGTTCGACGTTACGCTGACCCGCCAGATCATCGCCGTTGAAGCGGTAACGCACAAACGCGAAGGCGATGTCGGCTACATCAAGATTCCCGCCTTCAACGAACGCACCGATCAGGGTGTTCGCGCCGCCGTGCAGGCGCTGCAGAAGCAGATCGGCCCGAAGATCAAGGGCTACATCATCGACCTGCGCGACGACGGCGGCGGATTGCTCGATCAGGCCATTGCGGTTTCCGATGACTTCCTCGACGGCGGCGAAATCGTCTCGGTGCGCGGCCGCAGCCCCGAGGACACCCAGCGCTTCGATGCACAGCCGGGCGACATCGCCAACGGCAAACCCGTCGTCGTCCTGGTGAACGGCGGCACCGCGAGCGCATCCGAGATCGTGGCCGGCGCGCTGCAGGACCACAAACGCGCGCGCATCGAAGGATCGCTGACCTTCGGCAAGGGGTCCGTGCAGACCGTGATCCCACTGGAAGACGGCAAGGAGGGCGCGCTGCACATGACGACCGCGCGCTATTACACGCCGTCCGGCCGGTCCATCCAGACCACCGGCATCGTCCCCGACGTCGAGGTGGCCGATAACGCCGGCGACGACGATCCCTATCGCAGCCTGATCGGCCGCGAAGCCGACCTGCCCGGTCATTTGGCGGCGGAAGGGCCGGCGGTGAAAGCCGATATCGCTTCCGTCATTCGGCCCGACCCGAAGAAATCCTACGATGACTTCCAGCTCAGCTATGCGCTGCAGCTGCTGGGCGGCCCGGCCCTCCTGCCCCCGCATCGTTAACGGCTTATAACCGTCGCCCGCGCTATGGTGGGACATGGCTACCGGCAATGCGGCGATGATGTCCCGCGTCGCGCAGGCGATGAACGCGCGCGCCCTTGCCTATGCTTATGCCGGCCTCTTCGGCGCCGTTCTGCTGCTCATTCTAGGCGTGACGATTTTCGGACGCGCCGCTCCGCCGGCCGCCGGAGTCGATCTTCAAAAAGCTCCTCACACCAGGCCGGCGCGCGCGTCCGCGAAACCGTTCCTCGCGCAAGCGCCAGAGAAGCCGCAGCAGCTATCCCCGCTTCCCGTGCCGCCACCGATCACCAGGCCTATCTATGCCGGACGCGCGCTGATCGCCGATCCGGCGCTGATCGAGAACACCGCAACCGGGCCACTGCCCCGCATCGCCGACGATGGACGCAAGCCACTCGACGCCTATGCGCCGGTGCCGGCCGCCAAAGGGCCGCGCATTGCCATCGTGATCGGCGGCCTCGGCGTCAGCGCCAGGGCGACTGCCGCAGCGCTCGATCAGCTTCCCGCCGGCGTCACCCTCGCGTTCCCGCCGTATCTTTCGGACGTTCGGCACTGGGTGAGCGAAGCGCGCGCGCGCGGGCACGAGGTGCTGCTGCAGGTGCCGATGGAGCCGTACGACTATCCCGACAGCGATCCCGGCCCGCGTACCTTGCGCGTCGGAGCGCCGGAGGATGCGAACATCGAGCGCCTCAACTGGGCGATGACCCGCTTCACCGGCTATGCCGGAATCACCAACCTGCTCGGCGGGCGTTTGCTGGGTGATCGCAACGCGCTCGAGCCGGTGATGAACGATGTCTCCCGCCGCGGGCTGATGTTCTTCGACTCGACATCCGGCTCGCGCTCCGCCGCCCCGGAAGTCGCCGCCCAAATGAAGGCGCCCTTCGTCGGCAGCACGGTCACCATCGATTCCGTCCAGTCGCCGGCGGACATCGACGAGCGCCTGTCGCAGCTGGAAGACGCGGCGCGGGCCAGCGGCTGTGCCGCCGGCAGCGGCTTCGTCTATCCCGTCACCATCGCCCGGATCCGCAACTGGGCGGATGGTCTGTCCGGCCGGGGCTTTGTTCTTGTCCCGGCTTCGGCCATAGTAGCCGGGGGCAAGTAGTTTCGTTTCGCAATGTCACACGGCCTGCGCCTGAAACATGACGATTTGCCGTACCGGCCTTGCGTCGGCGTGATGCTGCTCAACCGCGATGGCCTCGTCTTCGTCGGCAAGCGGCTCGACCAGACCATCGAAGGCTGGCAGATGCCCCAGGGCGGAATCGACGACGGCGAGACGCCGGAACAGGCCGCCTTGCGCGAGCTCGAAGAAGAGATCGGCACCCGCAATGCCACGCTGCTTCGCGCCTATCCCGACTGGCTCGCCTACGATCTGCCGCCACATCTCCTCGGCATCGCGCTGCGCGGGCGCTACCGCGGTCAGCGGCAGAAGTGGCTCGCCATGCGCTTCCTGGGCGACGATTCCGAGATCAATGTGAAGACCGCCGAGCCCGAGTTCGAGGACTGGAAGTGGCTCGCCATCGAGGCCCTGCCGCGGATGATCGTGCCGTTCAAGCGCGACACCTACCGGCAGGTGATTGCGGCCTTCCGCGACCTCGCCGGTCCGGCGGCATAGCGGATTCCGCATTCTACAGCCTGTATTCGTTTTTATTTTGCCACCGACGCCTGCCGTTACCTGCCCCTTTGTGGGGAGGTCGAAATTTGCGAGCGACGCGAGCGAATTTCGGGTGGGGGTCTGAAGGTGAAGCAGACGGCTCCCGCCGCGGCAATCTTGTAAGCTACTGATTGTGTTAGAAATTCCGCCAGAGGTTGTTTTCCGGAATTGGCGGGTATCCCCCCTCGCCGGCGAGGCTGCAGGCAGCTCGGCCTGCGCGGCATGTGGCGAACCCCTGCGTGTGCGGACGCAGCAGCGCTCGGGACGGATGACCGCGTAGAACACGCGCTTGTGGCTGCGGCCTGCCTGGATGGTCGGCGCGAGCGCAGCTTTCAGCGCCCGAATGTAAGCCGCGAGCGCCCGGTGCATTTCGCCGGTCGCCCGGGTGTGGCGGCCGGATTTCAGCGCATTGCAATTGCCGCGCGGCGCCCCGCCGCCCCTGGGTTTGGGCGCCAGGGTTCTCCCCCTGCGCAGCGGGGGAGGACCGGCGAAGCCCGGGAGGGGGGCGTTGCCACCACCGCGCGGCGTCCGCCCCCTCCACCGCCTTCGGCGATCCCCCCTCCCTGGCAAGGATGGCAGCTTCGGTCTTGATCAGCATACGCTGAATCTTGGCCGCGTCGCCGGCAATGGGACCGCCGTGGCCGGGGCAGAATACGCGAGGCTCCAACGCGGCCATCGCGCGCAATCCTTTCGCGCGGTCCCACGGATAGCGCTGCACCTTCTGCGGGTTGCCGTCGTTCGGTACGGCCCAGATGAACAGATCGCCGGGACAAACCACGCTACGCTCCGGGCACCAAACCCATGTGTGATCGTCGGTCTCACCCTTGCAGTGGTGCAGTTCGAAGCGGACGCCGCCGACTTCGATCTCCATCTGGTCGTCGTAGAGCGTGCCCGGGGCGATGGGCTGCTCGCCGAAGATCCGGTTGGCGCTATTGGTTTGTGCCTCGACCGTGCCGCCGAATTGCCGCGCGTTGATCGCGGCATTGTGGCGCTGTCGCCTGATAGCGGGCGAAGCGCGCCGGCATGGCACGATGGCCGATCACGCGGAAGCCTCTGCCCCGGCGCAAGAAAGGCCTCCAGCCCGTACGCATGATCGATATGCCCGTGCGTATAGATAGCGGTGTGGATCGGAGCATTTGTCTTTTGCCGCAGCATGGCGGCGAGCGCCGGGGCAAGCCGCTTCAGGCCGGTGTCGACAAGCACGATGCCCTCGTCGGTCTCAAACGCCGTGACGCCGGAGAATTGCGACTGGAACCAGATGCGCTCGGCCGCCTCGACCGGACCGCCACTCCAGAACATGGTCGCTTCGTCCGGCGACTTGCCGCGCATCAATGCAAACTTCGCCGCCGGATTTTCCGCCATGATCGTTGCCCTTCATCCTGTCGCCGCACCCATGCTAAGGCCATTAGTGTCCTTTCTGACAAACGAACCCATGGCCGCACATCCGACGATCCGAATAAAGGGACGCGAGGGGCGCAGGGCTCTCGCCGGTGCACCCTGGATTTTCTCCAACGAGATCCAGATGGAGGCGCGCACCAAGGCGCTTGCTCCCGGTACGCTGGTGAATGTGGTGCGCAATGACGGCCGCGATCTCGGCACCGGCTATTTCAATCCAAAGAGCCTCATCGCGGTTCGGCTGCTGGACCGTGTGCCGGATGCAGAAATCGGCGACGCGTTCTTCGCCTCGCATTTCGCCCGTGCCCTGGCGCGGCGTGCCGCGCTGTTTGACGAACATTACTATCGACTGGTTCATGCGGAAGGGGATGGACTGCCCGGGCTGACGGTCGACCGCTTCGGCGACGTTTGCGTGGTTCAGGTCACGACAGCCGGCATGGAAGGAGTCATCGAACCGATGCTCGCCGCGCTGGACGAGGTGATTGCGCCTAAGCAGGTGATCCTGCGCAACGATACGCCGTCGCGGACGCTTGAGGGGCTCGATCTGTACGTTCGCGCGGCGCGCGGCGAAATGCCGGAGCGCGTCGCCGTGCGGGAGAATGACGCGACCTACTTCGCCGATCCGGCTTCAGGACAAAAGACGGGCTGGTACTACGATCAGCGTGATAACCGCGCCTTCATCGCCACCCTGGCCAATGGGCGAACCGCTCTTGATTGTTATTGCTACACGGGCGGTTTTGCGCTCCTCGCCGCGCAGCATGGCGCCAGCGCGGTCACGGCAATCGATTCCTCCGCGCCGGCGCTGGCGCTCGCCCGAGAGGCTGCGGCTGCAAACGATGTTGCGCAGCGCATGCATCTCACCAAAGCCGATGTGTTCGACGAGCTGGAGCGGCTTTCGAAGGCAGGCAAGACGTTCGATGTCGTCATCGCCGATCCGCCGCCTTTTGTGAAATCGCGCAAGGATCTGGAGGCCGGTGCCCGCGCCTACCGCAAGCTGGCCCGGCTTGCGGCCTCGGTGACGGCAGCAAACGGATATCTGCTGCTGGCTTCGTGCTCGCACAACATGCCGCATGACCGTTTCACGCAGGAGTGCGCCATCGGCATCGCGCGCGCCGGCCGACACGCTTCCCTTATTCGGGACGCCGGCGCAGGCCCGGATCACCCGGTGCATCCGATGCTGCCGGAAACCGCTTATCTGAAAACGCTCGTCTACGCGTTGGATTAGGGCGAAGGTCAGATCGCGACCTGCGCGCCAAGCTCCACGACACGATTGGGCGGCAGACAGAAGAAGCGCGCCGGCGACAGAGCTTTCGAGGCCAGCCACATGTAGAGCGCGATGCGCCAACGCGGCAACGTCGGCTTAGACGACGGCACCAAGGTCTCGCGGCCGAGGAAGAAGGTGGACGTGTCCACATCCAGCGCAAGGCCGTGCGCCCGGGCGTGCTCGAGCGCTCTGGGCACGTCGGGCGTTTCGAAGAAGCCGAACCGGACCTTCACTTCGATGAAGCCCTTGCCGATCTTCTCCACCTGGACCCGTTTCTTCGCCGAGACGAAAGGGGTGTCTTCAAATGCGATGTTCATCAGCACCACGCGTTCGTGCAGCACCTTGTAGTGCTTGAGGCTGTGCAGCAGCGCGCTCGGCGCAAGATCGGTGCGGATGGTCATGAAAATGGCGGTTCCTGCCACACGCTGGGACAATTTCTCGGCGCGTTCGAGGAGAAGGTGGATCGGCAGCGCCCCCTCTCGCAGCTTGTCCAGATGCGCACGCCTGCCGAGGCGCCAAGTGTCCATTACCACGAAGACGGCCGCCGCCATGGCAAGCGGCAGCCAGCCGCCTTCGATGATTTTGAGGGCATTCGACGACAGGAATGCCAGATCGACCAGTGCGAGGATGCCGAACAGTGGGATCACTAGCCCGCGGTTCCAATGCCATTGCCGGATGGCGACGGTCGCCACGAGGATGGTGCTCAAGACCATCACACCCGTCACCGCGATGCCATATGCCGCGGCCAAGGCGCCGGAAGAGCGGAAGATCAGCACGATGAGGACGACGCCGACGCAAAGCAGCGCATTCGCAGCCGGGACGTAGATCTGCCCCGATTCCGTCGCCGAGGTGTGGCGGATCTCCATGCGCGGCAGCTGCCCTAGCTGCACGGCCTGTTTGGTGATCGAGAACACGCCGGAAATCACCGCCTGCGACGCGATGATGGTCGCAATCGTTGCGACAAGGACCAGCGGATAATGCGCCCAGTGCGGCGCCACGGCATAAAATGAAACCGGCGTCTTGTGCGGATCGAGCAGGAGAGCCGCGCCTTGACCGAAATAGTTCAGCGCCAGCGCCGGAAGCACAATCACGAACCAGGCAACGCGGATTGGGAATTTTCCGAAATGGCCCATGTCGGCATACAGCGTTTCGCAGCCGGTGACCGCCAGCACGACGGAGCCGAGAGAGACGAATGCCGTCCACGGTTCACGCAGGAATAACGCGATGCCGTAGTCGGGATTGACGGCTGCAAGGATCGCCGGCGCTTTGATAATCGACGCCGCCCCCAGGGCCGATAAGGTGAGAAACCACACGACCATGACGGGACCAAACAATCCGCCGACCATTGCCGTGCCGCGCGATTGCAAGACGAACAATCCGATCAGGATCACCAGCGACAGCGGCATGACCAGCGGTGCCAACGCCGGGCTCTCGACGCTCAGCCCTTCGACGGCGCTCAGCACCGAGATTGCCGGCGTCAGCATGCCATCGCCGAAGAACAGCGCGAGACCCAAAATCGCTACGGTGGTGATCACAAGCTTGGCCCGTCGGCTCAGCCCCGGCGATCTGTGTGCCAACGCGGAAAGCGCAAGCACCCCGCCTTCGCCGTCATTGTCGGCCTGCATGATGAGAATGACGTATTTGAACGTCACCACAATGATGAGCGACCAGAAGATCAGTGAAATCACGCCGAAAACCGCTGCTGCGCTCGGAATCGCGCCGCCTGCTGACAGCGCCGATTCGCGCACGGCATACAGCGGACTTGTGCCGATGTCGCCATACACAACACCCAGCGCGGCAAGCGTCAGCCCTGCGGTACGTCGCGCGGACGTTCCGTTCTCCGGAAGCGCGCCGGTGTGATCGAGCGTTTGCGTTGTCGATCTGCCCATCAGATCAATCCGGCGCTTTCAATCGATAACCGACGCCTTGCTCCGTCAGGATGAGGCGCGGACGCTCAGGCTCGGCTTCGATCTTCTGGCGCAAGGTGCGCACATAAATCCGCAGGTACTGCACGTCCGTGTCGCCGCCCCAGACCTCGCGAAGAATGAATCTGTGCGTCAGCACCTTTCCGGCATGGGCAACGAGCAGCCGCAGGAGGTCGTATTCGCGCGGCGTGAGCTTGACCTCTTCGCCGCGCACCGTGACGAGGCGGCGGACAAGGTCCATCGAAAAATCGCCGTTGGTGAACACCGGCGACTCGCCTTGTTGCTGCAGACGATGCCGGATGGCGGCACGGATGCGCGCGAGAAGCTCGGCAGTTCCGAACGGTTTGGTCACATAATCGTCGGCGCCCATATCGAGTGCCCGCACTTTTCCAGCCTCATCCGAGCGGCTCGACAGCACGATGATCGGTACCGCCGATCCGGAGCTGCGGATAGCGTGGATCAGATCGAAACCGTCCATCACCCCCGGCAGACCGAGATCGACAATGACCACATCGGAATTTTGCCGTTCGAGGATCTGCATGGCGGCCCGTGCATCGCCAACGTCGGTTATCTGAAACCCTTCCGCCGAGAAGCTGGTGCGCAGAAAGCGTCTGATCGGCGGTTCATCTTCGACGACCAGAATGTGCAGCGGCCGTGTCATGGGATGCCCGCCACAGAAGCGTCTGCGGATGCCGGCAGAGTGAGCGTGAAGATGGCGCCCGGCCTGTCGGTCCGATTGGCCGCCGCGATGTTGCTCCGCATCGCCTGAAGAAATCCACGGCAGATGGCGAGCCCCAGGCCAGTCCCGGCTCGCTGCCGGTCGCCTGCCGCCGCGCGGTGGAATTTCTCGAAGATGCGTTCCGACTCTCCGGGCGGAATGCCGTGACCCTCGTCGGCGATCTCCATCCGCACCAGGCCATCATCCTCGCGGGCGCGTAATAGAATGCAGCTATGCGGCGGCGAATATTTCGCGGCATTGTCCAGCAGGTTGAAGATGACCTGCTCGAACAGCACGGGGTCGAGCCTGACGAGAGGCAGATCGGCAGGGATGTCCGCCTTGACGCAGTGCAGCGCCAAGATCTCCTCGGCTCTTCTTAGCGCGGTGCCGGTGACATCGCTTAAATCAACAAGTTCGAGGTTCGGAGCGATGGCACCGGATTCCAGCCGCGTCATGTCGAGTAGGTTGGAGATGAACCGGTGCAGGCGTCCAGCCTCCTGGTGGATCGTGGCGATCAGATCGTCGCGCGCGGCTTCCGTCAGCGATTGTCGGCTGGTGATCAGGCTGCTTGCCGCACCCACGATGGATGCAAGCGGCGTGCGCAGATCGTGCGACAGCGACGTGAGCATGGCCGACCGCAGGCGCTCCGTCTCGGCGACAAGCGCGTGTCGTCGCATGCGTGCGGCGAGATCGCTCGCAACCACGGCGACAACCCCAAAGAAGAACAATGTGACGATGTTGCTCGCGTCAGCGATGGTGAACGTAAACAGCGGCGGAAGAAAAAAGTAATTGTATACGAGAAGGCTGATGACACTGCCGAAGAGGGCAGGTCCCAACCCGTATAGCACTGCAGCGGCAAGGATTGCGGTCAGGAATACGAGGGCAAAATTCGCCGGCGCGATATGGGCACGCTGCAAAATCAGGCTGAGAATCATGGCAGCGGCAACAGCGGCAACCGTCCACAGATATGGCCTTGCGCGGGACAAAGCGTTTGCGGTCGTCATCGGAGCATGCGGTCCGCGAAGCACGGATGGGTGTAGCGAGTTCTGTGCCTGATGCGCATCTCTCAGTGCCGTGGAGCCAGGTATCGCACGGGCGAAATATACACGGTGTTGATACGATGGCGTGAGCGTCACTTCCATCATCCGATGTGGAGCGCTGCCAGCATGAAGTTCAGCACCAGTGTCACGCCAAGGGCCCCCGCAAGAACGGCACTGACCTCGAAGAGGACCGCTTGTGGGCTATTCTCGCGGTCCTTCTGCGCACGCCCCGCAAAGCGAGAACGGGCGGCTGCATTGCGCAATAAGCGAGTGCTGCGAGAGGAATGCAAGGGATGCAACCAGCTTGAACCCAGAGCTGATTTGCGAAATTGGCCGTATAAATTCGAGAGGGCTCAGTCGAGGCCTGCGTATAAATTCCATATATGAAGCCAGGAGGAGGAGGCAAAAATCAAGGTTTGCCGCCGGCTTCCGCGTTCCGCTCAAGCCATTTTTATCCGCCGCTCGATGGCGTCCCACACCATCACCGCGGCGTCCGGGCCGCCGAACCGTTTCACTTCCCAGATGCCGGTAGGCGAGGTGACGTTGATCTCGGTGAGGTAGTCTCCAATCACATCGATGCCGGCGAAGATGAGACCGCGCGATTTCAGTTCTGGACCGATGGCGGCGCAGATGGCCGTCTCGCGCGCTGTCAGTTCGGTCGCTTCCGGCCGCCCCCCGACATGCATGTTCGAGCGTGCTTCGCCTTCCGCCGGAACCCGGTTGATGGCGCCGGCAAACTCGCCATCAACCAGCAGGATGCGCTTGTCGCCCTTGCGCACCTCCGGAACATAGCGCTGCACGATGACGGGCTCGCGATAGAACGCTGTGAACATCTCCAGCATGGCCCCGAGATTCTCGTCGCCCTCCCGCACGCGGAACACGCCGGCGCCACCGTTGCCGTAGAGCGGCTTCAGGATAATGTCCTTGTGCGCGGCGCGGAATCTCCTGATCTCGGCGCGGTCGGAGGTGATCAAGGTCGGCGGCATCAGGTCCCTGAATTCGGTGACGAACAATTTCTCCGGCGCATTGCGCACATGGAACGGATCGTTCACCACCAAGGTCCTGGGATGAATGCGCTGCAGAATGTGCGTGGCCGTGATGTAAGCCATATCGAACGGTGGATCCTGGCGCATCAGCACAACATCGGCGTCTGCAAGATCATGCACTGCCGCATCGCCCAGCGAGAAGTGATCGCCGCGGACATTGCGCACCTCAAGCGGCCGCGCACGCGCCGTGACCAGCCCATCGCGGAACGTGAGATCGCGTGGACCGTAATAGAGAAGCGAGTGGCCGCGGGACTGCGCTTCCAACGCCAGCGCAAATGTGGAATCGCCCGAGATATCGATCTTCTCGATCGGGTCCATCTGAATCGCGACGGTAAGCGCCATCCGCCCGTCCTAATGCAGGCGCCGCTTGAGCGCCAACAGCCCCAGTGTTGCCTCGTTATGCAACGCGCCGCCGGGCTTCACCAACGCAAGGCAGGCCTCGTACGCCCGACTTGCGGCGCCGAGCTCGCCGGCCAGTTCATTCAGCCGCGCAAGATCGATCCACAGCTCCGGCTTGCGCGGCGCGATGACCGCCATGCGCTTGGCGATTTCGAGCGCGCGGCCGCGATCGCCGGAATTCATCGCCCGCAGCTTGAGATTGTTCTGCAGCCTCAGGAGAACCTCGACATCGCTCACCGGCTCGATGACACGCGGTTCGTCGCCACCGGCCGCGCCCATTCTGGGATGCGAAACCATCCGCTCAGGGTCAAGACCTGCGCCGCCGTTGAAGGGATCGATCAGCGCGTGACCGCCGCGCGCGTCGACGCGCAGAAGGAAATGCCCGGGCGAGTTCAACCCGCACGCTTCGAATCCCGCCGCGCGGGCGGCATGGATGTAAAGGATGCCGAGGCTGACGGGCAGTCCGCGCCGGCGATCGATCACCGTCATCGTGTCGGCGTTTTTCGGATCGTCGTAGGTCAACCGGTCGCCGTCGTATCCGAAGCGGCCGACCATGATCGCCGATATCGTACGCGCGGCATCTTCGGCATGATGCAAAGCGTGCGCCTCGTTGCGCGCCGTCTCCGCGATTTCGGCAAGATGCGCTTCGTAGGGCGCGAGGGGACGGCCGATATGATCCAGCGCCGACAGCATCAAGGCCGCGCGCGCGATATCGTGGGGGCCTTCGCCGGCCTCTCCGATCTGCCGCAGCACTTCCGCCGGATCGATCTGTTCCGCCATGGCTTCAGATTGCCTCAAGCACAGCGCCCCTGCCAGTCCGGCCGCCATGCATCCCTCAGATGGCGCGGCAGGCCCCGCGGGCCGATGGTGACAATATCGAAGCGCACACCTTTGCGCGCAAGTTGCGGCTGCTGGTTAAGATAGAGTTCTGCCGCGCGGGCAATTCTCATTTGTTGTCGGGCGCCGAGGGAATCAAGCGCCGTTTCGCCCAGCGATCGCATCTTGACCTCCACAAAACACAGAATGCCCGACGGCGCCCGCGCAATGATGTCGATTTCTCCCAGCGGCAAGCGCACCCGCCGCCCGAGGATTCGATATCCTTTGAGCATCAGGATCAGTGCGGCGATCGTTTCGCTCCGCCGCCCGCGCCGCTCGCGCAGCTTGCGAATGGCGGTGTCGTCAACCGTCTTCATCGGCAGCCTTGATCGCAAGCGCGCGTTCGTAGGTGGTCCTGCGGGGCAAGCCTAACGCGTCCGCGACGATGTCGACCGCGGAACGCAAAGGCATGAACGGGAGCGTCCTCTTGAGCAACGAATCGGCCTTTGCAAAATCCGGATCAGCCTCCGCCGGCGGAGCAATGACGAGCGTGATCTCGCCTTTTGGCGGGCCGCTTGAAAGATAATGCTCTGCAAGCGTCGTCAGATCGCCGCGGCGAACCTCCTCATGAAACTTCGTCAGTTCGCGCCCGACGGCCGCCTGGCGCGAGCCGAGTACGTCGGCCATGTCTTCAAGGCTTGCGGCAAGCCGCTGGGGCGATTCGAACAGCACCAAGGAAGCGGGGATGACCTTCAGCTGTGCCAGCGCTGTACGCCGCTCGCCGGATTTGTGCGGCAGGAATCCCGCGAAGAAGAACCGATCTGTCGGCAACCCCGCCAAGGTGAGCGCAGCCATCACCGCCGACGCGCCGGGGATTGCGTGCACCGGCAAGCCCTCTGCGACGGCTTCTGTCAACAGTTTGTAGCCCGGATCGGAGATGAGCGGCGTGCCGGCGTCGCTCACCAGGGCAATCCCGGCGCCTTCGCGCAGCTTTCCCAGCAGGCGCGGACGCTCGCGCGCGGCGTTATGGTCATTGTACGCGGTGAGCGGCTTTGAGATGCCATGAATGGCCAGCAGTTTTGCCGTGACGCGGGTGTCTTCTGCCGCGATCAGATCGCACCCGCTCAAGACGTCCAGCGCCCGCAAGCTGATGTCGCGGGCATTGCCGATCGGCGTCGCGATGACGTAAAGCGCTGGCGCCAGCTTTTGCGCTTTTTCCGGGGGCAGACTAGGATTTCCCGCCGCCTCGACGCCATTCCAGGGATGCGTTCGCGATGATCGCCGCTTCATTCCGGCCTGCCCGTGCTGCCTTGCTAATGTGCGCTATTGCGGGGGCGCTTGCGATAGCGGGGCTTTCCGGCTGCACCCCGCCGCCCGAGCCAAAGCCGGTGCCGCCTCCTGTCGTGCAGACGAAGCCGACCACGCCCGCCCGCCACCCGCTCACGGCGGAAGAGCGAGGCTTCCTGCGCCTGCCGAATATGCCGGCCGACCGCACGCCGGTTCGCGTCGGGGTGCTGCTGCCTTTCTCGAACGGTCAACCGGCCACTCGAGCGTTGGCCAAGGGCATGATGAATGCTGCCGAACTCGCCCTTTTCGATGCACACAATCCTGACATCCTGCTGATGACCGGCGACGAAGGGTCGACGCCGTCGGAAGCCGCATCCGCCGCACGTGAGCTTTTGTCCGAGGGAGCGGAAGTGCTTGTTGGACCGGTGTTCGCAGCGTCCGTCAGTGCGGTGGCGCCGATCGCGCGCGACCGCGGCATACCGGTCATCGGCTTCTCCACCGACCGCGCAGTCGCCGGCCATGGTGTCTATCTCCTCAGCTACCAGCCGGGAAGCGAGGTGCGCCGCATCATCTCCTATGCCGCTTCGCGCGGACGCACGAACATCGCCGCTCTCATTCCGCGAACGGCGTATGGCGACCGGGTCGAAGAGGCGTTCAAGCAGGAGGCCGAGGCGGACAAGCTGCACATCGCAACCATCCAGCGTTTCAATCCCGGTGTGAGCGATTTCTCACCGGAAGCGCGCGCCATCGCCGCGTCCGGAGCAGACACCGTTCTCATCGGCCAGGGCGGTGCCCAGCTCAGTCTCATTGCCGCGGCACTCAACGCGAGCGGCGCCCATCCGCAACTACTCGGCACAGGACTGTGGGCAGACAAAGGGCTGGATCGTGCTGCCGTTGCGGGCGGCTGGTTTGCCGCGCCGCCGCCGCGGGCGGATGCCGAATTCGATTCCAAATACCGGGCGGTGTTCAACACCAGCGCACCGCAGCTCGCCCCGCTTGCCTACGACGCGGTGTCGCTGACTGCCGCGCTTGCGCCGGGGCAGCCCTACCATCGTTTTACCGAAGCGGCTCTGACAGACGCGGATGGATTCTCCGGCGTCAGCGGAATTTTCCGCTTCAATCCGGATGGATCGGCTGACCGGGGCCTGGCGGTGATGAGCGTCGGCGAGGATGATGTGCATGTCATCGATCCGGCACCACGCACGTTCCAGGTGCCGCACGCATAAGCAGATTTCAACGGGCAGCTGGGGCGGTCTTCAGCGTCATGTTCAATGTCGCTCGCGGCCGCCGCGGCGGCGCTCTAACTGGGACGCCGTTTAGCCGAACCGGCCGGTGATGTACTGCTCGGTCTGCTTTTTCTTCGGCGCGGTGAACACCTGATCTGTGGCGCCGAACTCGATCAGCTCGCCAAGATACATGAAGGCCGTGTAGTCCGAGGTGCGCGAAGCCTGCTGCATGTTGTGGGTCACGATCACGATCGTGTATTCGTTCGACAGCTCGTCCATCAACTCCTCGATCTTGGCGGTCGAAATCGGATCTAGCGCCGAGCACGGCTCGTCGAGCAGGATGACTTCGGGCTTGGTTGCCACGGTGCGGGCGATGCAGAGCCGCTGCTGCTGACCGCCAGAAAGGCTCAAGCCTGACTCGCGCAACTTGTCCTTCACCTCCGCCCACAGCGCTGCGCGCTGCAGCGCGTGCTCGACACGGCCATCCAGTTCCGAGCGCGACATCCGCTCGTACAGATTAATGCCGAAAGCGATGTTGTCGTAGATCGTCATCGGGAACGGTGTCGGCTTCTGGAACACCATGCCGATCTTGGAGCGCAGTAGATTCAGGTCCTGCTTGCCCGCCAGGATGTCTTCGCCGTCCAGCAGCACTTCGCCCTTGGCGACCTGGTTGGGATAGAGCTCGTAGATGCGGTTCAGCACGCGCAGCAAGGTGGATTTGCCGCAACCCGAAGGGCCGATAAACGCGGTGACTTTCTGGTCATACAGCGGAATCGTAATGTCCTTCAGCGCCTTGCTCTCTCCGTAGAAGAAGGAGAGATTCCGGATGTCGATCCGGACTTGCTGATCGACTGCGGCCGTGTCGTTCATGACGTTCTCCGGCGGGATTCGAGGGTGCGGGCGATGATGCTCAACAGCAGCACGGCGAACGTGATCAGCAGCGCCCCCGCCCACGCAAGCCTCTGCCATCCTGCGTAGGGCGACATCGCGAACTGGAAGATGATGTAGGGCAGGCTCGCCATCGGTCCGTTCACGTTGGTGCTCCAGAACTGATTGCCGAAGGCGGTGAACAGGAGTGGAGCGGTCTCGCCGGAAATGCGTGCGACCGCGAGCAACACGCCCGTCACCATGCCCGCGCGAGCAGCACGCCAGGTGACGGCACGGATGACCCGGCTGCGTGACGCACCCAATGCCGCCGCTGCCTCACGCAAACCGTTCGGAACGAGCAGCAGCATGTTCTCGGTCGTGCGGACGACCACCGGAATCACGATCACCATCAGCGATGCCGCACCGGCCCAGGCGGAGAAATGCCTCATCGGTGCGACCATGACTTCGTAAATGAAAAGGCCGACGATGATGGACGGCGCGCTGAGCAGAATGTCGTTCACGAACCGCACGATGAACGCGATACGCGTGTGCCTTCCGTATTCGGCAAGGTAGGTGCCGGCGAAAATGCCGATCGGCGTGCCGGCGGCAACCGCTAGCCCGCTCATGATCAGGCTGCCCACAATTGCGTTCAGCAGACCGCCTTCCACGGTGGGCGGAGGCGTCATTTCCGTGAACACCTTCAAATTCAGTCCCGCCACGCCATTGACGATGAGCGCTCCCAGGATAAAGGCCAGCGCAACAAGCCCGAGCATCGCCGACGCAACGGACAATGACAGGAAGATGCCGTTCGTGATGCGGCGGCGAACATAGACCCCGGTACTCATGACGCGCCACCGGCGCGCCGCTCCAGCGCCTTCAGCATCACTTGCGCGATCGCCAGCACCACGAAGGTGATGAAGAAGAGAATCAGGCCGAGTTCGATCAGGGCGGAATGATAGAGCGGCCCAACGGCTTCGGTGAATTCGTTGGCGATGGTGGCTGAAATGGTGGTGCCCGGCGCGAATACGGATGGATTGATGAAATGCGCGTTGCCGATGACGAACGTCACCGCCATGGTTTCACCGAGCGCGCGGCCCAACGCCAGCATCGAGCCGCCGACGACGCCGCTGCGGGCGAAGGGCAGAACAATGCGCCAGGTCACTTCCCATTTCGTGCAGCCGAGACCGTATGCCGCTTCCTTCAGCATGGGCGGCACCGTCTCAAACACATCCCGAGTCACTGCGGATATGAACGGCAGGATCATGATCGATAGGACAAGGGCGGCCGTGAAGATGCCGATGCCGTACGGCGCTCCACCAAGCACGTCCTCGAGGCCAGGGATATTGCCAAAGATATCGATCAGCTTGGGCTCCAGATTCGCCTGGAACCATGGCGCGAAGATGAACAGACCCCAGATGCCGTAAATGATACTGGGAATGCCGGCGAGGAGTTCGATCGCCATTCCAAGCGGCCGCCGCAAAGGGCGCGGGCACAACTCAGTGAGAAAGATGGCACTGCCGATACCGACCGGAACAGCCACAAGCATGGCCAGCGCAGAGGTGATGAGCGTGCCGTAGATGGACGCCAGTGCGCCGAACTTCTGCGTTACCGGGTTCCAGATCTCGGTGGCGAAGAAGTGCCAGCCGAACGCCTGCACGGCAGGCACGCTGCCGATCACGAGGCTGGCGATCACGCCGGCGAAGATGGCGAGGACCAGGAACGCCGCAAGCTGTGTGAGCAGCCGGAAGCGGGCGTCTCCGCGGCCCGATCGGTGCACCGAACGGCTTCTGTCTGTGGCTAAGATGTTTTCGGACAAGGCGGCATCGACCATGGCATCTGCAGACGGGTTCTAAGAGATTTCCAACGGCTAGGCAGAGGCCCTTTGCGAAGCCGGGTGGCCCCGGAACGCCCGGCTCCAGCCATTTCGACCGGGTTCGGTTCAACCTCCATCACAGTTATACGAAGCTTTCGTGACAGGCCGGGCCAACGCCAGCCCCTCGTTAAACCTTTAGCAAAGCCGGGTAGTGCACCTTTACCCGTTCTTGCAGGAGGCTCCCTTGGGATTCGGCCGGTGGGGCACGATTGTTTTCGTGCTGAGCGCGTTCGCGGCGGGCATGCTTGCATACACGGATATTCGCCATCACGGGCAACCGTCGCCGATCGATCTCGTGATCGTGGCTTCCGTCGCCGTCCTCGGTGTATGGCTGCTGCTCTCAGCGTTGCTCAACACCCGCAAGGAAGCCCGCGGACTTCAGGCCCGCACGGCGGAGCTCGATACCCTCACCCGCCAGCTCGAGGAGTCGCTCACGACGGTTTCTGCCATGAACGCCCGGCTGAACGAGAGCGAGTCGCGCTACAAGGGGCTTGTGGACTCGCAGGGCGATGCAATCTTCCGCCGCGCTCCTGACAGCCGACTCACCTATGCGAACGACTCATTCTTCAAACTGTTCGGGCTTTTGCCCCAGGACGCGATCGGCCAGGCGTTCGCGCCGGAGCTGCATCCAGATAGTCACAGCTCCCTGCTGGGCTCCTTTGCGGGGCTGGAAACGGGGAAGGCGCGCGTCAAGTACGACCAGCATCTGCGCACCGTTTATGGATGGCGTTGGATCGCATGGGAGGATTACGCGATCCGCAATGCCAACGGCCAGCTGATCGAAATCCAAAGCGTTGGCCGGGATATCACCGAGCGTAAAGCCCTCGAAGACGCGCTGACGGAAGCGCGTGACAAGGCAGAAGCCGGCAGCCGCGCGAAATCCGGATTCCTCGCCACCATGAGCCATGAAATCCGTACGCCGATGAACGGCGTGCTGGGAATGGCACGGCTGCTTCTGGAAACAGACCTCGAGCCCGAGCAGCGCACCTATGTCGAGGCCATCCGTCAATCCGGCGAGTCGCTCCTGTCCCTGATCGGGGACATTCTCGATTTTTCCAAGATCGAATCCGGCACCGTCACCTTGGAAGAGGACGAGACGGAACCGAGAAAGATCGTGGAAGAAGTCATCGAGCTTCTGGCGCCGCGCGGTCACGCCAAGGGAATCGAAGTGCTGGCCGTGATCGCGCCCGAGACGCCGGAAAGAATCCGCACCGACGGCCTCAGGCTCAGGCAGGTGCTCACCAATCTTGTCGGCAACGCGGTAAAGTTCACCGAGCGGGGCGGCGTGCGCGTCGATGTTGCGCCCGCCAAGCGGCGGACGTTGCGCTTCGAAGTGCGGGACACCGGCGTCGGCGTGCCCGCTGAAAAGCGCGACGCGATCTTCAGCGAATTCGCCCAAGCCGATTCCAGCCATGCCCGTCGCTTCGGCGGATCCGGGCTTGGCCTTGCCATCTCCAAGCGCCTGGTAGAGGCCATGGGGGGCGAGATCGGTGTGGAGAGCGCTCCCGGCGGTGGCAGCGTCTTCTGGTTCACCCTGCCCGCCTTCACGGTCCGCGAGGCGAAGAAGGAAAGCCAGCCGCTGTTCGATCGCCGCATTGCGGTCGTCACGCGAAACTCCGTGATGCGCGAGGGGCTCACCGCGCAGATTCGCGCCGCCGGCGGCGAGGTTGTGCCGCTGACCTACAATCAGAATTCCGACTCCTGCGATATCGATGCGCTGCTGATCGATGCCGGAACGGGAGCCGATCCCGATCTGCCGGGATCGCCGGAAGCCGATATCCCGTCCATCGTTCTGATCACGCCGGAAGCGCGCGGCCGCATTGCCGAACTGAAAGCGGTGGGATTCGCCGGTTACCTCGTCAAGCCGATGCGACAGGCATCGCTTTACGAGCAGCTGATCGCGCAAATCACCCACACGCCGATTGCCGTCTCCGGCGAGCGGCCCGCGAGGGCCTCCATACCGCCTCTCGCGGTGGTTGGGCGGCGAGTCCTTCTCGCCGAGGACAATCCCATCAACGCCATGTTGACGCGCGAACTCTTGCGCCGCCGGGGATACGAGGTGCGCGAAGTGGCTTCCGGCGAGGCTGCGCTGCAGGTTCTGGAAGGCGAGTCCTTTGACCTCGTTCTCACCGACATTCACATGCCCGGCATGGACGGAATCGAGATGACGAGCCGCCTGCGCGGCCGCGAGGCAATGACGGGGCGCGCGCGGACGCCTGTCGTGGCATTGACAGCCGATGCGCTGGAAACCGGCAAGGATGCTTGCCAGGAGGCGGGGATGGATGGTTTCCTCACCAAGCCCGTCGATCCTGCCGAGCTTGATGCCATGTTCGAGACGATCTTTTCGCCACGTGAACGCCCGCGCAACGCGGCATGAGCAACAGCAGGCCGGCTGCTCGGCCCAGACATTCTCACGGCGAATATTTCAGGCCGCGCACGCTCATCATGCTGGCGCTGGGCTTCTCCAGCGGACTGCCATTCCTGCTTGTCGGCAATACCTTCGGCTATTGGCTGCGCGACGCCGGCACCTCGCTCGCCGCGATTGGATTCCTTTCATGGGTGGGCATTGCCTATTCGCTGAAATTTCTTTGGGCGCCGATTCTGGATCGCGTGAATGCTCCGCTTGCGGGACGATTGGGCCGCAGGCGTGGCTGGATGCTGCTCGCGCAGTTGTTCGTGAGCGCAGGCCTGATTGCGATGGGCACGGCAAGCACCGGCCATGGTCTTGTCGTGCTTGGCGCGCTGGCATTGCTGGTGGCATTCGCATCGTCAACGCAGGACACCGCCATCGACGCGTGGCGAATCGAAATTGCCGAGAGCAGCGAAGAACTCGGCCTTCTCACCTCCGCGTACCAGTTCGGCTACCGCACCGCGATGCTGGCGACCGAGGCGCTGATCCTGATCGTGGCCGAGCACATGGGCTGGCCTGTCTCGTACATCGTCTATGGTCTGGCGATGGCCATCGGCATTGCGGCGACGTTTTTCGCGCGTGAGCCGAAAAGCGCCGATGCGGTGATGATCGCAAAGGAGAAGCTCGAACCGCTATGGACGCCGCGTGGATTTCTTGACGCCGTGATCGGCCCGTTCGTCGCGTTCTTCAAGAAATATGGGGCCTTCGCCCTTCTGATGCTGCTTGCGATCAGCCTTTTCCAGCTGCCCAATTTCGTGATGGGCCCGATGGCGAATCCGCTCTATCACGACATCGGCTTGTCCAAGGATGAAGTCGCGGCGGTCCGGAGTTCCGTCGGGTTGATTGCGGTGCTCTTCGGCATCGCGGCCGGCGGCTTTCTCTGCGCGCGACTCGATTCCCGCATCGCCGTTATCATTGGCGGTGCGATGCAGATCGTCGGCACCATCGCCTATGCGCTGCTTCCCTACAGCCACGATGTCTACACGTTCGGCGTCGTCATGGCGCTCGACAATTTCGGCATCGCCATGGCCGGCGTGACGCTGGTTGCCTACATGTCCAGCCTGACAAGCCTCGGCTACACCGCGACGCAATACGCCCTCCTCACTTCCACCTATGCCTGGGCCGGAAAAATCCTCAAAGGCTTCTCCGGCGCGGTGGTGGAATGGTTGAGCGCGAGCCACGGGCTGATGGCGGCCTATGCCATTTTCTTTGTCGGAGCCGGCTTGATCGGGGTCCCGGCGCTCTTGCTCTTTGCGTTGTTGCGCGTCCGCCAAAGGGAAAGCGCCGGATCAGCCGCGGCGGGCGCCTTGTAAGCGGCTGAATTGCCACCATATTTGCAGCGTCGAGCGGGTTCGGTTAGATTCAACAAAAGTTCGCGAAGGAGGGGTACCTTCGTGGGCAGGCTGCGCCGAATCGGATGCGCCAGCCGGATTAAGGGACGGCATTTTGGTAAACGTTCACGAGCCGGGCCCGTTCGAAGGGCAACTCGCGCAATGGCCCGTTCTGGCAACGGCCGGCGCGCTTGAGGTTCGGCTCGCCGAAACCGATGGGGAAGTCGAAGCGGCGCAGCGGCTGCGCTACCGTGTCTTCTACGAAGAGATGACCGCGATCCCGTCGCCCGCTATGCGCGAGAGCCGTCGCGACTTCGACCAGTTCGATCAGGTCTGCGACCACATGCTGGTGATCGACCGCTCGGTGCATGACGAGGACGGTCAGCCGGCCGTGGTCGGCACTTATCGTTTGATCCGCGATGCCGACGCGGCACGTGTGGGCGGCTTCTACACCGCCAGCGAGTACGACATCGCTGCCATGCTGGTCGAACTTGGCGGCAATTCGCGCCTCGTCGAGCTTGGCCGCTCCTGCATCCTCAAGGAATACCGCTCCCGGGCCTCGACCATGCAACTCCTCTGGCGCGGCGTGATGGTCTACGATTTGCGTTTCTCGATCGATCTGATGTTCGGCTGCGCCTCGCTCGCCGGTACCGATCCAAACGCCCTGGCCCTGCAGCTCTCCTATCTGCATCACTTCCACCGCATGCCGGAGAATCTGCGCGTGAAGGCGCGGCCAGAGCTTTACGTCGAAATGAACATGATGCCGAAGGATGCCATCGATCCCAAGGCCGCGCTGCATGCGCTCCCGCCGATGATCAAAGGCTATCTGCGCGCCGGTGGTTGCATTGGCGACGGCGCCGTGATCGACCGTCAGTTCGACACCACCGACGTGTTCATCTACTTCCCGGTGTCGAAGATGGATCCGCGCTACCGCAATCGTTTTGGACGTTCCGTCCGCGGCTGACGCCTAGACCATGTCGAATAACAGGATCTCGGCCGGTCCGCGCGCCTGGATGCGGATCTGGTCCTGATCGGTGATGGCCGCGGCATCGCCGGCACCCAATTCCTCGCCGCCGACCGTGACCGCCCCTTTCGCAACCTGAATCCAGGCCCGGCGGCCGGGTTGCAAGGTGTAGATCGCCTCCTCCTCACGATCGAATTTGGCCGCCCAGATTTCCGCATCCTGCAACAGGCGGACTTCGTTGCAGCGCGGCTCGGGTGCCGCGATGCGGGCGAGCTTGTTCGCCACAGACTGCGGATCGATCGCTTTCTGTTCATAGGACGGCACGGCGCCCTGATCCGACGGCATGATCCAGATTTGCAGCAGATGGCAATGCTCTTCGCGGGAAGCGTTGAACTCGGAGTGCACGATGCCGGTGCCGGCGCTCATGCGCTGGATTTCCCCGGCGCGGATGACCGAGCCGGTGCCAAGCGAATCCTTGTGCTGCAGGGAGCCCGAAAGAACGTAGGTGACGATCTCCATGTCGGCGTGGGAATGCGGGGGGAAGCCTGCGCCTCCGGCGATGATGTCCTCGTTGATCACCCGCAGCGGCCCGAAATTCACATGATCCGGATGATAATAGTCGCCGAAAGAAAAAGTATGGCGGCTGTCGAGCCAGTCGATGTTGGTGCGCCCGCGCTCGTCCGATCTGCGGATCGTGATCATGCGGGCACGATAATGCAAACGCGTGGATGGTTACAGCGCGATTTGGGTGCCGAGTTCGACGACCCTGTTCGGTGGCAAATGGAAGAAGCGCCCCGGAGACAGCGCATTGGCCGCGAGCAGGATGTAAAGACGCGCGCGCCAGCGGCCGAGCGTCGACTGTTCGGACGCGACCAGCGTCTCATGCCCGATGAAGAACGTCGCGGTGTCCACATCGAGCGCAAGGCCGTAGCGGCGCGCCTCTTCCAGCGCGCGCGGCACGTCGACACCCTCGAAGAAGCCATGGTGGATGGTGACTTTGTAGAATCCCTTTCCGAGCTTCTCGACTTCCAGCCGGCGTGTCGCTGAAACGATCGGAACGTCGTCCACCGCCACGTGGCACAACACAACCCGTTCGTGCAGCACCTTGTTGTGCTTCAGATTGTGCAGCAGGGCACCCGGCACTGTGTCGCCGCGCGGAGCGAGGAAGACGGCCGTGCCGGCAACGCGCGTCGGATGCTTGTCGGCGCGTGCGATCAGGAGATCGAGCGGCATGGATTCGCTGCGCACCTTCTCGAGATGTGTGCGCCGGCCGCGGCGCCAGGTTTCCATCAGGAAGAAAACACCGCACGCGATCAACAGCGGCAGCCAGCCGCCCTGAACCACCTTCAGACTGTTGGCGCTCAGGAATATCAGGTCAATCAGACCCAGCGCGCCGAACACGCCGGCAGCCAATCGGAAGCCCCATTTCCATTGCTTGGCAGCCACAATGGAAGCGTTGAACGTGTCGATCATCATCACGCCGCTGACAGCGATGCCGTAGGCCGCGGTCAATGCGTCCGAAGAGCGGAAGATGAGGACGATCAACACCACGCCGACCGCCAGAAACGCGTTCATCCGTGGCACATAGATCTGGCCGTATTCCGTCGCTGACGTGTGGCGGATCTCCATCCGCGGCAGGCGCCCCAGCTGCACCGCCTGCTGGGTGATGGAGAAAACGCCGGAAATCACAGCCTGTGACGCAATCACGGTCGCCACCGTGGCAAGCGCGACCATCGGATAATGAGCCCAGTGCGGCACCAGGCCGAAAAAGAGAAACGAGGTGGGATCGCCTGGGCCGCCAATCGCATGCGGGTTGCGCAGCACGGCGGCCGCCTGCCCGAAATAGTTCAGTACCAGTGCCGGCAGCACGATGTACATCCAGGCATAGCGGATCGGATTGCGGCCGAAATGTCCCATGTCCGCATAGAGCGCTTCGCAACCCGTGACGGAGAGGACAACAAGACCCAAGGTGACGAAGGCGATCCATGGCTCGCGAATAAAGAGATGGATGCCGTAGTACGGATTGAGGCCCCAGAGAACGCCAGGTGTGTGGGCAATCGAAATCGCACCGAGCAGTGCAATGACCGCCATCCACACAACCATGATGGGGCCGAACATGCGTCCGATGTGTGCCGTGCCGCGCGACTGGAGCAGGAAAAGCCCGACCAGAATGATGAGCGCCAGCGGTACAACGAAGGGCTGAAAAGTCGTGCTGCCGACGCCCAGTCCTTCCACCGCGCTCAAGACGGAAACGGCAGGCGTCAGCAGCCCATCGCCATAGAACAGCGCGAGTCCGACGAGGGCCGCGATGCCGATGGTGCTCTTCAGCCGGCGGCTGATGCCCGGCGAGCGATGGGCCAGGGCCGCCAAGGCAAGGCTGCCGCCTTCGCCGTCATTGTCGGCCCGCATGATGAGGCTCACATACTTGATCGTGACAACGAAGATCAGCGCCCAAAAGATCAGCGAAGCGCAGCCCAGCGCCGCGGTCACATCGCGCGCCTCACCCGACGCGCTCTGGATAGACTGACGCATGGCGTAGAGCGGGCTCGTTCCGATATCGCCGAACACCACGCCCAGAGCGCCGAGCGTCAGGCCGACCGTGCGGCGGAAGTCCTGTTTGGCAGGATCGGCGTGCGCCGCGACTGGACGGTGATCCTCCTCGTCGTCCGCCGCGAAGATATCGGATTCCATGGTGTGGTCTTGGTTCATGGGCCGGGCATCGTCGGGGCGAGCCGGATTCGTCGAACTCATTGGCCGCCGCTCAAGGATGGAGGTTGCGCACTCACAAGGGCGCGGAACTTATGCCGCCCGACAGGAAACGCAAGAGGTCGCCGCTCGCTCCGCGCAATCGGCTATGGCATTGCCGACGCTGGCTAATCTCTGCTGGCGACGCGTTCGCTGCCTGAGTCCTGACCGGGACCGATGAAGCCTTGCACCAAATAGGTGCGCACGCCCAGCACACTGTCGCGCTCGTCCCAGACGCGGACTTCGCTCCAGTCATTCTCCGGGCTGACATCGACGACGAGATCGTCCTTGTAGATGCGGCCGTCGTTCATCCAGTTGGCGTGATCGACGCGGATGCGGCGATCCGACTCGATGGCCGATACCACGGCGAGATGCCCGCGGTGCGGTCCGGCATAGCCGGTCAGCACCAGAACCGAACCCAACTCGGGTTGGTTGGAGCGGGCATAATGCCCTGCCGCCAAATCCCACCACGAGCCGGCATCGCCGAACAGTTCCACGCCGGAGCGTTCACGCGCATACGGCACGCACTGCAGAGGCCGGTTGGGTGTGGAAATTGTCCCCGGCGCTTCATGACGCGGGATGCTGGCGTATCGTTTCGATTGGAATGTGCCATCCGGACTGCTGGCACAGGCGCAAAGTGCAAGAGAAAGGGCGGCCGCCACCGCGAACCGAAGAGACCCCACCATCGAAAAGCCCCTCATTACCGCTCAAGCCATGACGGCCGCTGCAGCGAACACTACCTCGGCAGCGTTCAAAGCAGCGTTAGGGATTCTCTTTCAATTTGAACGAATGAGGGCGAGTTCTACTCGCGCACGGCTTCGCGCGCCGGAAGCCGGGTCAATGCGCTGGTCCAGCCCATTCCGCCGATGGAGAGCAGGCCAGCGGCGGCAAAGATGAAGAACGGCGCGCTCCAGGCCTGTTCGGCGAAGGCAAACAGCGGCAGCAGCAACCCGGCAACGATTTCCGGGCTGCCGCGCCATCCACCGGCGTACACAGCACCGGCCTTCGGCGTGCGATGGAAGACCAATCCGCGGTTGGAGAACGCTTCGTACGTTGCGCGCGCATTGGAAAGGACGAGACCGCTCGGGAAGAGAATCGCGAGCAGCAGTGCGCGCAAGAAGCAGGGTTCGCGCGTGCGCCCCAGCATCGCCTGTCCGAGCCACAGATAACCGAGGCTGGTACACAGGCCGAGCACCGTGACGACACCGCCGAGATCGGCCACGGCGGCGACATAGACCACGCCCATGTACATTAAGGTGAGGCTGAGCGCGACGCTGGCGCCGGCGAAGGTGAAGAAACCGAACTGACAGACCTGCAGAGTCACGGCCGCCTTCTTCCACCACGGCCATTCACTCAACCAGATTTCGGGGATCAGCTTGCGCGCGACCTGCGCGTGCCCTTTGGTCCAGCGCGCCTGCTGCGCACGCCAGGCCGCCGCGGTCTCCGGCAGTTCGCCCGGCACTTCCAGATCGGCCACGATGGCGCCATGCCAGCCGTCGAGGGCGCAGCGCATGGAGAGATCGAGATCTTCCGTCAGCGTGTCGCCGGTCCAGCCGCCGCTATATTCGATGGCCGCGCGCGACCACACGCCCGCTGTTCCGTTGAAAGAAATCGGCAGTCCCAGCCGGAATCGCGCCTCCTGCTCTACCGCGAAATGACTGTCGAGCAGAAAACCTTGCGCCATGGTCAGCCAGTTGCGCATGCGATTGGCGTGGCCCCAGCGGGCCTGCACGAAGGCGAGCTTCGAATCGGCGATCAGCGCCGGCACCGTGCGTCGCAGGAAATCTGGCGGCGGGACGAAATCGGCGTCGAAGATCGCGACATACGGCGCATCGGAATGCTGGAGACCGAACGCGAGATTGCCGGCCTTGAATCCGTTGCGGGTGCCGCGGCGCAGAATCGCAAAATCCACATCCGAAGGCATCACCGCGTTTACGGCATCGACCAACGCCATGTGGTTTTCCTCGCGGCCGTCGTCGAGCAACTGGATGTGCAACCGGTCGCGCGGCCAATCGATCTGAGCGGCAGCGGCAGCGACGCGCACCGCCAACCCGCCTTCGTCGCATACGGGGAGTTGCACCAGGACGTGCGGCAGCACCTCGTCCGGCAACTTCGGCATGCGAACGCTGCGTGGGCGCGAGAACCAGCGAACCAGCGCCAGGGTGGCGAGCTGCGCCGACAGCAACGCCAGCACCACCAGCACACAGGCCAGGATCGCTTGCAGGAACAGAGAGAAGCCGGATGTCACGCTCAGAACCCCACCTCACCGATGGTGCCGCCCCGATTCGGGCGAACCCTGTGTTGAATGCCGCAAATACAACGCGAGAGCCAGGCTGCTGACCCGGGCGAATGTGAGGGCTCGCCACTCATTTCGCAACCCCCTGATAACCTGCTCTAGTCGAGCGTCCGGCGGAAACGCGCCAGCGCGATCGCCACGGCTCCAAACAGAAAGAGAATGAGGGGCCAAAGTTCCGGCCAGATATCGGCAAAGCCGTTGCCCTTGAGCAAGACGCCGCGGACAATCCTGAGGAAATGTGTCGCTGGTAAGACCTCTCCGATCCATTGAGCCCAATTTGGCATTCCCTTGAAGGGGAAGGCGAAGCCGGACAGCAGGATCGACGGCAGCAGGAAGAACATCATCATCTGCATCGCCTGCAGCTGGTTCTGCGCGACGGTCGAGAAGGTGTAGCCCACGGCAAGATTGGCCATGATGTAGATGGCGACCCCAAACGCCAGTAGCGCAAGCGAGCCCAGCATCGGCACGCCGAAAATGTAGCGCGCCGCAAGCAGGATGATGGTGCTCTGGATCGAGCCGATCAGGATGTTCGGCGAGATCTTGCCAAGCATGATCTCGAGCGGCGTCGCCGGCATCGCGAGCAGATTTTCGTACGTGCCGCGCTCCCGCTCCCGGGTTAGCGCGAGACAGGTGATCAGCACCATCGTCATAGTGAGGATGATGGCGAGCAGTCCCGGCACAATGTTGTACTGCGTGTTCGATTCCGGATTGTAGAGAAGATGCGTGATCAGCTGAAACGGCGGCGGCCCTTGCGCGCGCGCCGCCAGCGGTCCGACGAGATCGTCGCGCAGCGCGGTTGTCGTGAGCGAATTGAAGGCCGCAAGCGCATACGACCCCGCTGCCGGATCGGTCGCATCCGCTTCGATGACCAGCGAAGGCTGACTGCCGCGCACGACGTCGCGGCTGAAATTTTCAGGGATCTCCACGACAAAGAGTGCATTGCCCCGCTGCAGCATTTGCCGCGCGATTTCCGGCGAGTTCGTCTGCCGCACGATCTGGAAGTAGCCCGAGTTCTGCAGCGCGGCGACGATCGAACGGCTAAACCGGCCAGGATCGTCGATGGAGACCGCCGTCGGCAGATCCTTCGGATTGAGATTGATGGCGAAGCCGAACAGCAGGAGCTGCATGATCGGCACGCCGAGGATCATGGCAACGGTGGCGCGATCACGGCGGATCTGCACCAGCTCCTTCATCAGGATCGCGACGTAGCGTGTGAAGGAGAAAGCGCGCATCAGGCGGCGTTCTCCTGCAGCTGGATGAAGACGTCTTCGAGGCTCGGCTGGGCTTCCTCAATTGTCGTATCCGGTTGTTTTCCAATTTTTTCCAGCGCGCGTTCCAGGGCACCGCGGTCGTGACCGCTGACATGCAGCACCGCGCCGAAGAACGCGACGTATTCGACGCCCGGTTCACGGCGCAACGGTTCGGCAAAGCGGCGCACATTATCGCCGCTGACGATGAAGGTGACGAGACCGGATTGCGCGATGACATCGTGCACCGTGCCGCGCGCCACCAGCTTGCCGTTCAGGATGTAGACGATGCGGTCGCAGCGCTCCGCTTCGTCCATGTAATGCGTGCTGACGAGCACGGTGAGCCCCTGCTCGCTGAGCGAATGGATCTGTTCCCAGAAATCGCGCCGCGCCTGCGGATCGACGCCAGCGGTGGGCTCGTCGAGCAACAGCAGTTTGGGCTCGTGCAGGATGCAGGCGCCCAGCGCCATGCGCTGCTTCCAGCCGCCGGAGAGTTCGCCGGCCAGCTGGTTCTGCCGATGCTTAAGGCCCAGCCGATCCAGCATCTGCTCGATGCGTTGGCGGCGATTGTCGAGTTCATACATGCGGGCGACGAATTCCAGATTCTCGCGGATCGACAGATCTTCCCAGAAGCTGAAACGCTGCGTCATGTAGCCGGTCTGCCGCTTGATCTTGTCGGGCTCGCGCAGCACGTCGTAGCCGATGCAGGTGCCTTGACCGTCATCGGGGCGCAACAATCCGCACAGCATGCGGATGGTGGTGGTCTTGCCCGAGCCGTTGGGACCGAGGAATCCCCACACCTGGCCTTCGGGGACCGCAATGTCGATGTGATCGACGGCCACCTTTGGTCCGAACCGCTTCGTTAGTCCCTTCATATCGATGGCGAGCTCGTCAGCCATCGATCGCCTCGATAAGCAGTACCCTCCCCTTGAGGGAGGGTCGAAGAATTCGAGCGCAGCGAAGAATTCTTCGGGGAGGGGTGTTGGTGCGGAATGAATTACCCCTCCCCGAAATTCGCTTCACTCGCGCTCGCGAATTTCGACCCTCCCTCAAGGGGAGGGTGCGCCGTTGTGCGGGCCTCGCGCTCAAAGAGGTCTCACCTCGACGGGCTGGCCCGGATGCAGCGGCAACCCTCCGGGTGCGCGCGCTTCCAGCTTGAACACCAGCTTCTCGCGATTTCCGACGGAGAAGATCACCGGCGGGGTGAATTCCTCCTGCTGCGCGATGAAGGTGATGGTCGCGGTCAGCGGCCTGCAGCCGTCGCAGGTGACGCGAACCTTCTCGCCCAAGTGAACCTTGGCGAATTCCGTTTCCGGCACGAAGAATCGCGCATAGATGTTCTTCGGCGGCAGGATGGACACGACAGGTGTCGACGCCGGCACATATTCGCCCTGGCGGAAATACACATCCTGCACGGCACCATCGACGTAAGCGACGATGTCGCGCTGGGTGAGTGTGTATTGCGCGCTCGTCAGTACCGCTTCGGCCTGCCGTTCCTGCGCGTACAATTGCTGAAGCGCGGCCTGCGCCTGGCGGTAGTTCGATTGCGCCTGATCGAGTGCGCTGGGGACGCCGGCGTGCTTACGCTCCAGCCCCTGCTGGCGCACGAGGTTCTGTTTCATCAGCACCAGGTTGGCTTCGCTTTGCGCGATCTCCGCCTTCATCTGCGGGATCGCGGCCGCCGCCTGATCGCGCGCCGCCTGCTCACGGGTGTCGTCGAGGGTGAACAGCAACTGGCCATGGTGCACCTGCGTGCCGCGCTCGACGGAGAGGTGCGCCACCCATCCCGGCTGCGGCGCCGAGATGAAGGTGTTGTCGCCTTCCGCATAACCGAGCCAGCCTCGCGGTTGCTGGTTGCTGCAGGCGGTAAGAAGGATGGTTATGCCGAACAAGAAGCCCACCCTCCCCTTGAGGGAGGGTCGAAATTTGCGGAGCGCAAGCGGAAGCAAATTTCGGGGAGGGGTGATCTTTGCGCCAATAACCCCTCCCCGAACGAACTCGCTTCGCTTGTTCGTTCGACCCTCCCGCAAGGGGAGGGTATGAATTTCACTGGCCCCTTTCATGGTGCAGCGCTTTCCTTCCGCAAACCGCGCAGGAGCATGTCGATGTGCGTCTCGATCAGGCCGGCGATGTCGTAAGGTTGTTCGTCGAACTGGGCGAAGGTTGTGCGCCAGATCGCGGCCAGCAGGATCGGCGCGATGCATAGCCGGATCGTGTGATCGACCGGCACCTCGCGGAATTCGCCGCGCTCGATGCCGCGCCGGAGGATCGCGTCCCACAGCCGTAGACCGCGGCCGATCACTTCGTGGCGGTAGAATCGTGCAAGCTCCGGGAACTTGCCGATCTCGGCGATGACGATCTTCGGCAGCCCGATTCGCTCCGAGGTGGCGACGAATTCGCCGAGCGCGCGCAGCACTTCGGCCAGCAGGCCGGAGCAGGAGCCCTCGTAGCCGGCCATCACCTCCGTCAGCCGGTCGAAACGCTCGCTGAAGGCGCCGACGACTAGGGCTTTGAACACCGTCTCCTTGCTGTCGAAGTAGAGATAGACAGTGCCCTTGGTGACCCCCGCCGCCTTGGCGATATCGTCCATGCGGGCGGCGGCGAAGCCCTTTTCGGTGAACACCCTATAGGCAGCATCCAGGATTTCCGGGGGCCGCGCATCCTTGCGGCGCTGCCATTTGGGTTCAGGGGCTTCAGTCTCCATCGGCAATTACTAACTGACTGGTTAGTTAGTTGCAAAGCGAAATTGCTGGTCGGCTCGGACGCAATTCGAGCGCCGATCCGGGTTGGTTTCGAAAAATGAGGATATGGCTGCTTCGCGTGGTCGATCTGCGGTGCTGGCCGGGGTTATTGTCAAAAAACAATCACGGCTGCGAGCGAGGCCGGACGTCGGCTCGCGAGGACACAGGCGCAATTTCGGAGAGTGTGCGGAGTATATAGGAGGAGCGACTCGCTGGCAAGCGCCACCAAGGAAAATATCGACAGCTACAGCAGTTATTCCGGACCAGCCCGCGCAATTCCTGAAGAAACCCCCGTCAATTTCTCAATCCGCCATGAGAAAGTACTTTGCAATACAAAGTGTATCACGATATGAAGACGGCTTTGAAGAGGAGAGCCGACCGTGACAGACCGATCCACCACCGACCTCCACACCGACATTTCCTACATGCGCAGCCTGGCCGAGCAGGGCCGGCGCGGACCCATTCTGGGGGGCGCGTTTCTCGCGGCCGCCGGACTCGTCTTCGGCTGTGCCGCTTTCGTGCAAGGGGCGATGCAGGCGGGATACCTCGCGTCATTCCCGATCGGAGACATCTGGATCGGCGCCGGGGTACTGTTCGCCGCCATCTGGGTGGCGCTGTTCCTCAGGCTGCGCGGCAGCGGCGAAGGGGTGCGGCCGGGCACCAACCAATATGCCTTCGGCATGGCATGGAGCGGCGCCGGCGCCGGCATCGTGGTGCTCATCCTCGCCATCGCCATTGAAAGCACGCGCATGAATGCCGCGGTCATGGAAGCGGCCAACGGCCTTGTCGCCTTCGCCTTCTACGGCACGGCATGGCTGGTGAGCGGCGCGCTGGCCCGCCAGCGCTGGATGTTCGTGGCCGCCGCGGCCGCGTTCGGCTTCACGTTGCTGCTCGCTTATCTGGCCAACACGCCGGCACAGGTACTGGCGCTTGGCATCGCGCTGATCCTGACGCTCACCCTGCCGGGCCTGCAGCTGGTGCGCCAGGCCTCGCGCTGAAGGGAGCGGCGTCATGAACGCGTTCGATATTGCAAATATCGACGATGTGATTCACGGCCGCCTGAGGCTTGGCATCATGGCGTACCTCTCGAGCGCCGGCACGGCTGAGTTCAACGAGCTGAAGACGAAGCTGCAGACGAGCGACGGCAATCTCTCCGTGCACCTGCGCAAGCTGGAGGAGGCGGGCTATGTCGAGATCGGCAAGAGCTTCGTGGGGCGCAAGCCGCTCACCCGCGCCAGCCTCACCGACAAGGGGCGCGATGCGTTCGTCTCCTATCTCGATGCCATCGAGAAGCTCCTGCCGCGCGCGGCGCAAAGCTGATAGGATAGGCGCGGAGCGGCGGCATATTTGCAAACCATGATCAGAGTCGGAATTGGCGGCTGGAATTTTCCGGCGTGGCGCGGGACCTTCTATCCCAAGGGTCTCGCGCAGGCGAAGGAGCTGGAGTTCGCCAGCCGCGCGCTGACCTCGATCGAGATCAACGCCACGTTCCATCGCCTGCAGAAGCCGGACAGCTTCCGGAAGTGGGCCGACACGGCGCCGGACGAATTTAAGTTCGCCGTGAAGGCCTGGCAATTCGCGACGGCAAAGCGCGAGCTTGGCGAAAGCGCGCCGCTGATCGAGAAGTTCTTGAACAGCGGCTTCACCGAACTGGGTGCGAAGCTTGGGCCGGTGGTCTGGCAGTTCATGCCGACGCGCAAATTCGACGAAGCGAATTTCGCCGCGTTCTTCTCGCTGCTGCCTTCCGAATTGAATGGCGTGGCGCTGAAGCATGCGGTGGAAGTGCGGCACGAAAGCTTTTTGGTGCCCGAGTTCGTGAAGCTGTGCCGCAAGCATGGCGTCGCCATCGTGCTGGCGGACTCGCCGAAATATCCGCTGCTGGCCGATGCGGCCTCTGACTTCATCTACATGCGGCTGCAGCGCACCAACGAGAAGGTGGCGACGGGCTACACCACGAAAGAAATCGCCACCTGGGCCAAGCGCGCCAAGGAATTCGAATCCGGCGCCACACCGAAGGACTTGCCCCACCTTGCGCCCGCCGCGCCGAAGAAGAAGCGCGACGTGTTCGTCTATTTCATCTCCGGCGCCAAAATCCGCGCGCCCGCGGCCGCCCAGGCGATGATTGAGGCGTTGAAGAAATGAGAACCACCTCGCCCACTTACGGGAAAGTACCGCCGAAGGCGGGAGGGGGCGGATACTTCCATCCCCTCACCAGCTATTCTCGCGCGATGGTGGAAACTGCAGCTAGAAACGCGCGGCCTAATGGTAAGAGACCTGGATGCGTTGCCGTAATAGCCGGGCCACTCTGAATCAAACCAAGATTACGCAAACTTTCTATGGCCAGCGAGACTTCGTCATGCGTGGCGCCCGTTTGCTTGGCTACGAAAGCGGCCCGGTGCGGTTCGAGACGTCCCGGCGCGGCGAGAATTGAAAGCGCGACGGCATCTAGCGGCTCCAAACTCCGGGCCACTTCGGCGAACTGGCGGCGATATGACTTTCGGGTGTCGGGATCCATGGCACGGGCAAGCAGCGCAGCCCAGATGTGAACAAGTTCATCTCTATCCTCGTCCTGCGCGCCCTTGAGCAGATCAATTGCAATTGTAGGCGGAGGTTCTGTTGGTCGGTCTATCTTTCGCTCATGGAGAATGTTTTCTGTTTCGGCACGGAGGCGCTCGCGGTTTCGTTTGCGCTTTTCCGTAAGCCAGTCCCCGCCAGCCAAACCGATCACGCTCTCGGCAATATCGGTGACTGGCTTTAGAGCCACCTCCATGCTGATCTTAATCAACTCATTCGGATCGTCGCTCATTTCGTGCTTATCCAAATGATCATCGACAGGGCGAAGCTTGCGGCAGCAAATATAACCGCAGAGATGGCCAACAATCGATCTCGCCGTATTACCGACCAGCCGCTATCCGTGATTCGATATATCGTAGTTGTGCCGGTGTAGAGTGAATCTGGCAGATTGCCCTCAGGTGTTAAGCTCCCGTGCGGCACTGCATCATGAAGCACTTCAACCCAGCCTCGAATTAGGCAGGTTCGCAGGTCAGTATCGGTGTCTCGGTCATTTGCTTCGACTGCCAACTCGACGACTAAGACATTACCTGGAAGGACCATGGCGACACGCTGACGAGCGAGAGCGCGTAGCGTGCGTCGGATGCGATGTTCTCGACTCATTTGTGCAGCAGATCATGGTTTTGACTGCGAGCGCGAGATATGCATTCCAAAAGGCTGATGAATTATTCGGCGAGGAGCTAGATGTGGCTCACCTAATTTATACGTGAGTAGTGATCCGCGATGACGCGCGCGATGGCCATGGTCACGCGCTTGCCGGTCGGGATGTGGAGGAATTCGTTGGGGCCGTGCGCGTTGGAATGCGGGCCCAGCACACCGGTGATGACGAACTGCGTCTCCGGGAATTTCTCGCCCAGCATCCCCATGAACGGAATCGTGCCGCCTTCACCCATGTAGGCCGGCGGCTTGCCGAACGCTTCCTCCGACGCGTGCGCCACCGACTTCTCCAGCCACGAGGCCAAGGGCGGCGCGTTCCAGCCGGTCTGTCCGCCTTCGTTTTCGAATTCCACCTCCGCGCCATAGGGCGAATCGGCTTCCAGCGCCGACTTGATGCGCGAGACCGCCGTTTCGCCATCGAGGGTCGGCGGAATTCGCACCGAAAGCTTCGCGGTGGAATAGGGCAGCAGCACGTTGCCGGCATTCTCCGGCGCGGGATACCCATCCATGCCGACGACGGCGAGCTGCGGCCGCCAGGTGCGGTTCAAGGTGAGCTCCGCCACGTCGTCCGACATCGGCTTGATGTGTCCGGCGAGCGGGAACTTGTCGTAGGTCGCGGTGCCGAGGATGCGCGCGGCTTCCTTCGCCTGCTCGATGCGCTGCGGCGGAATCTGCACGTACAATTCCGGCAGGCGGATGGCGCCGCTGGTTTCGTCTTCGAGGCGCGACAGAAGCGTGCGCAGAATGCGGAACGACGACGGCACGATGCCGGACGCATCGCCGGAGTGCACGCCTTCCGTCAGCACCTTCACGGTGAGCGATCCCGCCGCAATGCCGCGCAAGCTGGTCGTCAGCCACAGCCGATCATAATCGCCGCATCCGGAATCGAGACACACGACCAATGATGGCTGGCCGATCCGATCCAGCAGATGATCGACATAGAACGGCAGATCGTAGCTGCCGGATTCTTCGCACGCCTCTATCATCACCACGCAGCGGGCGCGCGGCACCTTTTGCTCCGCGAGCGCCTTCAGCGCACCGAGCGAGGCATAGATCGCGTAGCCGTCGTCGGCCGAGCCGCGGCCGTATAGCTTGTCGCCTTTGCGCACCGGCTTCCAGGGCCCAAGATCATCGGCCCAGCCTTTCATTTCCGGCTGCTTGTCGAGATGGCCGTAGAGCAGCACCGTGTCGCCCTTGTCGCCGGGGATATCCATGAAGATGAGCGGCGTGCGGCCGGGCAGGCGCACGACTTCCAGGGTTGCGCCGGGAAGGGCCTCCAGCTGCGCCCTCGCCCACGCTTCCATCAGCTTCACGGCATCGTCCATGTAGCCGTGCTCCACCCATTTCGGATCGTAGGCCGGCGACTTGTTGGGGATGCGGACGTATTCGGTGATGGAGGGCAGGATGGACTCGTCCCAGAAATTTTCGGCGAAGCGCTTGAGCTTAGCGGTATCCAT
>DASYBT010000073.1:0-3521 GCA_036500585.1 Rhizomicrobium sp.
TTTGTTGGATGGCGTATCTATCAGGCTGGCGCCGTTACCAATCTGGGACCACAGTGACAGCGCATTCAACCGGATCGGCATCGCGGATTAAAAGCATCATCACCGTAATTGCGGGGCTCGGTGGCAGCCCAGCAATCACACTCCGTTAGTGGTGCGGACGGCCGGACTCGAACCGGCACAGGGATTTCTCCCCGAGGGATTTTAAGTCCCTTGCGTCTACCATTTCGCCACGTCCGCAAGGCGGACAGCTGTATGTCCGCGGAGCGGGCATCAGTCCAATGCCCGCGTAGAATCGACTTTAGCATCCGCTGCACGCGCGGCGGAAGCGAACGGCTCCGGGCGAATGCTTACTGCGGCTTGGTCTTGGAGGGCGCTCGCGAGGCCTGCGGCTGGTCCGTATCGCGAATGTTGCCCCAGGGGTCGTTGTTCTTCTTTTCCGGAATCTTGTTCAGTTCCGCCTTGTAGGCCCTGTCACGCGCATCCTGGGCCGCCTGCTCGTCGGGTGTAAGCTTTTTCTTCTCGTCGTGTCCGAGCGAAATGCCCGGCATCGGCATCTGAGCGGCGGCGGCGCCGGTCAGTAAGGCAAGGATAACAGCAGCTCCCAAGAACTTGCGCATCATGTCCAGCTCCACCCCTCCAATCAGGCTGTGGCAGTTCGGCACAAATAGGGCGGCGTCGATGCCGCCCCGTGCCTCAATGATCTATTCCTTGAAGATGTGGCCCCAAAGCTTGTCCCATGCCTCGCCGGACAGATCCGTGACCCGGCCGTCCTGCTCGAAGAATTTGTTCGGCACCTGGAACATCGCCAGCATCAAGCCGCCCTCGGGCGTGCAGGCGACATGGCGGCTGCCCGCTTCGCGCCAGACGAATTCGCCGGGGCCGACGCTGAGACCTTCCGCCGGACCTTCCTTGTCGACCAGCTTGCCCTCGAGCACATAAGTCTGCTCGATCTTGACGTGTTCGTGGTCCGGCAGCACCGCGCCCGGCTCAAAGCGCATCAGGGCGGTAACGAGGCCGCTCTCCTTGTCGAGCAGCAAGCCCTTCACCTCGCAGCCGGGAAACCGTGTCTTCTTCCACTCCAGCTGGGCGGGCCGGACGACGTGGGAATGGGTGTCGAGAGTGTCGTGCTTGGATTTGGGGGTAATAGCGTCCATGGGAGTCTCCCTAAAAATCAGGCTGCAAGATCAGCTTGGCTCGGCGGCCATCATAGCCGATTGCACAGCGGCCCTCTACATGGGCGCTCTATAGCAATGGGCGCTCCATAGCAGCGCTCTACAAGGCCGCATCGCGGATCTGTGGCTGGAACGCCAAGCCGGTATCCCACGGAAAATAGATCCAGGTGTCCTGCGACACTTCGGTGATGAACGTGTCCACCATCGGCCGGCCCATCGGCTTGGCATAGACGGTGGCGAAATGCGCGCCCGGCATAATTCCCCGCACGACCTTGGCGGTCTGCCCGGTGTCGACAAGATCGTCGACAATCAGCACGCCGCCACCCTTGCTTGCACCGAGCGCAACGATCGACGGCGCGATATCCTTGAGTACGGTCAGCTGGCCTTGCGTTTGATGCGCGTAGCTTTCCACGCACACGGTCTCGATCATTCGCACCCCGAGTTCGCGGGCAACGATCCCCGCGGGCACGAGGCCGCCGCGTGTGATGCAGACGATCGCCTTGAACGGGCCGGCACCGTTGAGCCGCCAGGCCAGCGCACGCGAATCACGATGGAATTGATCCCATGAAACCGGAAAGATTTTTTCGGGATTTACCGGCTCGGCCATAGCGGCGGTCCTATCTTTGGCCCGCGGCCAGTTCTGCGTGCACCCGCGTCAACATCGCCTGAATATCCGTCATCGCGGCAGCGATCTTCTGCGCGTCCCGCGAACGCACAACGACGTTGGTATTGCCGCCGCGCTCGTCCACGAACGGATAGGAGCCAATGATAACGTCGGAATGCTTTTTGGCGATCGCGCCGAGTTCGGTGCCGATGTCGCCCTCGCGGCAGTCGGCGCGGATTGATTCCGACAGCATCTTCACGCCGGTCTTCAATTTCGGCGCGACGTAATCGAGCATCGCCTGCATGATGTTCGGCACGCCGGCCATGACGATGACATTGCCGATCCAGAAGCCCGGCGCCGCGGAAATCTTGTTGAGCACAAGCTCGGCGCCGGCCGGCGCGCGCGTCATGCGCATGCGCGCTTCGTTCATCACTCCGCCGGTTTCGGCGACTCGCGCCTTCATCATCTCGACGGCTTTCGGATGATAGTCGAGGCTGACGCCGAACGCTTTGGCAACGCAGTCCGCCGTGATGTCGTCGTGGGTCGGCCCAATCCCGCCGGTGGTGAAAATGTAGGTGTAGCGGGCGCGAAGCGCGTTCAGCGCGGTAATGATCTCCGGCTCTTCGTCCGGAACGACGCGGACTTCCTTCAGGTCGATGCCGATATTGGTCAGGTACTCGGCGATGTAGCCGATATTCTTGTCCTTGGTGCGGCCCGAGAGGATTTCGTCGCCGATAACAAGGATGGCGGCGGTGATAACGCCGTCGGTCACGCCGTCAGTCTTGGCCATGCCGTCGGCCATTGGGCTTAATCTCCGGTCTTAATCTCCGCGCTGCTATTTCCTGTAGCGCGGCGGCGTAGGCGGCTCAAGGCTAGGCGAGGCAATGGTCAGTCCGCCCAAATCCTGTGCAAAAAGGCGGCTCGAGCAAGCCCATGGCCCCTCCCCACGCGGAACAATTTGGCGCAAAGATTGCTTGAACTGTAGATTGCGCAGGGCCTTATCGCCTTGAGCATTGTGCAGTTTCGATTATGCGGGCCGGGGATTCGGGGCATGTTCGATGAGATGCGAGACAGCGGTGGGGCGGTGCGGCCGGCCTACGCTGAGCTATCGCAGTGGCTAAGCCAGATCCCGCCCGATGTCCTCGATTTTCGCCGCCGCGAGGCTGAACTGCTCTTCCGGCGCATCGGCATCACCTTCGCAGTCTACGGCGATCCCGAAGCGACCGAGCGCTTGATCCCGTTCGACGTCATCCCGCGCATCATCGCCGCGCAGGAATGGGACATTGTTCGCCGTGGCCTGGAGCAACGGCTTAAAGCCATCAACGCCTACATCAAGGACGTTTACAACCGCCGCGAGATCCTCAAAGCCGGCGTGGTGCCGGAGGATCTGGTCTTCCAAAACCCGGTATTCCGTCCGGAGATGAACGGCCAAAAGGTGCCGCACGATATCTACGTGCACATCGCCGGCATCGATATCGTTCGGGTCGATGCCGAGACTTTTTACGTGCTTGAGGACAATGCGCGCACGCCGTCCGGGGTCTCCTACATGCTGGAGAACCGCGAGATCATGTTGCGGCTGTTTCCGGAGCTGTTCTCGCGCTACCGCATCGCGCCGGTGGAAAACTACCCCGACGAATTACTGGCGACGCTGAAGTCGATCGCGCCGCCGGCCGCGCCCTCCGAACCCAACGTCGTGCTATTGACACCGGGTGTCTTTAACTCCGCCTATTACGAACACTCCTTCC